>JAZRXZ010000159.1:0-47631 GCA_045600445.1 Bacteroidales bacterium | reverse complement strand
ATATGGATGGAAATGGGGTGTTCCTGCCTATGCCATTGCTACGTATGTGGCATGGGGACGAGTATATACTGACAAGCATGACTGGTGGGATGTCTTGGGAGGTGCCATAATCGGAGCAGGTTCGGCACTGATCTATACCCGGCCATTTGCCAAAGAAACGGATCTCACCATTGCTCCGACTTCGTTTGGAGATAATGGTACAGGAGTATATCTGTCTCTACGATTCTAATTAAATAATATGAGAAAGAAGATATTACTACTTGCAATCGTCGCAAGTATCTTTACTACAAGCTGCATCGCCACACGCTCATCCGTACAAATCAACAAGGTTGAGGTTGGCATGAGCAAAGCTGATATCAAGAAACTCCTGGGTACTCCTGAATTCAAGAATGGAGATACAGGGGGAGAGCAATGGGGTTATCACAAGATGATTGGTGAAATTGCTGGTCCTGAGCCAGTGCTATTCCTTGTCACCTTCGACAAAGAGGGGAAGGTCATCGCGTATGATACGGTGAAAGACCACCATCATCATTATTAATAGCGAATTTGTCCTAATATTTTGCAAGAAATAACCTATGAATAGATTTAGCGAAATTATCGAAGAAATACAAAACATCATCCTTCGGGAAGAACCCATTCTGAGATTTCTTTCCGAGGATATCATTACCACGCGCTTCAATCACCAGAACCGTAGTATAAAGATGCTCATTGGACATCTGGTTGACTCTGCGAGCAACAATCATCAGCGCATGGTTCGTTTGCAATACGCTCCTCGATGCGGTCACTCGATGCCGAATACCGAAATGGGGATGCTCGTCTTTCCTGATTATACACAGGATAACGACCTATGGCTTGCACTGCAGGATTATCAGCATGAAGATTGGGACACACTTTTGTCTCTCTGGAAGTATTATAACCTTCATATCTGCCAGGTAATCCGTTCAGTGAATGAGACAAAGCTCAATAATTATTGGATTGATTATGAAGGGAATCGCGTGACGTTGCAGGACATGATCATTGGCTACACCAATCATCTGAATCTGCATTTAGGACAGATACATGAGCTGCTGTATTGAAGATGCGTCTGATGTTATTTACATATAAAAAAACTATGAAAGAAATACTTTACATTCTGCTTGATCAATATGCTGATCATGAGATACCTTTCCTTGCACAGGGAATCACTACCGATGAAGTAGGTCCTCGCAAAGAGCTCAAATATGCCAATAAGATAGTAGCTGCGACACTGGAACCTGTTCGTTCGATCGGAGGCTTCCGCATGCTGCCAGATTATTCCTTCGACACCATGCCAAAGGATTATGCCGCCTTAGTGCTCATCGGTGGCTATGGCTGGCAATCGGAGGAAGCTGACAAGCTCGTACCAGTTGTGAAAGAAGCTATCGCGCAGAACCGACTTGTCGGAGCTATCTGTAATGCGGCTTCATGGATGGCTAAACATGGTTTCCTAAACGAAGTAAAGCATACGGGTAATGGCTTATATCAACTACAGCAATGGGCAGGCGACAATTATACAAATGACGCTGGCTATATCAACGAACAGGCTGTTCGTGACGGAAACATCGTGACGGCCAACGGAACAGGTCAACTTGAATTCGCATGCCTGATGTTGAATGCATTGGGAAATGACACTCCAGAGATGATTGACCGCTTCCAGATGTTTTATAAGCTCGGTATGGTCGAACTGTTCAAGCAGTTTGCTTCTGAATGAGGATTCAAAAACAGAACAGCAGTAAATATCTATATATAAAAGATAATATGAGACACGAAATAATCACATTGCAAGATCAGCAGATCATCGGCATGAGCCGTGAGATTGCATTCAAAAAAGGACCTGAAGAATGTCCGAAGTTCTGGGATGAATATGTAGAGAAGATCGTTAAGCCTGTCTATATGGAAGGCAAGACTCCGGATGAGTTCCAACAGGCAGCTATATATAATAATGTGGGAGAGTTCGCACTTTGCACCTGCCAGTTGCCTAATCATGACTGCATGACCTGCGCCGATGAGAACTTTGCAGCATGTAGCGCCAAGACATTCACATACGTCATCGGAGGTATCTACAAAGGAGGTAATGTTCCCGAAGGGATGAACCTCTACCCTATTCCAAGCGGCCAGTGGCTGAAGATACACTTCGAAGGTGGCATGGCAGCCTTTCAGGATCAATATGCCTATTTCCATGAAGTATGGCTCCGTCAGCATCCAGAGTTCAAAATTGCCCGTAATAGTTGTATAATGGAGTGGTATGCTGGCACAGACATCCAAGATCCCAATTACCAGTGTGGAGTGATGTTCCCTTTAGAGAATTCAAATAACTCATGAACAGATTTAACGATACTATCGAGGAAATACAAAACATTATTCTTCGGGAAGAACCCATTCTAAGATTTCTTTCCGAGAATATCATTACCTCTCGATTCAATGATCGTTGGCTACACTAATCATTTGAATTTGCATTTAAGTCAGATTCATGAACTGATGCATAATTTGTTAACTGAAACAATAAGAAATGTCTCAAAATAGATACATATAAAAAAATGAAACGCTCCACATTAACACTCATCGTCGCAGCTATCTGCACCTATTGCACATTTGCACAGGTTAAAGCCGTGTACCCAGAAGAAATCGAACTTGTAAGCATTGTGTCACATTTAGCCAAAGTCAACGGATATGACTGGGACGCTGAGGATGTGGGTGTTGATGATTATCTTACTGATGTTGATAGTACATTCGCGGTATATCGTAATCACCCTATTATTCCATTCGTGCATGATGATCTGGCAAAACGAGGATTCGCATGGCATTTCCCAATGCACTTAGCGCTCCGACTTCATATAAACGATGGAAAGATTGTATATAGCACTGATCTTCAACCGGATTTCGATGACTATTACGACTATATCAGCAAGGAGAATGAGGAAAAATTCTTATCTCTCCTTGAGGACTTTTATCAAGTCAGTCATTTCCACGATTTCTTCATGGCACATCAACGCATCTATACCGAATGTGCGAACGCAATGCAGCATGTCATCGACCAGATAGATTTCCACTGGTATGATACTTTCTTCGGGCCTCGCAAGGGTGGCACATTTCATATCTATCCCAACATCCTTATCGGTCCTGCTAACTATGCAGTGCATCAGAAAGAAAAGAGTGGTGAGGAGATAATAAATGCGGTGATGGGGTGTTGCCTCCAGAATAGTAATGGAGAAATCTCGTACGACACGTATAGTACTCTCCCGATCATCATTCATGAGTGCAATCACTCTTTCTGCAATCCGCTCAATGAAGAGTTCTGGCCGCAGTTGCAGACCACGATGGAAGCTTTCTTTGCTGCAAATGCACAGCACTATATCGACGAAGCCTATGGCAGTGCACAGTATGTACTTAACGAGACTTTTGTCGAAGCATGTGTGATGAGATACTTAAAGTCCCATCCTTTCGATTTCAGCGAGAATATCGAGCGATGGCAAAAGGTATTGAAAATCTCTGATGAACAACTCGCCAAAGCAAAGAATCGTATTACTTTGCTCAATGACACCTATGTCAACCTACTAATTAAGATTGACGAAGAGGACAAACGTTTTTATATGATACGAGATGTGATAAAGATCCTCGAAGAGCGTGAGAAAAACAAAGAAGCCTACCCTACTATGCATGACTTTATGCCACGTTATGTCGAAACTATCAATGCATAAACTGCCGTTCTAATGTGACTAATCATTAGTTTTTACGGACTATGTGTCACTAATTTTTAGAATATTCCTATTATTTCATTGGATTTTAATGGAAATATCATATCTTTGCACAAACTATTACTGCAAACTTTGTGATCCCATTATAGTCCAATGAAAAAGTTTATAAAATGCTAAATAAAATATGGCAAGTTCACAAGAATATATTGATTTTGTCTGCACTCAACTGCAAGGTGTGGGGGTGATCAGGACACTCAAGATGTTTGGAGACTGGTGTATCTATGTGGACGAGAAGCCAGTACTGCTGGTGTGCGATGAGCAATGCTACATCAAGAAGCACGAGGCAATCGCAGAACTGATGCAGGAGGCTCAGGTGGGATTCCCATACGATGGTGCTAAGGAGCATTATATCCTCGACATTGAGCATCAGAACATGGCTAGGACGGTAGTGACGCGGCTCGCTGAGGTACTCCCCTATCCGAAGCCGAAGAAAAAAGCAGTAAAGTAATTATTGATCCAACAATAAAAATTCTGACGATGGAAATGCTCCGTATGCTCTCCGATGACTGGTTCCTGCGCGAACCTGCCTTCTTTGCGCTCTTCTGCCAGCAGGAGTTGGAGGAAAATGTGCACATGGAGTGTGCGGTGCGATGCGGCCAAGGGAAGATACAGTATAATCCGCTAGTATTGAGACATAAGAACTATGCAGAACTGGAGCAGCTAATGCGCATCGAGTTGATCCGTCTCTACTTAAAGCATCCCTACGAACGAGAGCCGGAAGGTTGCTCACGAGAGTCAATGGCCATTGGTTCGAATGTGACGATTGCCGATGACTACTGCACGCTGCACAAGGAGAAACTGCCACTACATGAACCAGGATATTATCATCTGCCGATGGGGATGTATTATGAATGGTATGCTAAACATATTGAGCAGCAGAAAGAAAAGGATGAAGACAATCTGCAAAAGAATCCTTCTAGTGCTCCAGACAGTGAAAGACAAGATCAGTCTCAGCAAGAATCTTCACCCAATACACAACCGCAGGAAGAAGATAATACTTATAAAGATGCAGCAGACCTTTGGCGAGAGGATTCCCTTCAGCGTCAGAAAATTGACGAACTCATTGAGCGAACTACAGACTGGGGAACCATTCCCGCAGACGTCGTAGAGAAGATCAAAGCAAGCACAAAAGCCAGAATCAGCTCACACCTGATCTGGAACGGTTTCCGCAGCGCAGTATTGAGCAGTCAGAGACAGTTCACCCGTATGAGACCAAATCGACGGACAGGTTTCAAACAGATGGGAAATACTCGGCAATTTGACACTCGACTGCTCGTAGGTATTGACGTCTCGGGAAGTATCACGACAGAGGCGCTGCAGGACTTCTTCTCGGCAGTGAACCGACTCTTCAGATATGGAACGACACAGATTGATGTCTGCCAGTTTGACGCGGCATTAGGATCAATTGAACCGATGAAATGCGCTCATAGAGAGATCAATGTGCATGGCCGAGGAGGTACGAACTTCCAACCAATCATTGACTATACGGCAGAACATCAGGATTATGACGGACTAATCATCTTGACGGATGGACAGGCACCGGCTCCTATCCTACCGTCACACTTCAGAACACGTATCTTGTGGGTTTGCCAAAACAGACAGGCGTATGAGTGCTATCATGAGTGGATGGAGAAATCAGGAAGATGCACGTATTTATAAGAAAGAGAGATTAGGGATATTAGGGATAATAGAGACATGGCACTAAGTGATCCAAAACGAACTGCCATCATGAAGATGGAGGCAATGAGCCTGTTTGCGCAGATACATTCGCAGGTAAATAGTGACAGGTGGTGGTATTTCAGGGAAATGCGCCAGCTGGGACATCCTGTACGCTTGGATCAAAGCATCTCGCCTTATCGTGCTTCTCTCCATTGGGATTATATATTCCGAGGAATTGATTGCCAGATCTACCTTGAGCGTGAAGCTCATGTCGGACAATTAGGTGAGGATATGTGGACCCTCAGTATCAGTGGCATTGAGGGCAAAGTTAAAGCCCTCACCTTTCATGACTTTCTTAAGCCATTGCAAAGTGAAGGCTACTATATCCCAAACGGGAATGAAAACCTGGAGCGACAGATGAATTTCAGCCTTGGCCTTTATGGTGCCTGCCTGATGCACGTTGACGTCAAGTTCCCTATTGACCAGCCTCCTGTTGCATGTGCACTACGAGTACTTGATCTTCTTGAAGAAGCTAATAAAGGCTATAAAAAGACGCTGGAAGAAATCCTAAAGGACCTTGAGAACGAGCATAACGAAAATGCCACAGATGACGAGGATGAACCAGACATTATGATGGGAGACTGGCAGACGTGGAAATGATTAATCCTCTGTCCAAATCTCGTATGAAGCAATGGCCTGACCTTCGAGCATAGCGCCACCACTCATTGTCTTAGCACCCTGAGTCTTAGCCTTGGCCAGGAACTGCGTCTCAACAGGATTATAGATCAAATCATAACAGACATGATTAGGCGTAAGCGCCTCGTAAGGAATAGCCGGACACTCATCAACGTGTGGGAACATGCCGACAGGTGAACAGTTGACAATAACGGGATAATCAGCCATCATCGCAGGAGTCAATTCTTCATAAGTCAAGCGGCCTGGAGCAGAGGTACGACTGACATAGACGGGCTGAATACCCATTTCCTCGAGAGCTACACAGACGGCTCGGCTAGCACCACCGGTACCGAGAACAAGAGCCTTGCCAGAAACACCTCCAAGCAAAGGCTTAATACTGTCGCGGAATCCAATAATATCAGTATTATAACCCTTGAGGTAAAGACCAGGCAGGTTGGTCTTTGCCCCTTCTGGCGCACGCCTTACCTTAATGGTATTGACAGCTCCAATACGCTTAGCCACAGGATCGAGTTCGTCGAGGAACTGCATCACCTGCTGTTTATAAGGGATGGTAACATTGAGGCCACGGAGAGCCGGCTCATTAGCCAGAACACCAGGTAAGAGATCTACGCTCTCAAGATCGAAATTCTCATATACTGCATCAATAGACAAACGCTCGAAACGCTCATTATGAAATTTACGAGAGAAAGAATGTCCGAGCGGATGGCCTAATAAACCGTATTTAAGTGTCATAATCAACCAATTTTGTCAAATTATTCTAAAGATGGCGCAAAAATAGATACTTTTTGACGAAGATACAAATTTTTTTACTATTTTTGCACCCAAATAATGAAAAATTGAACATATGCGCTCACTTTACACATATATTTCGATTGTCTTTTTCCTACTTTTTGCCTTTACACTCCCTATGGTGGCAGAGGCCAAGAACAAGTTCACTGTGGTCATCGACCCAGGACATGGCGGTGGAGACGTTGGAACCCCTCATAGAAAATGCAAGCAGGACGAGAAAACCATCGCACTCAATGTGGCGCTCAAGCTCGGCAAACTCATCGAACAGAACAACTCTGATATAAAAGTTGTCTATACCCGCAAGAAGGACATCTATCCTTCACTACCTGACCGCACCCAGATTGCCAAGAACGCTAAAGGCGACTTGTTTATCTCCATCCATGTCAATGCAGCTCCTGATGCCAGTGCACGAGGCTTCGAAACTTATGTCTTCGGAGTATCGGGCGAGAAAGGCAAGCGAGAGGATGAGCAGAAACGACTGAAGGAACGTATGGAGGAAGAGCGTGAGAACCTCGACATCAACGGTAAATTGGTCAACTTCGATACAGACATTGACATTGAGACCAAAATCCTCTGCCAGGCGCAGCGCGAGAAGCACAACAAGCAGAGTCTGGAGTTTGCAAACTCGGTACACAATGCCATAATCAATGGCGTCAGGAAGACGTCGTATGCTAAGAATGTCAACAACCGCGGCGTCAGACCTAAGAATCTCTTCGTCCTCTGCTACTCCCCTATGCCGGCTGTACTCATTGAGCTCGGTTACATGAGCAATTTAGCTGAGGAAAAGTTCATCACCAGTGATGCAGCTCAGGACAACTTTGCACAAAGCATCTATTACGCTGTCAGCAACTATAAGAAGAACTGGGACAAGCGTCAGTTGAGCAATGTAGGTACAGTGGAGGTGGAAGAACAACCTACAAAACCTGTTGTGGAAGAAAAACCAGTGAAGACGGAAACAAAGCCATCGACGACAGAAGCTAAGCCTGTGAAGACAGAGAATAAGCCTGCTGAGACAAAAGCGAAAGATGACGCTGTATATTATCGCATCCAATTCCTGCTCTCAGACATTGAGCTAAATGCCAACGCGAAACAGCTGAAGGGACTTTCGCCAGTGCAGTATTATAAAGATGGCAATGCATATAAATATACATACGGAAACACAAAGTCCCGTGCGCAGATGAACAAGGACTTGCAGTATGTAAAGAAATTGTTTAAAGACGCCTTCCCTGTCAAGTTTGACAGCGAAGGGAATAAATTGAAATAATATGAAGATCAATAACGAACTCAAAATTGGCTTCTGGGCCATTGTCGCCATCGTTGTCATGTTCTATGGCATGCGATATCTTAAGGGAATCAACTCTTTCAAAGAGGGTCAGTTCTATTATCTATCTTGCGATAAGGTCGATGGCTTGGCTGTATCTAGCCACGTTACCCTGCATGGTCTCAAAGTAGGTATGGTGCGCTCGATGGAATATAATCCAAAATCGAACAACATCATCGTACTGCTTAATATCTATGACAGCGATATGAAGATTCCAGTAGACAGCCGAGTAAGTATCAAATCTGAACTTCTGGGAACTTCGGACGTAATCATTGAGATGGGAGAAAGTTCTCAGTATTACACCCCTTGGGACACCATTCAGTCACCAGCAGCGTCGGCAAGCCTCATGGAGAAAGCCGATCCTATCGTTGACCAGATTAACAGCCTCATGCCAAAGATTGATACCCTGATCTCAGGCATCAACGTCCTGGTCAACGAGAGTAAGATGCAGGAGAGTCTATTGCAGATCAATGCATTGACACAACACCTCAACATTACCGTCAACCAGCTCAACCAACTACTCCGTAAGGACGTACCTGGTATTATGAGCAACCTTGAGAGCGCTACAGCCAACCTCGATACTTTGAGCGTTCAGGCTAAGGAAGCAGACATCAAGCAGCTATTGGCCAACACCAACGCTACCATGCAGTCAGCCAACGAACTGCTTAAGCAGATGCAGAGCGAGGATGGAACCGTGGGCAAGATGCTCAATACGACAGAGTTGCATGATCAGTTGAATCGTACCATCGCAGATGTTGATTCGTTGATTAACGATATTAAGGCTAATCCAAAGAAATATATACATATTAAGGTATTCTAATTATGAAAGTAGCAATCATCGGTGCCGGCAATATGGGTGGCGCTATAGCTCGTGGTATGGCCACTGGCAGCATTGTCAAAGCGGAAGAAATCGTAGTCACTGCACATACTCAAGCCACGCTCGACAAACTGAAGGCAGACATTCCTACCATCAACACGACCCTCAATAATCGTGAGGCTGCCGAGGGAGCCAACATCATTGTACTCTGTATCAAGCCTTGGCTCGTACAGCCTGTGCTAGAGGAGATATATCCAGCCATCAATCAATCGAATCCGATGATTATCAATGTGGCTGCAGGTATCAGCTTCGAACAAATCTCGACCATGATGGCTGGAGATATCCGTCCTGTAGCTCGCGTCATTCCTAATACCGCTATTGCTATCAAGATGAGTCCTACACTGATGTGCTTCAATGAGGCCATGAGCGAGGCGCAGCAGCAGTTGGTCAAGGCTATTTTCGACGAACTCGGACAGAGTATCGTCACCGACGAGGCGCACATGGCTGCAGGTACGGCCATCACCTCTTGTGGCATTGCCTACGCTTTTGCCTATATCCGTGCTGCTATTCAGGGTGCCATTGAACTCGGTTTCTACCCTCACGTGGCTAAGCAGATGATCGATCAGACCGTGCAGGGAGCCGTAGCATTGCTCGAACATAATGGTTCAATGCCTGACGCTGAGATCTATAAGGTATGCACTCCTGGCGGCATCACCATCAAGGGACTTAATGAGATGACTAAGGAAGGCTTTGACCATGCTGTCATTGCTGGATTGAAGAAGGCTGCAGGAAAATGCTGAATTACATCTGGCTCTCATTCTTTGTCGTGGCCTTCATCTCGGCCATCCTGATCTCTACTATTGGTGGAGATCCAGAAATCTGGTCGCGACTGATGAATGTTTCGTTCACGTCTTCGGCCAAGGCTTTTGAGATCTGTCTGGGTTTGACGGGTGTACTGAGTTTCTGGCTCGGCTTGATGAAAGTCGGTGAGAAAGGCGGTGTCATTGCCGCATTCAGCCGCCTCATCAATCCGCTCTTCTCTCGCATCTTCCCGGGGATTCCAGCTGGTCATCCTGCACAAGGTAGCATCCTGATGAATGTCAGTGCAAATATGCTGGGCCTCGACAATGCAGCTACGCCTATGGGACTCAAGGCGATGAAGGAGATGCAGGAA
This sequence comes from Bacteroidales bacterium, assembly GCA_045600445.1. Classification (GTDB taxonomy): domain Bacteria; phylum Bacteroidota; class Bacteroidia; order Bacteroidales; family UBA3663; genus Liminaster. The sequence continues at coordinate 37,402 of JAZRXZ010000159.1, read as the reverse complement.
CTAAACACGAAAAAAGACACGGCCAGCGATGCGATGATCATGTTTCTGGTGCTCAATACCTCAGGTGTGACCATCATCCCGATCTCGATCATGATGTACCGAGCACAGTTCGGCGCAGCTAATCCATCAGACGTCTTCTTGCCATTGTTACTGGCTACGGCTTGCTCTTCGTTCGGAGCCTTGTTTCTATGTTGTCTCAAGCAGAAGGTCAAGCTGCTCGATCCGGTCATCATCGGCACCTTCCTCGGCGCTGCAGCCACTATTGGTGGCATAGGTTGGTTCTTCTCTTCTCTCTCCCAGGAACAACTGACACTCTATAGTAGTGTCTTTAGTAATGTGTTGCTTTTCAGTGCCATCATGCTGTTCCTGCTGGCAGGACTCCGAAAGAAAGTCGAACTCTTCCCGACCTTTGTCGAAGGTGCGAAGGAGGGCTTCCAGACGGTTGTAACCATCATCCCTTACCAGATTGCCATGTTTGTGGGCATCAGTCTTTTCCGCGAATGTGGAGCTTTGAACTACATCACCGATGGCTTAGGCTGGTGTTTTGCACATCTGGGATTCAACACTGATTTTGTACCGGCTTTGCCTTGCGCTATTCTCAAACCACTCAACGGAGCTGGTGCTCGCGCCATGATGCTTGACGTCTTCCAGACATACGGAGTAGATTCTTTCGTCGGTCATGTATGTAGTACCATTCAGGGCAGTACGGATACAACGATGTATATCCTTGCCGTGTACTTCGGTTCAGTTGGAGTCAGCAAGTTCCGCTATGCAGCTGCGTATGGTTTGATGGCAGATTTCATAGGTATTACTTCGGCCATTCTGGTCAATTATCTTTTCTTCGGATGATTATAGGACTTCCAGATACTTGTCCACAAGAACCTCCTATCGTTCCTGTCAATTATGTCAATGCCGTAGAGCGTGTAGGCCATGAGGTGCGTGTTCTTCCTTATAATATGGATGAGGACGCCTGTATGGAGATGCTTGATGGATTAGATATCCTCCTGTTTATGGGAGGTGGCGACATTGAAGCCAAGTGGTTTGATGAAAAGCAATCGCCTCTGGCTGGAACTCCCAACCAGAAACGTGATGAGTTTGAGATGCTTTTATTCAAGCTGGCATTGCAGCGAAGACTCCCTATCATGGGAATCTGCCGAGGCCATCAGCTCATCAACATAGCTTTAGGGGGGTCGATCTATCAGGATTTACCTACAGAATATCCAGACCTTGCAGAAGCTGGCTACGCTCCGCTGATCAATCACTCGCGACCGGATTCTGAGTGGGCAGGTGTTCATGACATTCTCATCGATAAAGACTCACGACTTCACCAAGTCCTCAAAATCAGCCATGCCTGCGTCAACAGTACACATCATCAGGCTCTTAAGGACTTAGGTCGTACACTTCGTGTCACTGCCACATCTCGCGATGGAGTTATCGAGGCCATTGAGTCCGATACCTACCCTATTGCCGCTGTCCAGTTCCATCCTGAGCGACTGGCTTTTGGCGATGATACGCTATTCACACCCTTATTCAAGAACATGGACAAACTTACATGTCTCAAAAATAACCGATGAAAATCATCACAGCTTTCGACTCATTCAAAGGGTGCATGAGTGCACAGGATGCATGCCATGCTGCGGCTTCAGGATTGCAGAAGCGCTATCCGGATGCAAAGGTCGTATGCCTCCCAATGAGCGATGGCGGAGAAGGTATGGTGGATTGTATCGCCGAGGCTTTGGACGTGGAGATGATTTCGGTCAAGGTTCATAATCCATTGATGCAGGAGACTGAGGCAAAGTATGCGATATCTACTTCTTCAGATAATGCCACGCAGGAACGTAAGATTGCATATATGGAGATGGCTGCAGCCAGCGGATTAACTCTAGTACCGATGGAGAAGCGTAATCCGATGATCACGACAACCTACGGTGTAGGAGAACTGATCCTTGACGCCATTCGCCGCGGTTGCACAAAGATCATCATGGGTATTGGAGGAAGCGCTACTTGCGATGGCGGAAAAGGAATGATTGAATGTCTGCGCCCTTTCTTACCATTGCCAGCAGAAGTTATCGTTGCCTCAGACGTCAGCAATCCTCTATATGGTCCTGATGGCGCAGCGTATGTCTTTGCTCCTCAGAAAGGTGCTACACCAGAGCAGGTTATCCTACTGGATCAAAGACTCAGGGACTTCGCAAGAGAAACCGAGTCAGCAGGTATTGCCACACAAGATTTAGTACATCATCCAGGCGCAGGTGCTGCAGGCGGCTTAGGATATGGTTTGATGGCGTATCTAAATGCCAAACTTACTTCTGGCGTTGACTTGCTACTTGATACCATACATTTTGACCAGCAGATTGCAGATGCTGATCTGGTGCTTACAGGCGAAGGTAAGACGGATGGACAGACATTATATAATATAGGAGTAAATATTGACGATAAGAATAGTGCAGAAGCTCCAAAGAAAGTACCGATGGGAGTACTTCTTAGAACTAAAAGACTAGGAATTCCCTGCACACTTCTTTCTGGCAAAATAGAAAACACACAAGAACTGCTCCATGCAGGTTTCTCAGAGGTAAAATCTATCAATGAAAAAGACAACAGACCAATTGAAGAACTGATGAGAAAGGAAACTGCAATGGAAAATATGCACAAAACTTGCTTACAGATTACATCAATATAAAACTGACCAATTATTTTATGAAACACTACAAAGCACTATCACTATCCACTCTCCTGCTTCTCTCTGGCATGACCATGCAGGCCAAGGACTATGTAGTAACCTCTCCTGACGGCCATCTCAAAGCCGTAGTCAATGATGATGCCAAAGTCACTTGGACCATTATGCACGATGACCAGACCGTCCTCGCTCCTTCTGCTATCCGCATCCAGACCACTACCGGTAGCTGGGGAGAGAAGACCCGTGTGCAGAGAGCTCGTCAGCGTAGCATCAGCGAGACCATCCCTACCGTGACTTATAAGCGTGCTGAAGTCAAGAACGAGTGCAATGAGCTCTCGCTTGATTGCAATGGTGAGTTCAACCTCATCGTACGTGCTTATAACGACGGTTGCGCCTATCGTCTCGTCAGCAAATCGAACAAGTCTCTCCGTGTCGTCAAGGAATCTCCAGAATTCGCCTTCACTGCCGATCATCAGGCTTTTGTTCCTTACGTCAATGACAATCGCGGTGGCGAGAAATACAGCTACAGCTTTGAGTCTTACTATGACGAACAGAAGCTCTCGGGGATGTATAATGATTCAATCGCCATCACTCCACTCGCAGTATGTCTGCCAGACGGAAAGAAAGCAGTGATCATGGAAACCAGCGTGGAAGATTATCCTGGCATGTTCCTTTATCGAAATAGCGCCACCCCTGCGAATACGCTCCAGACAGACTTCGCGCCACTCCCAACAGAAACAATCATCGGTGGTTTTGATCGTCTGAACCTCTTGCCAGTCAAGCGCGCTGACTACATTGCCGACCTCCAGAAGAAGCAGGCATTGCCTTGGCGTCTGGTGCTCGTCACTACCGCAGACACCCAGTTGCTCGATACAGACACTCCTTACTGCCTCGCGCCTGCTTGCCGCCTCACAGATACTTCATGGATCAAGCCTGGTAAGGTAGCATGGGACTGGTGGAACAACTGGAACATCTCTGGCGTAGATTTCCGCGCTGGCATCAACACCCAGACCTACAAGCATTATATCGACTTCGCTCAGAAGAACGGCCTTGAGTACATCATCGTCGACGAAGGCTGGAGTGACGAGGAAGACCTTCTTAAGTATAGCAACGACGAACTCAGTATACCAGAACTCGTAGCTTACGGTAAAGAGCGTAACGTAGGCGTCATCCTCTGGACCTCATGGCGCAACCTCATCAAGGACATGGATCGCAACATGAGCCACTATGTAGCTGAAGGTGTCAAAGGCTTTAAGATTGACTTCTTCGATCGTGATGACTACGAAGTCATCCGCTCTACATACGAGATTGCAGCCACTGCTGCCAAGCACCATCTGCTTGTTGACTACCACGGACTTAAGCCATCGGGTATCCAGCGCGCATATCCTAACGTCGTCAACTTCGAGGGTGTCAAGGGTCTGGAGAACTGCAAGTGGGAACAGCGTAATGCCAATGGTCCTGTGCACGACATGCCACGCTACGATGTTTCAATCCCTTATCTGCGAATGCTCCCTGGCCCACTCGACTACACGCCAGGCGCTATGCTCAATGCCACCCGTGACCACTTCTTCGGCAATAACAACCATCCGATGAGCATGGGTACTCGCGTACACCAGATGGCCATGTACGTCATCTACGAGGCTCCTCTCCAGATGCTGGCTGACAGCCCTACCCACTACGAGCAGAATCAGGAGTGCACCAACTTCATCGCTGCTGTACCTACTACCTTCGACGAGACTGTCCCTCTCTGTGGTGAAATGGGCGAATACGTAGCAACCGCACGTCGCAAGGGTAACACCTGGTATGTAGCAGCGATGAACAACTGGTCACCTCGCACAATGACACTTGACCTCTCGAAGTTCCTAACTTCAGAGATGAGCATGGACAGCTTTACAGATGGTATCAACGCTGACCGTGAGGCTACAGATTACAAACACGTGACCCGTAAGGTCTCAGCTTCTGAGATGTTAACCATCAACCTGGCTCCTGCCGGTGGCTGGTGTGCTATCTTCAAGTAATAAATAAATGAAAGGACATCCTGCCAGCAAAACAGACGTTCCTAAACGAATGAATGGACGTTTTGCATGCAGGATGGACGTTCCTGCATAAAAGAATGGACGTCTTGCCTGCAGGACGTCCGTTCCCACAAGAAGGAATGGACGCCATGCTTGCAAAATGTCCATTCCAGCATAAAATAACGGACGCCTTGCTTGCAGGACGTCCGTTATTATTATAATGGAGATATGTTTTAATATAAAAGCATCATTTTATCACTTTGATCTTCATTCGCACATCCGTGCGAGGACGGTTGGCGACATTGCTTTCAAGTGCGGCAATCTTACTGATGACTTCCAGACCTTCGACAACCTCTCCATAGCAAGTATATTCGCCATAGATGTGGTAGGCACCACCTACCGTCGTATACGCTTCGCGCTCTTCTGGAGTGAAGAAGCGAGTACCTGGATAAGAGCGAGCAATGCTGTCAATGTCGTGATTGACGCGACGCGCCAACTGGTTATACAACTTTGCGTCAACGGTCTTCAGCATATCTAGGCTATCAACCACAGCTTTGGTCATAACCACCTTCTTGGCCTTCTTACGAGCCTCAGCGTTATGAGTTTTCTCCCAGTTGTTGAGCGTTGCGTCAGACATCTGATAACCTTCGACAATGAAGAACTGAGACATATCAGATTTCCTTACACCGTCACGATGAGGAGCACAGAGTGCTCCCTTCTTGGGGATATGACGAGTGGTTTCCATTGGAATCTCTTCGCTGACATCACCCCATCCTATACTCTGACCAGGTCCTGCGGTCTTACTATCCGGTGCTCCTCCTTGGATCATGAACGTAGGAATGACACGACCGAAGAGAGAGTCATCATAGTAGCCACTTCGTACTTTGCCTAGAAAGTTAGCAACCGTCTTTGGGCAATCATCATAAAGTACGATGCGCATATTACCCATGTTGGTGGTGATGAGAACTTCGTGAGATTGAGCAAATAATGCTGCCCCAGAAAGGAGCAGCATTATCAGTGTATAGAGTCTTTTCATTAGTCGCCTCTTGAGTAGTTAGGTGCCTCCTTAGTAATAGTAACATCATGTGGATGTGACTCGAGGATACCTGCATTGGTGATGCGGGTGAACTTAGAAGTCTCGTGGAGGGTTGGAATATCCTTAGCACCACAATAACCCATACCTGCGCGGAGACCACCTACCATCTGATAGATGACCTCGTAGAGGTTACCCTTGTAAGGAACGCGTGATACGATACCCTCTGGGACGAGCTTCTTAACGTCAGCCTCACCACTCTGGAAATAACGATCCTTAGAACCTGCAGCCATAGCGTCGAGAGAACCCATGCCACGATAGCCCTTGAACTTACGGCCATTGAAGAGGATGGTCTCACCTGGAGATTCCTCCACGCCTGCGAGCAAGCCACCGAGCATGACGCAATAGCCACCAGCTGCGATTGCCTTGACGATATCGCCTGAGTAACGGATACCACCATCAGCGATGAGAGGTACACCGGTGCCACGGAGAGCCTTAGCTACGTCATAGACAGCCGAAAGCTGAGGTACACCGATACCTGCTACGATACGGGTGGTACAAATAGAACCAGGGCCAATACCTACCTTTACGGCATCTGCACCAGCGTCAGCAAGATACTTTGCTGCATCGCCAGTAGCAATGTTACCTACTACGACATCAATACAGTCATAAGTAGACTTGATCTTCTCAAGTACACCGACAACACCCTTAGAGTGGCCATGAGCAGTATCTACGACAACGGCATCGACACCAGCCTCAACGAGAGCAGCAACACGATCCATCACATCGCCAGTAACACCAACGCCAGCTGCAACGCGGAGACGACCCTTCTCGTCCTTGCAAGCGAGTGGCTTATCCTTAGCCTTGGTAATATCCTTATAAGTGATCAGACCTACGAGGTGACCTTCTGCGTCAACGACAGGAAGCTTCTCGATCTTGTGTTCCTGGAGGATATCCTCAGCCTGAGCCAAAGTAGTACCGACCTTAGTAGTGATAAGATCCTTTGAGGTCATAACCTCAGAGATCTGACGGCCGAGATCTTTCTGGAAACGAAGGTCGCGATTGGTCACGATACCCACGAGCTTGCGTTCTGAACCAACCACTACAGGTACACCACCGATGTGATACTCAGCCATGATGCCAAGGACGTCACGTACGGTCTGGTTAGGTGTGCAACATACAGGAGCATAGATCATACCATTCTCAGCACGCTTTACCTGGCTGACCTGATGAGCCTGGTCAGCGATGCTCATATTCTTGTGAATGACACCGATACCACCTTCACGTGCCATAGCGATTGCCATGGTAGCCTCGGTAACTGTATCCATAGCAGCGGATACGATAGGTACATTCAAGCGAATATTGCGTGAGAACTGGGTGCTGAGATCCACGGTTCGTGGAAGCACCTCACTGTACTGTGGGACGAGAAGGACATCGTCAAATGTCAAACCGTCGAGAACAACCTTGTCAGAAAGGAAACTCATACTCGGATATTTTATGTTATTATATAATCAATTGAATTAACTTCGAAATCAACGAAGAGCGTTCTCCTCTTCGAGTTCTGCATATCTCTTTAGGAAAAATTTGTGCCAATATCGAGTCAACTGGCCATGATTCTCTCCCATGATGCCTTCGTCAAAACTTATACGTTTGCCGATATCAAGGATCATGTGACCCTTCTGCAGACAGAAGTCCTGCTTAGGGAGAACCTTGCCCGTACCCCAAATAACCATTGGAAGAATATCACATCGTAATTGCTCAGCAAGGTGGAACGCGCCACGGCGGAAAGTATGGATCTGGCAATCTTCTGAACGGGTACCCTCTGGGAAGATAACCACCGAATAGCCTCGGTTCATCACATCCTTGAGGTGAGCCAGCATTTCGTCCATCGGCATACTGCTAGGGAAATAGTCACAGAACTTGACCACTTTTCCGTAAATCTTGCTTTCCCACACCCACTGTCCAGTCATGACTACCAGTTTAGGCGACATCATCATGGTAAGCGGAAGATCAAGGAGAGACTGGTGATTAGCGATGATCAGAGCAGGCTTCTTGAAGTTCTCACAATATGGATTACGTATCTCATGTGTGCCACAGCAAAGATAATGACGTATGAAACGACGGAAGAAATGTGCAGCATGTTTATGGTACTTATCCTGATTCTTTGCCAGGTTCTTTTCAGACAATGAATAATACCAACCCATAGGAACTCCCACAAAGAAAATGTACAGCACAAAAATGCCGAACGAATAGTAGGTCTTGAGTTGGTTAATCAATCTTTTCATCAATAAAAATTATAATTGGTGCAAAGATAATAATTATTATTGGAAATAGCAAAAAAATACTTCAGAAACTGATAATGAAATAACTTTTCCGTTAAAAACGTACACCAATGAAAAGTCTACTTGACCAATTCAAATCAACAACAGCGATATGGTCCGACAAATTCTGCCACGACAAGTAATATATATTTGAGGCACCCATCACGTATCGGGATATATTGTAGACGAAACTGAGATGAATATTTCCATTAAGTGAAATAGATTCCGTAGCGGCTTCCTTACCTTCTGCCGAATACACGCTGTTATGACTATAGACATTGAGCAAAGGCATACAAGAGGCATGTAAAAGACATTGCTCCTTGGCGAAGGCCCAGTTATAAGCATATCCTCCTCCCAGACTGATTTTTGTAGAAGTCACCTTATTGAAAGGGATATCTTGAAAATTCATGATATTACGCTGGAAATTTATCGCAGCCAACCAACTACCAGCACTACGACGCTGAATAACGGTCTGTAAGAGTGCAGAAGGTAAGGAAAAACGCTTACTATTGAATACATAATAGAAATTGGCATAATACAACTCTTGAGTTATATCGCCAGGTTGTATATCAATGTTCTGCTGTGGGTCCATATCATTTTCGATAGTACCCGAAAAAGAATGACTATGCTGATAACGAAGCTCGGCGCCATACTTCCGTCCACAGGTTGAGAAAGAAAACTCATCATCGACATATTTTTCAAAGCTACGAGTATAACTCAATCCCCAACCACGATAAGCCAGGCTAAGAGAGATAGGTGTCTGAAGTTCGGAAGAGACAAAACCGTTGTAACTCTGATCCCCGTTATTAGACGGATTATGATAATGGACATGAAGTGTAGAACTGATCATCTTAGAATTGATAGAAGCAATAAAATCCTGCTTCGGCCAGCGCACATAGCTAGTATCTGCTCCAGCTATATCTGCACTATCCACCCAGTTGATAAACGAGCGCCAGCGTGGGCCTGCTATCAACTGCGTGGTTATCAGAAAGGAAAAGATAATCAAAAGTAGTCTTCGCTTCACGATAGATGCTTGTTATCGGTTCTTGAGGTCCTCCAGAATCTGTCGTAATTCACTATCGCTGTCAACCAAGACAGCACGCGCCTTGCTACCCGTATATGGACCCACAATACCAGCAGCCTCAAGCTGATCCATAATGCGGCCAGCACGATTATATCCAATACTAAACTTACGCTGGATCATCGAAGTACTACCTTGTCCTGTGGCAACCACCATCTCTGCAGCTTCTTCGAACATGGAATCAAGCTGGTTCAAATCGACTTCAGCACTTCCACCTCCATCATCCTCGCCTTCCTGCAACTTAGGTTCAGGAAGGATAAGCGCCGTAGGATAGCTCTGCTGGTCTGCAATAAAGTGATTGATACGATCCACCTCTGGCGTATCAACAAATGCACATTGCACACGAACCGGAACATTACCTGACGAGTAGAGCAAGTCTCCACGACCAATCAGGTTCTGTGCACCTGGCTGATCAAGGATAATGCTTGAGTCGATGCTCTGAGAAACACGGAATGCAATACGAGCTGGGAAGTTGGCCTTAATGATACCAGTCACAATCTTAGCCGATGGACGCTGGGTAGCAATAATCATGTGAATACCTACAGCACGAGCTTTCTGGGCAATACGAGCAATAGGGAGCTCCACCTCCTTGCCAGCTGTCATAATCAGGTCTCCATACTCATCGATAACCGCCACAATGTAAGGCAGATAACGGTGATGTGTACCCTCTCGGCTTCCGATTGGAGCTGTGATATGCTTCTTCGGATTAAGGTGGCGATGTATGAACTTTTCATTATATTCCTTAATATTACGTACGCCAGCGTCTTCGACCAAAGCATAGCGGTCCTCCATCTCTGCACAAAGCGAACGGAGAATATCGACGGTCTTAGTGACGTCTGTAATGATAGGGTTCTCCTGATCAGGCAACTTAGCCAGATAGTGTTTCTCGATTCGCTTGTAGATACTGAACTCTACCATCTTTGGGTCAACAAGCACAATCTTCAATTGTGATGGATGCTTCTTATAAAGCAGTGAAGTGATGATAGCATTCAAACCTACAGACTTACCCTGACCAGTTGCACCAGCTACGAGAAGATGAGGTGCCTTGGCAAGATCGAATGTAAACACCTCATTGGTAATAGTCTTACCTAAAGCGACAGGGAGTTCCATCTTCGCCTCCTGGAAGGCGCGAGAAGCGATACAATCTCGCATCGAGACGGTCTGTGGGTCATTGTTCGGCACCTCAATACCGATGGCCGACTTACCAGGGATTGGAGCAATAATACGGATTCCGCTCTTGGATGCAATAGACATGGCGATCTCGTCGCTCAAGTTCTTGACACGGCTGATCTTCGTACCTGAAACCAAGACTATCTCAAACAACGTAATGGTAGGACCAACAGTCGCAGAGATACTCTGAATCTCGATACCATAATCGCTCAAGGTCTGACGAATCTTCTCTTTGTTCTCATTCTGCTCGTTCATATCCACAGAGACATTGCTGTCATAAGCCTTGAGCAGGTCGAATCCTGGGAACTGGTAGTGCGACAGATCTGCCGTAGGATCATAATCTTCCATCGGCAAATCATCAGTATCCTTAGCAAATGGTTCATCCACAACCTCTGTAGTATTGGTCTTAACCGTGAAGGTTGGGTCATTAGTGGTAAGAGTCTCAGGAACTATATCTGTATTAACCTCAGGAACTTCTGGGGTAACAGTAGCAGTCTGGGTAACAACAGGGGTTTCTGTGCCGACCTCAGGATCTTGGTCATTTCCTTCCTGCTTAACAATATTTAATGGATCTTCTTGAGGATCCTCAACTTCTTGCTGCTGTTGAGCCAGAAGAGCAGCCTGCCGAGCTTCTTCCTCCTGTTTTTCTTTCTCAGCCTGACGCTTGGCTTGACGCTCAAGGACCTTCTTTCGCAGATCACTATATCGCACCTTGAACCAAGGAGCAACTTCGAAAAGACGACGGGTTCGATCCATTGTACTAGTAAATACAAAAGCACTCAGAATCAATCCTGTAGCGATGATGACGAATATGAGTCCCATCGTACCCAAATTGGCAATCAGAAGTTGCGCGAAGTCATAACCATGTTTACCTCCCAAGTAGATGAATTGCGACTGCATCCCTAAGTCAAACCATGCATCAAGCACCGCACAGACCATGCCGAAGAACAACGAGAACCAGATAGCCCATAAAGCGGTACGGACAAAGATACCAACCATTGGACGAAGACTCAGACGCTGAATCATGCTATATCCGAAACGGAACAAGAACACAACAAAAAGGAACGCCGAGAGTCCAATCCAGCGATTGATGCAGTATTCAGAAGCGAAAGCGCCAATAGTGCCACCCCAGTTATTCAGGCCATTGCCTGTGCTGAAGATGGCAGAGAGTGGCATATTTTCAAGCAGAGCCTGATCGTCCTTACCGGTAACAAGGAATGACAGGAAAGCGACAGCTAATGAAGCAGAGAAGACTAGAATGAGCAAGCCTGCTATAAAACGAGAACGCTCACTCTGAAAAAATGACTTCAGCTTGCTGGGCTTCTTTGGAGCCTTACTTTCTTTTGAAGTTGATTTCTTATCTTTTGTTGCCATTATATTTGAAAATTCTATTTATAGTTTATTTCTTTACTTTTTCCAGAACATCGGTGAGAACAGTAGTATCACCGTAAAGATTTCTAGTCGTCCTACCATCATCAGAAATGCAAGATACCACTTAGCAATCTCTGGCAAGAAAGCCCAGTTGAAAGCAGGACCAGCATCACCTAAAGCAGGACCAGTATTACCCAAAGCTGAGACTACACAGCCGATGGATGTGTCGAATGTAATACCCATACACTGTAGTATAAAGATCGAGATAACCAGCAGAATGAGATAAATACTCAGCATAGCCAGTATTTTGAATACTGTATCATGTGGCAGCGTATGGCCATTGAGACGTACGGCACTAACAGAACGCGGATGTAGAGCCTGAAAAAACTCTTGTTTAGCGTTCTTAAACAATACCACAAATCGCACTACCTTTAAGCCTCCCGCCGTACTTGAGGAGCAGCCACCCATAATCATCATCATGAGCGTCGGGAGCCAGAAGACATGTCCCCAGGCTACATAGTCGAAATACTGCGCCTGATAACCGGCAGAAGAAATGATGGTCAAAGTGTGGAATAGCGAAGTACGGAACCGACACTCCCACGTTCCGTCACCCAGGATCGACGGATCAGTCACATTGCCGATAATACCCGTTGACGTCAGGTAATTGAGTACCATGAAGAGCAGCGTGAAGCCAATAACTGCATAGGTGAACCATCGCAACTCTTCATTCTTCCAAGTCAGTCGGAAATAACCCATACCTAAAAAATAGAACAGGTTATAGTTGACCGAAGTGATAAACAGGAAGGCGATGCACACATATTCTATATATGAAGACTGGAAAAAGCCGATCGAAGCAGAATGTGTACTGAATCCACCCGAAGCCATAGTCGAAAACATATGACAAACAGCATCGAACCAAGACATATCACCCAGCCAATAGAGCAACACATTGATTACGCTAAGTCCGAAATAGATGGTCCAAAGTCGACGAGCCGTCTGTTGGATCTTCGGACGAAGCTTATCCACTGCCAGACCATTCGTCTCTGCACTAAAGACCTGCGTAGCACCCGTACCAATCATTGGAATTAGCGCCAGGCTAATAACCACAATACCCAAACCTCCAAGCCACTGCATGATGTGACGCCAGAACATCAATCCATGCGGCACCGATTCCAGGTCTGTAATCGTGGTGCAGCCTGTAGTCGTAAATCCAGACATAGCTTCGAGATAAGCGCTTCCTATGGTTGGGCTAGTCCCCGTGAGCAGGAACGGTATCATACCTAAAGCGCAGAATACCACCCATGCCAACGAGACGACGAGGAATCCTTCTCGTGTAGTAATCTGTCGAGTATGTCCCTTACTAGTCATCAGCATCGCCTCTCCCGCCGTCGCTGTCATCAAAGTAGTAACGAGTAAAGCCAGCCAGTCGCCCTCTCCTATCTGATAATGATAGTACACACCCACAAGTGTAGCCAGACCCATGAAGAACGCCTCCATAAGCAACAACACACCGAAGATGTGGCGAATCAATGACCAGTTGATATTATTCATTTTATCATTTACTCAAGTACGATGTTTCATTACTTGACAAACAACTTCTCTACTTGTGAGATCTTCTCATTCATGTAGATAACAATGACGTGATCTCCCGGCTGAATCTGCGTCTGACCAGTAACGGTCATACCTTTACCGTCTCGCACCAGACCACCCAAGGTGATTCCCTTAGGCAACGAGAGATTCATGACGGGTTTAGCAGTGATGCGGCTACCCTCCTGTGCCACAAGATCTGCCACCTCAGCGTCGACAAGGCTAAAACACTTGGCATTAGTCTTATCTGCATCGAGCAATAGCTGGTAGATAGCGCTTGCGGTTACGATTTTCTTGTTGACCACTGAACCTATATTGAGGTTCGTTGCCAAAGAGATATACTCCACATCTGGCACCTCCGCTACCGTCTTACCCACACCCATCTTCTTGGCAGACAGACAGGCAAGGATATTCGAACCACTCTCCATACCCAATGCCACCAGCGCATCAGACTTTTCGATGTGCACTGAGGTCATGGCTTCCTGATCAGCCACCTTTCCCTGGATAACGTGCGCCTTCGGAACGAGTTCCATAAGTTCTTCGGCACGTTGACGACTCGGTTCAATAAAGAGTACATCAAGATCGGCTGGCAGATGATAGCAAGTCTGTACACCGATGCGTGAACCACCCATAATAATGACACGGCGAATGCGTAACTCACTCTTACCACATGTGAGACGTATTACGTCAATCTTCTCTGGTACAGTGACGAAGTATACTACATCATCAGCCAGCACCATATCCGTAGCGCTCGGGATCATGAGATCGTCGCCACGTTTAATAGCAGCTACATGGAAGTGATCGTGATGGCGCTTACCAATCTCGATAAGCGTTTGACCTACAATTGGAGCATCTTTATAGACTTTGACACCCACTAACTGTAGTTTACCATCACATAGTTCGTAGCTCTGGCGTGCCCATGGACGCATGATTGCAGACGAAACCGCCTGACCTGCCAGCATCTCCGGATAGACAAGGTGACTGACACCGATGCGCTTATAGAACTCAACACTGGCAGACTTAAGCATCTCCTTATCATCAATACGAGCTACTGTCTTGCGCGCTCCGAGGTTTGCAGCTAAGATACAAGCATGAATATTGATGCTCTCGTCTGGAGTTACAGCAATGAAAAGGTCGCACGATGGAACACCTGCCTCACGCAACGACGTGATGCTGGTGGGTTTACCTACCATAGTCATGAGGTTCATGAACGTGAGCTGAGCGATCTTTTCCGGATCTGCATCCATCAGCACAACATCCATGTTCTCTTTGGCTAACAACTTAGCCAGATGGGTACCTACCTCAGCGGCACCGGCGACAATGATTTTCATATCTTATAACCTTAAAACCTTACGACCTCAAAACCTCAAGGATTCCCTCAGCATCAAAGCCACAGTCATGATATAATTCCTTGACTGCACCATGCGTCACAAACTCATCCGGCACACCCAAGCGTACAATCTGACCTTTATATTGCTGGCGGTTGGCTTCTTCAAGAACTACCGAACCGAAACCTCCGTCGGCAATGCCATCCTCAACAGTGATGATGCGAGTATATTTATTAAATATGGTAGCGAGCAACGCCTTATCAATCGGTTTACAGAAAACCATATCGTAGTGTGCGACATCCATACCGCTTTGCTCGATAGCCTTCGCAGCTTCTGTACCGATAGGGCCAAAGCTCAGGATAGCTGTATCGCCATCACCTTCTCGCAAGCAATAACCCTTACCGACCTCTATCTTTTCGAGCGGACACATCCAGCGTGGCGTTCCATCAGGCTCTTCCCCTCCGATGCTACCATTGCCGCGTGGATAACGGATCATCCAAGGACCTTCTTCATTGAGCGTAGCTGTGTACATTAGTTGGCGCAACCAATGTTCATTGATTGGCGAACAGACAGTCATGCCAGGGATAGCTCGGAATTGTGCAATATCGAATACTCCATGATGAGTAGGACCATCGGCACCCACAATACCTGCACGATCCAAACAGAAGATCACATGCAGGTGGGTTAATGCCACATCGTTGATCACCTGATCCAAAGCTCGCTGCATAAAGGCCGAATAGATGTTGCAGAACGGCAATCGGCCTTCCTTGGCCAAACCGCCACTGAAAGTCACCGCATGCTCCTCAGCAATACCTACATCAAATGTGCGATCTGGGAAACGATCCATCATGAAGTTCATAGAACAACCAGTAGGCATGGCAGGCGTAATACCTACGATTCGTTCGTTCTGTTCTGCCAGTTCTACCAGAGTTTTGCCAAAGACGTCCTGGAACTTTGGCGCCATACCCTGAGTACTCTCTTTGATACGCTCACCCGTCTCAGGGTTGAACTTGCCTGGTGCATGCCATATCGTCGCTTCATCCTCTGCTGGCTTGAATCCTTTGCCCTTGATGGTGCAGACGTGCAGCATCTTTGGTCCATTGAGATCCTTGATCTTCTGCAATGTCTTAACCAGTTTCACCACATTATGGCCATCTACTGGACCGAAATAACGGATATCGAGGCCTTCAAAGATATTCTGCCGACGGCTTACCAACGACTTAATCGAGTTGGCAAAACGCACCATAGCTCGACGGAATTTGTCACCTATCAGATTATGCTTCTTCAGCACATTGTACGCTTTATAGCGCAAAAGATTATAGCGCTGGCTGGTGGTGATAGTTGTCAGATAGTGATAGAGGGCTCCCACATTCTGGTCAATAGCCATTTGGTTATCGTTAAGCACGATCAACAGATCATTAGGGTGCGAAGACGCGTTGTTTAATCCCTCGAAGGCCATACCTCCGCTGATCGATGCATCACCAATCACAGCCACGACCTTACGTTCATCACCTTTCAGTTTGTTGGCTACAGCCATACCAAGAGCCGCACTGATACTGTTGCTAGCATGTCCTGTAGAGAAAGTGTCGTATTCACTCTCCATTGGAGTTGGGAATCCACTCAAGCCTCCTTTCTGTCGCAAGGTCGAAAATCGCTCGCGACGCCCTGTAAGGATCTTATGCGCATAAGCCTGATGGCCTACATCCCAGACAAGACGATCCTCTGGGGTATTATATACATAATGCAATGCTACAGTCAGTTCCACAGCACCAAGGCTTGAGGCAAAATGTCCTGGATGAACGCTCACCTGCTCAATGATGAACTGGCGGATAGCCTCACAGACCTCTGGCAAGTCGCTCACAGGCAACTTGCGCAGGTCTTCAGGATACCCAATTTTCTGTAGTATGTCAGTTAAATTCTGATTCATTTATAAAAGTCAACAATGAAATGCTAACAATCAATAACATCTATTTGGTTCAGCACCAGAATACTCTCATTGCCCATATTAAAAAGCAAATCCAGTATGCTCAGATTGTGCATAAAAGCATGCTTCTCTGCACCCAATCCTGCCACCTGATAATACTTTGGAATTACGATGTCCGGACTTACCAGCTCTTCTCCTAATTGGGTTATCCCCATCCACTCCTCACTATATCGCACATTAGGTTCAAACCCGATGAGTTCACAAATCTTACGACGTAACGCCTCGTTAAGTCCGAAGAGCGAACCGTCATGACCATGTAGCATTACCTCTTTCAGTTCGTCGATATAGTACTCATAGAAAGGACTATTACCATAGTATGTAGCAAGTGAATACAAATGCTGATGCATCCAATTGCCATGATCACTCAGCAGAATCTCTGTGATTGGCATCTTGAGTTTATTACCCTTCTGTACATTGATCGAGAGGGACTGAGGACCTTGTCCAGTGCCAATCACCGTGCGGTTTCTCAGCGTCTGTTTCACATAGTGCTCATGCGCCTCAATGACCACCTCTGGCTCGTGGAATAGTGCAGCATAATAGCTTATTGGAGCAAGATATGCGGTAGGTAATACTTTCACAGAAATTCCCAATTATGAATACTCAATTATGAATTATGATTTCTCACAATCCTTTCACCTGCTTGAACCAACGATCTTTTCGCCACTCTCCCGTCTCCTGATCGATCGAGAACCATACGAAGAGCGGAGTACCTACGATATGATCCTCTGGGACAAAACCCCAGAAGCGTGAGTCAAGTGAGTTGTCACGATTGTCTCCCATCATCCAGTAGTAGTCCATCTGGAAGGTGTATTCCTTCACTGGTTCGCCATTGAGTTCATAGCTATCCTTTCCTGTGCGCACCAATTCATTACCCTGGCCTTCGCCCGTTTTGAGATTCTGCTCGTAACTACGGATGCAGCGACCATAGAGTTCTACATTCTCATCAGTCAATTTAATCGATGCACCACGGCGAGGGATCCAGATAGGTCCATAATTAGCCGACGTCCATTCGCTGAGTTCTCGCTGTGGATACACCTGACCTGGCTGTTCCCACTCCATTGGCATCTCATGCACCCATTCGACCTTTCCGCTCTTTTCAAGTTTAGTCACCATTTCACGAGTCATGTTGACTTGATAAAGTGGTTTGTACTGGCCAGATATACTATCAGGCTTAATGCCAAGGTAGTCATATACGCCGGGATCGTTAATTTGATAAACATCTGGACTGAGAGTAGAGCCATTGCCCTTGGTATAGATTCCGAGTTCGCGACGCCAGTAGTTATCGGTGATAACATTCTTACTGAGCACCAGATAGAAATGCTGTAGATACTGAGGGTCTGGCAACTCTTTACCATCGACGAGCACCTTACGATCAATAATCTGAAGCGTCTCGCCAGGCATACCCACAAGGCGTTTTACATAATTCTCGCGGCGATCTACAGGACGGTATACAACGTCTCCGAACTGGCGCTTGTCGTTCCACACCTTATCACGACCATAAGAGCGACAAAGGCTATAGTAGTCAGGATTTTCACACTTGGTACAGATAGTATCACCATTCGGATAATTGAACACGACGATATCATAACGCTCGATGTCGGTCAATCCTGGCATACGACGGTAGTTGATCTGAGGATGCTCCAAGTACGACTTACCGAAATTCGATCCACCCAGCGTGATGGTGTTCTGGAAGAGTGGCAAAGAAAGTGGCGTCATCGGAACACGAGGTCCATAGTGATACTTCGACACCATCAGGTAATCACCTGCTAGCATAGTCTTTTCGAGCGAAGTGGTTGGAATCTGGAAATTCTGGAAAAAGAAGTTCTGCAATACCCACACTGCACAAAGCGCAAAAACAATAGCGTCAATCCACGACATCACGTTACGCAGGAGGCTATTCTTAAGGTCTTTCCACCAATCCCACTTGATGAAATGCATCCAGTAGAGATCTACCACAAAAGGCATAAATACAAATGGAACCCAGCTCGATGCCCACAAGGCGAAGAGCGCCAGTGCCAGCAGCCAGAAGGCCATCTTTACCTTGTCAAAGGTTGTCATCTTACGGGAGAACCCGCGCTGACAATCTTCACCAGTCTTGTTTTCTGTCATTTTAGTTTTGGTTTAGGTATATTTAGAATTTCATGAGATCTGTCATTGTATAGACACCCTTCTTGCCGTCACCCATCCACTCTGCAGCTACTACAGCTCCAAGAGCAAAACCTCGACGATTCTTAGCAGAGTGAGTCATAGTGATAGTATCCACCTCGCTGTCATACACTACGGTATGGATACCCGGCACCTCACCACGACGGAAAGCAACGACCTCAAGTTCTTCATCGTTATGAGGAGCAAAGGTAGTATTCATCTCTGCATTACGAGCCACATTAACGCTCTTGTCCTCGTTGAGCCAGAGGCAAGAGGTCTCCTTCCATGTCTGTTTACGCTCCAGATTGTCAGTAATAGCATTGGCAATGGTAATAGCAGTACCTGATGGAGAGTCGAGCTTATGAATGTGATGAGTCTCCTCCATAGCCACGTCATACTGTGGGTAAGCGTTCATAATCTTAGCTATATACTTCTGCATAGCCACAAAGACGTTGACACCAATCGAGAAGTTCGAAGCCCAGAAAAGCGAACCGTTAGCGGCAGCAACCTCAGCCTTCACCTCGTCAAGCTGATCATACCAACCAGTCGAACCAACGACCACAGGCACACCGGCCTTCAAACACTTGGCCATGTTGCCACGTGTAGTCTTAGGAGTGGTGAACACAATAGCAACATCAGCGCTCTTGAACGCCTCACTCTCAAAATCCTCCAGATTATTGATATCAATAGTACATACCACCTCGTGGCCGCGACTTAGAGCTATCTCTTCTATGATATGGCCCATTTTGCCATAACCGATCAATGCAATTTTCATATCTTTTCTAGTAATTTATTCGTTAGTAGATGGCGCAGATTTGCTCGTAGAGCACATACACACGCATATAACGGCGCAAAGATAATAAAAAAAAATCACATTTGGAAATGTTATGAACAAAAACTACCAAAAAATAAGATATTTTTAGTATTTATAAGTAATTCAAAAGAAATTGCTAAATCGAATAACGATTACAGAATAAGTACAAACGAAATCGAGGCATCTGATTTTTCTAGCGAAATCAGACAACTAGACCAAAATATAGACGTCAAATAGGCCATAGCAGATAGCAATTTCGAGGGTTATACCCTCAGAAAAACATAGAAAAGGATAATTATTGTCATCATTGACATAAAACAAGATAATCTAAGTATATTTACCACGCTAAAAAAATTCAAAACATAGTCTTTTATGGAAAACCTCATGTATTACGTCTGGCAACAGCGACTCTTCAGCAGCATTGTCACCGTCGATGGAGAACCTATTGAAATTATACATCCTGGCCAGCGCAATACGGAAGCTGGTCCAGACTTCTTCAATGCCAAGATACGAATGGATGGACTAACCTTTGCTGGAAATGTGGAAATGCATGTAAAGGCATCAGATTGGTATCGTCACAAACATAATGATGATCGATCGTATGATTCCGTGATCCTGCACGTGGTTATGCAAGCCGATGCACAAATCAGACTCCATGATGGCACACAACTACGTACGGTAGTGATGCACATTCCCAATGATATCTTGTCTCGTCATAATGAACTATTGACAGACCGTGATCCCTTCTGTCCGATACGATGTGCAACAAGATTAGGTGAGTTACCTTCACTACTGATTCACGATTGGCAGACAGCACTTTGCACACAAAGAATGATCGAAAAGACAAATCGAGTAAGCGACCTGGTCAATAATCAGCTTTTTGGCTGGAGAGAGGCGTTTTATGTGGTGCTTACACGAAGTTTAGGTACTGGAGTCAATAGCGATGCTATGGAGCGACTAGCAAGATCTCTGAGCCTTTCTTGTATCTTGCATCATAAGGATAATCTTGTGCAGATAGAAGCACTATTATTAGGACAAGCAGGATTATTAGAACTTCCTGAGAATTGTTTTGAAGTATCTAATACACAAACAACTTCCGAACAAAATCCAACGAGTATACCAAAGAGCGAAAAAGGATCAAATAAAAAAGAGATACTAAAACGAGAATATGCATTCTTAAGGCAGAAATTCTCACTCAGTCCTTTGCCTTTTCAAGTATGGAAATTCGGTGGAGTCAGGCCTCAGGCGCAACCTCATAACCGACTCTTTGCTCTAGCACTACTACTCTTCTCACATAAGGATCTTTTCGACGAAATCTATAGCGCTCCAGACCTTACTTCTATCTACAAGATTCTCTCCGTGAATGGCATTGGTCAGCAGACCATACAAAGTCTGATTATCAATGCTGTTGTACCGATTCTCATAGGCTATGCGCAATGGCGTGGAGATGACGAGAAATGCGAGGAAGCACTAATGATGCTCGAACATGTCCCTGCAGAGAACAATCGCTATATACAACAATGGATCGAACGAGGGATTCCCGTCCGATCCGCATTTGATACACAAGCGTTACTACACCTGCATCGCACCTATTGCCAGCATCATCTATGCATGCATTGCCGCTGGGGATGCTACTTTGTTCGTAAGCGCTGAGATATTATAAAATGATGTTATTTTATGCGCTCGATGGTCACAGCGTTGCCATAGGTCTTCTTGCTTTGATAGAGCAACGCGTCACCACGACGATAAGCCTCATCGATATCAATAACCTGATTATCTTCGATAGCTACAATACCGAGGCTCACAGAGATATGGTTGTTGTCACCTTCCTTATACCTAAATTCATTGAGGAAAGCGAAGAATTCTTCCATTTTCTGATGTATCTGCTCGTCGGTAAGACTACCTGATATATAGAAAGCGAACTCATCGCCTCCGAGACGCATATTGATGCCATCTGGATTCATGACAATGAGCCCGTGGGCAATACACTCAAGGACATGATCACCAACGATGTGACCATAATTATCATTGACAAACTTAAACTTGTCACTATCGAGGATACCAAAGACTCCCGGACCGCCTTGCATCAACGCCTTAGAGATCTCACGCATACCGCTATAACGGTTACGGATTTGGGTAAGTCCATCGATCTCTGAAAGGTATATGAGCCGTTCCATCATACTCTTCTCCTGACCAATAGATTGTGCAGCAAAAAGAACCGAACGGATCTTTCCTTCAGGTGTATACTCCGATGGAATCAGAAAAGCACGCATCCAACCACAGACATTATCCTCATACTCAAGCGAAATAAACTTCTGACCCTTCATTCGCTCGTCAAGCGTCGAAAGATCCTCAAATTTCACAAAGTCGTCGCGATAGTTCTCCTTAAGGACTCGACCGACATAAATACGGAAAGACGTACGGATGTCCATGTGTGGAGATAGATACCCCTCATATGCCTTATCAAGAATCAAGGTGCTCTGCTTGTCTTCCTCTATGTCATAAAAAGCTACGAGGTTATAAATGGAACGTAGGCTCTCTGTCATTCCCAACAACTCGCTCTGCTTTTTGATGGTTTCGGTCAATCGTTCCTTGGTACGATTGATGTTTTCTGCCTGACCAACTATAGCGTAAAGATGACCGTATTCACCGTCAATTTTGGAGAAGTGTGCACGCTGCTCACACTTGCTGTAATTATTATAAAAATCGACACAGCCAGTGCGAGGTCCATCGACATCCTCTATCGTCTTCTTAATCTTACTAGCAAGGCGACTTTCGCCAGTAACGGTCTTAAGATAATCCGAGAAGACACGAGACTCAACTTTACCATTCGCATTAAGGTAGTTGAAACGCAAAGAGTCATCTGGTAAAGTGTAGATGAAGGTGAGGATATCCTGCTCCTGCGTCAGCATCAATTCTCGGGTACGGTGTACGCGAAGGTTGTATTTGTCACCACAGTCTTGCATTGCAAGGATGGCCTTGACAGGGAATCCATTATTATCGTAGATAGTATAGAAGGTCTTGCGATACCAACGATAGCCTTTCTTGTCTGGATTTAGCAGACGGAAGTAGTCGGTACCCATCTGCTCACCACGCTCTATTCGCCTATAGAAATTGATAAAACGTTCCATGTCTTCAGGAACGGTAAGAGTGCCATTCTCTGGCATATTAGACAATTCTGCAGGCAAACCATACTTCTTGCAGAACTTCTCAGGCAAAGTTGTAACATGGGTCTTAACATTCCATGAGAAGATATGTACATCCTGTTCATCAAGGAGGAAATGCAGACATTTCAACTCCGATGCATCCTGCTTCTGCTTGTCATTAGCAGCAAAAGACTCCTTTTTAGTACCGGCAGAAGGCAACGTCCAGTGACTATAGTTCGGAGCAGAAGCAAGTGGAACCTGAACATTGTTATATTCTACAGCAATCTGCTGCTGCTCGAGCAAAGCAAGGAAAGCATTCTCATCCATCGGCTTATAGAAATAGAAGCCCTGGATATAATCGCAACCCATCTCACGCAAGAACTTGAGCTGAATATCTGTCTCAACACCCTCTGCAATGATCTTTGCATTCATCTTGTGGAACATCGAGATAAGCGATTCCAGAAGAAGATCGTTCTTGCGACTCTGTCCAATGCGGTCAATGAGAGACTTGTCAAGCTTGATAATTTTGAACTCGACATCCTTCATTGAACCGAACGAATAGCCTTGACCAAAGTCATCAATAAGCATATTGATACCATGCTTCTTAAAGAAAGCAAGAACGTCAAGTCGGTTTTCCGCAATATCAGAGAGTGCTGTCTCCGTGATTTCGTAGCAGACAAGATCATTAGGCAGAGAGTGATCCTCGATATGCTGGAAGAGTTGCTCTACAAACTTACGATCGGAGAAGTCGACCCACGAGAGGTTAATATCGATAGGTATGACAGGCTGGCCCTTGCTGAGACGACGGCGCTGCAGCTCAATAATCCTACCCTCCATGAGCATATCAATACGCGAGAGTCCTCCGTGACGCTCAAGAATCGGGATGAAAAGTGTCGGAGAAATGATACCATGCTTAGGCGACACCCAGCGTACCAACGCCTCTGCCATCTCAATACGTCCTGTCTGCGCATTGACAATAGGCTGGAAATAAGGGACAAACTCGTTATTATTAAGAGCTTCCTCAAACGAAAGCAATATCTCATTATCCGAGAAATACGAACTCTGCATGTAATCCTCGAAGACCATCCATGGCTTAATGAAAAGATCGCGAATAAAAGAGATCGCCAGCTTTGCTCGATTAATAGCGTTGATCGGCGAAATGAGCATGTCCTTGATGTGATAGATACCACACAAGCACTGGAATGGAATCTTCTGCTGCTCCGTTTCGAATTCCTGACGGCAGAGCTGGTCGATAACCTCCACGTCACAGTTTTCTTTGTGTACCAAAAGCACGAACTTATCGGATTCCATGCGGGCATAAGACACAGGATGTAACGCCGAATAAACGAGACGAGTATACAAGAACTGGAGTACCTTATCACCTACTTCGTCACCATAGAACTCATTGATCATTCGGAAGTTCTGGATATTGAAATAGAGAATGGACAACTCGGTACCCACCTCATTCATCTCAATCTTATTCTGTAATTCACGCAGAAGACCGGCACGATTAAGACCTCCGGTAAGTACATCATGTTCAAGGTTATTGGTAATCTCCTGCTGAGTAGCAAGAATAAACTTGGCTTCCTTGCCCAAGCTGATAAAGGTATGCTTTACTACACTCTCATGACCTTCCTCTAAGCGATGAGCCACAAAAGAATAGCGCTGATGATCACGCACTTTATAACGCAACGTCTCAAGCAAGGTACTTCTGGTGAATCTGCTTCGGTCATAGTCGTAAGCAAAAGACTCAGACACCTCTTTGCGCCATTCGTTATAAGAAACAACCTCAATATTGGTTTCTGGAGTCAGTTTAGCGACATCAGAAATCAACTGTGAGGAAATATAGATGACACTATCATCTTCAACACTGATTAATACAGAACTGACCCTGTTGCTCAACAGGAATACGCGCTGTATGGTATCTAAAACATCGAATGAAAGATGGCTACTTGCGATATAGTCAGCGAGTTTGAAAATCTGACTATTCTTAGAGAGCAGAGATGCGGATGGCATATTAAGAATGAAATTAGCAAAACAAAAGCGAAGAAATGACAAGCACTTCTTCGCTGCAAATATCGTAATTAATGACGAAATAAACAAAAAAAAGAGACTAAAACATCATTTTTTCACAATTATTATTCGTGTAAAGCTCTATTTTGCTCTTATAGCAAGCCTAAAGGACCATTTCCATGACCAATATGCTGATGCTGACCAGCCAAAATGGCTCGCGTGAGATAATCTTTTGCTAAAGCAACAGCTTCAGGCAGAGGACGTCCGGAAGCCAGATACGAAGCGATTGCCGAAGAAAGTGTGCAACCCGTTCCGTGAAGATTTGTTGAGGCAATTCTAGGCGCGGAGAACTTGTGTTGCGTACCATCTGTAAGTATGAGTGTATCAGTCATCTCATCCCCTATCGCATGACCACCTTTGATAAGCATGTTAGTCTTATATGGTGGAATAAATAACTCAGATTCTGGCAAATTAGGAGTGATCAGCGTGCAGAGAGGTGACAGATGCTCCTGAAGGTAAGCGACGCAATCTTCGGCCATCAGTCGCGTACCAGAAGTGCTGATCATGACAGGATCCCAGACAATGCTCAGTGGAGAGTGAGGAATATCTACAGCATAACAAATAGTAAATTCTGTCAGCAATTCTACAATCGCCTTGGCAACTTCCAATGTAGGGATCATGCCAATCTTGATGGCACGAACATCCAGATCATCCATCACCGACCGAATCTGCCGGGCAACCATCTCTCCGGATACAGGTTCGACAGCTTGCACACCGACGGTATTTTGTGCTGTCAACGCGGTGATTACCGTGGTTCCATATTGTCCTAAGGCTGTAATTGTCTTGAGGTCCTGCTGAATTCCAGCTCCTGCCGAGGTATCACTCCCGGCAATAGTTAATACTACTTCCATATTATGCAATTTATCTCCATGCATCACCTAAGATCATTGCGCCACCGAACCCCATACGACGGACTTCCTCCATCCTCTCAAAAGTCACACCACCCAAAGCTAATACGCCATCATCAATAATACCTTGACAAAGAGCATCTTCCAATTCTTTATCAGAGAAAGCTGCATGATATCCTTGTTTAGAGATACTATCGAAAATAGGACTCAGAGAAAGATAAGCGAAGGGCCTTTGTGCTCCATTCGACACATAACCCTTCTGCTTGCGTTGAGATAGTTCTTCTATACTATGACAGCTGGTTGAAATCCTACCCTCCCAACCACAAGGTACTTCTGGATGACGACCTGTCAAATGGATACCACCAACATCGTACTTGAAGGCTAAATCGTGGAAGTCATGCAATGTGATCTGCTTATAATACTTCTTTGGTATTTCTTGCAGGAGGCGCTCAACTTCCGTCTCTGAAGCATCTGGTTTACGGAGATGCAGATAATCGATATGTAGGTTTTCAAAAAGAGCGACAATCTTATCTGCTTCTCCGTCAAAAAATGTCGGAAGGGTGATAACAATAACCATAGGAAAACGATTACTTCGCCTGGCTTTTTGTGAAATCAAACGACGCGTCCCAATCCTTCCAGACAGGTTCAATACCACGCTCCTTAAGTGAACGGATTATCTCGTCAACCTTACGATCATCGCTCACAGTAAACTGTTCAAGTGCCTCAGGATAAGTATAGTATCCGCCAGGATTAACACGGCTCTCAGCCGACATAGTAGTCACACCTAGGGTACACATGTTATTGCGGATAAACTCTGGTTCACGGGTAGAATACGAGATATCTACGTCATGATCAAAGATTCGCATAGCAAAGGTCACCTGTGCCAACTCGCGATCGGTAACAAAACAGTTTGGCTGGAAGCCTTCGTTCTGAGCAGGACGCATACGAGGGAAGTTGACGCTATATTTGGTACGCCAGTAATGCTTCTGGAGATAGCGAAGGTGATAAGCCAGCATAGTGACATCGGTCTTCCACTCCTTCTCCAAACCGAGCAATGCACCCATGCCAATAGAGTGAACGCCGGCCTGACCCATTCGATCAAAACCATCGCATCGCCACTCAAAGTGTGACTTCATACCATGAGGATGGTAGAGCTTGTAGTTCTTACGATTGTAGGTCTCCTGGAAGCAGATGACACCGTTCAAGCCGTGGTGTGTCAGCATCTCATACTCCTCGGCCTTGAGTGGCATCACCTCAATCTTAAGGTTCGAGAAGTAAGGTTTGGCACGATCGAGCGCCTCTGCCAGATACTTAGGGCCTGCCACGCCTGGATTCTCACCCGTCACAATAAGCAGATTCTCAAATGGAGCGATGCGCTTGATAGCTTTGTACTCATCCTCACACTGATCGATAGTCAGGATGGTACGTGCCATCGGGTTCTCACGATGGAAACCACAATAGACGCAGGAATTAGTACATGAGTTGGTAATATAGAGGGGAATAAACATCGACATTGTATTGCCGAAACGTTCCCTGGTATATTTCTGGCTCAGACGGGCCATAACCTCAAGGTATGGCTCTGCTGCTGGCGAGATGAGGGCCATAAAGTCCTCCACGTCGCAGCGTGATTTGGCCAAAGCACGACGCACATCAGTATCGGTCTTTGACGCAATCTTCTGGGTTGTTTCGTCCCAATCAATCTTTAATAGTTCGTCTGAAAACATTTTATTTATAATTCAAAACATTGAAATTCTAAATTCAGTGCATCAAAAATAAGCATACGATCCGTAAGCAAACGGCCAATGCCAGTAAGGTATTTGATGACTTCCGTGGCTTGCAGCGTTCCCATCGTCCCCACTGCACTGCCAAGCACACCTACAGTAGCGGCCTTTTCCACATTTTCGGTAGGAATCTCTGCGAAGATGTCACGGTAAGTCATCGATCCTGGCACATGTGTCATCATCTGACCGCTATACTTCACAATACCTGCGATGCAGAAAGGCTTACCAAGTTCCACACAGACATCATTGATGAGGTATTTTGACTCAAAGGAATCCGTGCACTCCACAATGAAATCATATTGTGCAAAAATCTCAGCAGCATTCTCCTTATTTATATAATAAGGATA
Source organism: Bacteroidales bacterium (assembly GCA_045600445.1). Lineage (GTDB taxonomy): Bacteria > Bacteroidota > Bacteroidia > Bacteroidales > UBA3663 > Liminaster. Next base: position 9,681 of record JAZRXZ010000159.1, on the reverse strand, counting down.
GGTCACCACCTTTACTTCCGGATTGATGGCCGTCATCTTTTCTGCCGCTGACTCAGCCTTAAGCCTTCCTTCATCCTTTGACGCATGTATCACCTGTCGCTGTAGATTGCTCAACGACACAACATCAGCATCGGCAACACCTATCGTCCCGACACCCGCAGCAGCCAGATATAGGGCACAAGGCGACCCTAAGCCACCGGCACCGACAATCAGCACCTTGGCCTTCTGCAGTCGCTCCTGACCTGCTTCGCCAAAACCTTCGAGAAGGATGTGGCGATCATATCTGTCTTTCTGTTCTTGTGTCATTACAGCTTCCTCAAATCGTGTGTCAGCTTAGCTGCACAGAAGTTAGGACCACACATAGTGCAATACTCGCCATCAGTATGACCTGCCTCCTCAAAGTACTGCAGTGCACGCTCTGGATCAAGCGAGAGGTGGAACTGGTCACGCCAGCGGAAGTCGAAACGAGCCTTTGAAAGTGCATTGTCACGAATCTCAGCACCTGGATGACCCTTAGCCAAGTCTGCAGCATGAGCAGCAATCTTATAGGTAATCACACCGTTACGTACATCCTCACGGTTTGGCAATGCGAGGTGCTCCTTAGGAGTTACGTAGCAGAGCATAGCCGTACCGAGCCAAGCGATCTGAGCGCCACCGATAGCAGAAGTGATGTGGTCATAACCAGGAGCAATATCGGTAACGATAGGGCCAAGTGTATAGAAAGGAGCCTCATGGCAATGGTCGAGCTGGCGCTCCATATTCTCACGGATCTTATGCATTGGCACGTGACCAGGACCCTCAATGAAGGCCTGTACACCCTTCTCCCAAGCGCGTGTCACGAGTTCACCCATGGTGTCGAGTTCAGCGAACTGAGCCGCATCATTAGCATCGGCTGTACAACCAGGACGAAGACCATCTCCTAAAGAAAGAGCTACATCATACTGACGAACAATGTCGCAAATATCATCGAAGTGCTCATAGAGGAATGACTCCTGATCATGGATCAAACACCACTTAGACATGATCGAACCACCACGTGACACAATGCCACAAAGACGAGTATCGGCCAGATGCACATTGTGACGGCGGATACCGGCATGGATGGTAAAGTAATCCACACCCTGTTCGCACTGCTCAATGAGCGTATCCTTATAGACCTCCCAGTTAAGATCCTCCACGCGTCCCTGCACCTTCTCAAGCGCCTGATAGATAGGTACGGTGCCTACTGGTACAGGACAATTGCGGATGATCCACTCACGTGTCTCGTGAATATTCTCACCAGTCGAGAGATCCATCAAGGTGTCACCACCCCACTTACAACTCCACACAGCCTTATCCACCTCCTCGTCGATCGACGAAGTAGTAGCCGAGTTACCGATGTTGGTGTTGATCTTCACCAAGAAGTTACGACCAATGATCATTGGCTCCGACTCAGGATGGTTGATGTTAGCAGGCAATACAGCGCGGCCACGAGCAATCTCATCACGGACATACTCCGGCGTGATATGGCTCTTGATACCGAGCTCCTCGCAGTTCATGTTCTCACGGATGGCCACGTACTCCATCTCAGGAGTAATGATGCCAGCCTTAGCGTAATCCATTTGTGTGATGTGCTTACCAGCCTTTGCTCGACGAGGCAGAGCGATATGTTCGAAGCGCAGATTATCCAGACTCTTGTCTGCCAAGCGCATCTTACCATAATCGCTGGTCACCTCCTTAAGTACCTCAGTGTCATCACGCTCGATGATCCACTGTTCACGCATACGAGGCAAACCCTTCTTCAGGTCCACGGTATAGTTCGGATCGCTATACAATCCGCTCGTATCGTAAATATATACTGGAGCGTTCTCCTCTGTGTGAGGCACGCCATTCTTATCTCTAGTAACAGTAGGAGTCAGATTGACCTTAGTCATACCTACCTTAACGCTAGGAAAAAGACGCCCCTGCATGTATGCTTTTTCCCTCTGTGCGTATGCTTTGTTATCTTGTGGCATAATAAATGATTTTATTTCGAATAATGGGGTGTCCGAAAATTCTTTATATATTTAAGCGAATTAGTTCAAAAACGCAGTTAATGGAGAGCTAGCCTCAGCCGAGTCACTAATAGCACCTAATCCAGCCTCGTATGCGCGGCGACCTGCGATGACAGCCTCCTTGAAGGCAACAGCCATCTGAACAGGATCTCCAGCTACTGCGATGGCAGTGTTAACCAGACAGCAGTCAGCACCCATCTCCATAGCTTCAGCTGCATGACTTGGTGCACCGATACCAGCGTCAACGACAACAGGAACGGTTGCCTGCTCAATGATGATCTGAAGGAAGTCCTTCATGCGGAGGCCCTTATTGGTTCCGATAGGAGCAGCAAGTGGCATCACAGTAGCAGCGCCAGCCTCCTCAAGGTGCTTGCAGAGCGTAGGATCTGCCTGGCAATATGGCAATACGACGAAGCCGAGCTTTACGAGTTCCTCGGTGGCTTTCAATGTCTCAATGCTATCTGGCAGGAGATAACGCGGATCTGGATGAATCTCGAGTTTGAGCCAGTTGGTACCGAAAGCCTCACGTGCCATCTGAGCTGCGAAGACAGCCTCCTCAGCATTACGTACACCAGAGGTGTTAGGAAGAAGCTGGATGCCCTTATTCTGAACAATATGCTGCAAGAGGTCATCCTGCTTGTCCTCCAGTTCGATGCGTTTCATTGCTACAGTCACCATCTCTGTTTCCGAAGCCTTGATAGCCTCAGCCATAAGCTGGTTGTTACTAAACTTTCCTGTTCCCAGGAAGAGGCGTGAGTTGAACTCACGTCCTGCAATTACAAGTGGTTTCATTATTCTATTTACGATTTAATAATTTACGATTTACAATTGGAGTTACTATTCATCACTGAGCGAGCAACCCTATCAGTCGCTGCATCTCCTGGATTGGATCCTCCGCTCTAAGCACCGTACCACTGAGCGCAATACCAGTAACACCCGTCTGCATAATAGCAGGAATATCGTCGGCTGTAATACCCCCAATGGCCACGACAGGAAGATCAATACCCTCTTCGCGCATCTGAGAAACGATACTACGATAGCCGTCTAATCCAAGGACTGGCGAGAGCTTCTCCTTTGTTGTTGTAAAACGGAAAGGACCACAGCCGATGTAATTTGCGCCAGATTCGTAGTGCATCCTGACATCTTCGAACGTATTGGCCGTGCCACCGATGATAAAGCCAGGACCTAAGATCTTACGAGCTTCTGCGACTGGCATATCGTTCTTGCCAAGATGTACACCATCGGCACCGATCTCCTTAACCAATGCCACCTGATCATCGATGATGAACGTTGCTCCAGCCTCACGGCAAATACGCTGAGCATCGAGCGCCATAGGCCTAAGCTCGTCGATGGTTACGTTCTTTACGCGCAACTGTATCCATCGGCAGCCACCCTCAAGAGCAAGACGAATAGAGTCGAGGTAGCTGATCTTATCAGTATAATGCGATATGAACTGTATCATCCTCCGCAAGCTGCTTTGATAATCACTACACTATCATTCTCCTGAAGCGACTTTGCACTCCACTCTGTACGTGGCACCATCTTGTTGGCTATAGCCATAGCCACACCCTTCTCTGGCAATACCAGTTCGTTGGCCAGCTCCTGTAGATTAGTGGCCTGCGTCTCAGTTGGTTTGTTGTTGATTAGAATGGTCATAATTATAAGAATTAATACCCAACAGCGAAACAGCTTCACTGCGGGGTATACAATTGTCTTGAAATAATAAGCACTTCCTACGGCAGCATTACCTGCATCAGGTCAATGGGTATAATCTCAGCCTGCATAAAGCAAGCACCCCGAATCGGAGACCGATTTTGCGCTGCAAATATACACCTTTTAAAATATACTTGCAAGTTTCGAGGAGAAAAATAACATTAATTAATACACTTGCCTCACTTTTGTGCATGAAGGGCTCACACGAATCTCTGCGATACATTCCTAGATGCAAGAAGTGTTCGCACGAATTCCTGCGATACCTTCCTACATGTAAGAAGTGTTCACACGAATCCCGGCGATACCTTCCTGCACGTAAGAAGTGTTCGCACGAATCTCTGTGATACCTTCCTTCACGTAAGAAGGGACAACTTGCATGCAAGACATCCATTCCTAGAAGTAAGAACGGACGTCCTGCTAGCAAGACGTCCGTTCCCATTTCTCGAATTACTTAACCAATAATATTTGACCATTTCTAATATTGATACCCTTCTGCAACTCTTCCTGCTTGCGACCGAAGAGATCGAAGACATTGTCATTTGCTTCTACGGCATCGTCAGGAAGCACCGCTTCAATGCCAGAAGGTTCAGCAGCCTTGGTTTGTGTACCCCAGATACAGAGGCCGCGAGTTGCCTTAAGCGTCTGCTCTACTACAACACCCTTGAAGGCTACGGCTGTAGTTTTACTTCCGCCATTGACTCCTTTCAAAGCTACACTCACATAGCCAGTGTTGTCTACCAGTTTCCAAGTACCTTCATACGCACCTGTGACTTTACCGTCCGTACCAAGGATGATCTTCTCTGGCTTAGCATAATCTTGAGCCACAGCATCCTGACGGATCTTGTGGACTATGAGATCATACTCACCAGCTACCTGACTAGCATTATACGACTGTTTCGTATCAAATAAGCCACGAAATACTGAAAATATAGCATTATTTCGCTCAAATATTTCGGAGTATTCAGAATAATGACTATCTTTGCACCACACACATTCGACATCGCAAACAAATCTACATTATATATTATTTAATTACATTAATTTTATGAACACCTACAAAACACTCCTGGCCACCTTCGCCTTAGGTGCTGCAGCAATGAGCACACACGCTGCCACCAACGACATGGTCATTCAGACCAAGAAGCTGGGGGCTCCTATCCAATCTACCATGTACGGCATCTTCTTCGAGGACATCAACTTCGCAGCTGATGGCGGACTCTACGCCGAGATGATCAAAAACCGCTCGTTCGAATTTCCACAGAACCTCATGGGTTGGACAGCCTTCGGCAAGTTCCAGGTGCTCGACGATGGCCCATTTGACAAGAACCCACATTACGTACGTCTCTCTGACCCAGGTCACCCACACAAGCGCACCGGTATCGAGAACGAAGGCTTCTTCGGCGTATCGGTCAAGAAGGACGCTACCTATCGTTTCTCTCTTTGGGCTCGCGTTCCAGAAGGCGGCAGTGGCGTGCTGCAGGTACAACTCGTCGACAATGACACCATGGGCGAGAATCAGGAGTTCACCGACGCTCAGATCGTTGTCTCTGGCAAGGAGTGGAAGAAGTACACCCTCACCATCAAGTCACCTATCACCATCGAGGACTCACACCTCCGTCTCTTCCTCCGTCCTGAGGAGGGCCGTGACTTCTGGGCTCCAATGAATAGCATCGACATCGAGCACGTCAGCCTCTTCCCTACCGATACCTGGAAGGGTCGCGAGAATGGCATGCGCAAAGACCTCGCTCAGGCGCTCTGTGACCTCCATCCTGGCGTATTCCGCTTCCCTGGTGGCTGTATCGTCGAAGGAACCAACCTTGAGCAGCGCTATCAATGGAAGAACTCAGTAGGTCCTGTAGAGAACCGTCCACTCAATGAAAACCGCTGGGAGAACACCTTCCCCTACCGTCTCTATCCTGAGTATCATCAGACCTACGGCCTCGGCTTCTTCGAGTACTTCCAGCTCTGTGAGGACTTCGGCTGCGAGGCACTCCCTGTTATCTCTTGTGGCTTGGCTTGCCAGTTCCAGAACGAGATCTGGAATGAGAAGACCGCTCACGTAGCTATCGACGACCTCGACTCATACATCCAGGACGCTCTCGATCTCGTAGAGTTCGCCAACGGTCCTGCAGACAGCAAGTGGGGTAAGGTTCGTGCAGAGATGGGTCACCCAGCCCCATTTAATCTCAAATACCTCGGCGTCGGCAACGAGCAGTGGGACTATGATGAGGCTCACGGCGGTCCTAACAACGCCTTCACCGATCGTCTCAAGAAGTTCAACGACGCTCTCCGCAAGGCTTATCCAGACCTCAAGCTCATCGGCACCACCGGCCCTAACTCTGAGGGATGGGACTTCGATCTCCTCCAGCCAAAGATGAAGGAGCTCAAGGTCGATCTCTACGACGAGCACTACTATCGCAACGAGCAGTGGTTCCTCAGCCACGGTCATCGCTACGACAACTACGATCGCAAGGGTCCTAAGGTATTCGCAGGTGAGTATGCTTGCCACGGCGACGGCAAGAAGTGGAATCACTTCTACACCTCCCTCCTCGAGGCCGCTCACATGACCGGTATTGAGCGCAACGCCGACATCGTACACATGGCTACCTACGCTCCACTCTTCGCTCACGTCAAGGGCTGGCAGTGGCGTCCAGATATGATCTGGTTCGACAACCTCCGTTCGTTCAAGTCTGTTTCTTACTACGTACAGCAGCTCTACTGCCACTACAAGGGCACCAACGTCCTCCCACTTACCATGAACAAGAAGTCCGTCGCAGGCGATGCCGATCAGAATGGTCTTTTCGCCAGCGCTGTTTATGACAAGGAGACCGACTCATACATCGTCAAGGTGGCTAACGTAGGCGACGAGGCTCAGGACCTCAACCTCCAGTTCCAGGGCATGAAGAAGGGCCAGACCTTCCAGTCAGCTAAGCAGATTCTCCTCAGCTATCCTGAGATGGATGCAGAGAACACCCTCGACGAGCCAGAGAAAATCACTCCTAAGGAGAGCGCGCTCAATGTCGATGGCCAGACACTCAGCGTCAAGCTCGATGCCAAGTCATTCGCAGTATATGTACTGAAGAAGTAATTTTTCTGGAGTGGGTATGAAGACCCCAAAAAGCGATTAGCGACGTGTTGGATTATTTCCAGCACGTTGTTTCGTTTTCTATCTCAGGACAAGTAGAAGATTTATATACGGGATCCTTTCCTGCCTTCTTCTGTGCAATATAGTCATCAAGCAGACGGATAGCATAATGCCCGAGCAGGCAGATGGCTATGAGGTTGCAGACCGTCATGATGACCATAAAGAAGTCCACCATCGCCCACACAATATCGATAGTCATCAGCGCACCAAGGAAGAGTACCACAGTCAGTATAAGACGGTAGATTAGCACACCGTGCTTTGCCAGACGTGTCTTCTCGAAAAGGAACTGCACATTACACTCTCCATAGTAATAGTTACCCAATACACTTGAGAAAGCGAAGAAGAGAATTGCCACAGCAATGATCGTCTGACCAATTTCTCCGATATGAGCAGAGAGCGCCACCTGAGTCAACTCGATGCCATTCTCGCCACAATCATACAAGCCAGAGCACATGATGATAAATGCGGTGCACGAGCAGACCACCAGCGTATCGGTAAATACACCGAGCGTCTGTATCAGGCCTTGCTTTACAGGATGTGAGGTCTCAGCTGTAGCAGCCGCATTCGGAGCACTACCCTCGCCTGCCTCATTACTGAAAATACCTCGCTTGAAGCCCATCATAATAGCCATACCCACCGTACCACCTACTGCCTGCTCAAAGCCAAAAGCACTCTTGACAATGAGTGAAAGGACGGCAGGAATCTGATCCAGATTGGTCACGATGATCCAAAGCGCGATGAGCAGATAACCTAATGCCATAAATGGCACAATCACGGCACACACCTTAGCAATACGCTGAATGCCACCGAAGATCACCGCCATAGAAACCACAGTCAGCACGACGGCCATCGACATTGGAGAAAAGCCGAACGCCTGCGTAAAGGCTGATGAAATCGTATTGACCTGTACCATATTGTTGGCAAGGCCGAACTGACCGATGATCGCCACCGCGAAGATACAAGCATACCAACGCTTCTTCAGGCCCTTGGTGATATAATAGGCAGGACCTCCGATATACGAGTCCTTCCCCTTCTCCTTAAAGAGCTGCGCCAGTGTACACTCGATGAAAGTGTTCACACTACCTATCAGCGCCATGACCCACATCCAGAAGATCGCACCTGGGCCACCTACTACGATAGCCGTAGCCACACCAGCCAGATTGCCTGTACCTACACGCGAAGCCAGTGACACTGTGAATGCCTGAAAACTACTTACAGTCTTACCCTCTTTCTGATTAGGAGTCGTCTGAAACAACAGTCTCGTCATCTCCCCAATCATTCTGAACTGCATTCCCTTTGTCCTGATTGTAAACCAAAGGCCGGTGAGTGCCAGTACTATCACCAGTACGGTACCCATCGGCTCATTGATAGTATTCAGGAAATCTGTAATTTTCTGTTCCATGAATATTTACAAAATTATTTGCTTTCGTAACCCTTAGGGTTGTTCTTCTGGAAGTTCCAAGAGTCACGGCACATCTCTTCGATACCAAACTTTGCCTCCCAACCAAGCTCTGCCTTGGCTTTAGCTGGATTACAATAGCAAGTAGCAATGTCACCTGGGCGACGAGGCTTGATGGCATAAGGAACCTTCAATCCGTTGGCTTTCTCGAAAGCCTTGACGACATCGAGCACAGAGTATCCGTGGCCGGTACCTAAATTATAAATGTAAAGAGAACCTGTATCAGAAGCGTTCTTGAAGCACTTCAGGGCAGCAACATGACCAGCAGCAAGGTCGCAAACATGGATGTAGTCGCGTACACCTGTACCATCTGGCGTATCATAATCGTTGCCGAAGACACCAAGTTCCTTGCGGATACCAATGGCTGTCTGTGTGATGTATGGCATCAAGTTGTTAGGTATACCATTAGGATTCTCTCCGATGAGACCTGACTCATGTGCTCCAATTGGGTTAAAGTAGCGAAGCAAAACAACGTTCCACTCAGGATCTGCCTTCTGCACATCCATCAACACCTGCTCAAGCATCGACTTGGTCCAACCATAAGGATTGGTACACTGACCCTTAGGACATTCTTCGGTGATAGGAATGATGGCAGGATCGCCATAGACGGTAGCACTTGATGAGAAGATAATGTTCTTGCAACCATGCTGACGCATAACGTCTACAAGGACAAAAACGCCATTCATATTGTTCTCATAATACTCGAGAGGCTTAGCGACACTCTCACCTACGGCCTTAAGGCCTGCAAAGTTAATTACAGCATCAATCTGATAATCCGTAAAAACTTTATCCATGGCAGCACGATCACGTATGTCTGCCTCTACAAATGGCACAGGCTTACCAATAATCTTCTCCACTCTACGAAGGGCCTCAGGCTGCGAGTTGACAAAATTGTCGACTACGACAACTTCATGACCTGCTTTATCAAGTTCTATAATGGTGTGACTACCAATAAAACCAGCTCCACCAGGAAGTAAAATTTTCATTTCTAGTATAGTTAATGAGTAAATAAGACTAATTAATATTTATCTGGACAGCTCGTCAAAGCATAATCCGCTACAAAAATAATAATAATAAATAAAAGTAGCAAATATTGCTACATAAAAAATGAAAAGATTATTTGATTTTCCTACTCTCTGGTAAAAAATAACACTCAAAAATGGCAATATCAATCGTAATGAAGCCTTATAGGCAATCGAGTAGGAGGTAAACGCTAGTCGTAGGCGTTTATCTCCTACTTTCACGTTTACCGACCTCTCACACCACCGTACGTGCCGTTCGGCATACGGCGGTTCCTTATTATTGCACGCGGACTATTAAACGATGATAGT
>JAZRXZ010000158.1:0-31118 GCA_045600445.1 Bacteroidales bacterium | reverse complement strand
GGCAGAAAATGTCGGCTGCTCATTAACTGTTGAGTGAAAAAATGTGAATGAAAACATGAAAAAAAGCTGATTCCTCTAAAGGAACCAGCTTCGGTGAAAAATTCTCTACAAAAAGTAGATCGCTAAATCTTTAGCAAACAGATGTTTGAAAGATTAAGCCTCAGTGATAGCCTCGTTAGGACAGGTAGCCTCACAAGCGCCGCAGTCGATGCAAGCATCAGCGTCGATTGTATAAACATCACCCTCCTTGATTGCCTCTACTGGGCACTCACCGATACATGAGCCACAAGCTACACACTTGTCAGCAGCAATTACACGAGCCATAGTAATAATTATTTTAATTGTTAATATTGAAAATTGTCTTTTAATGTGGTGCAAAAATAGTTAATTTGGATGAGATTGCCAAGAATTCTCATTGAAAAATGCTATTTTTGTTAAAAAATTAACCAATTTAACGATTAAAACGTTATATTTGCATCGAAATTAAGTTAGTTTGATACTCAATATAGAGTATCTATGCATTAGACGAATTGAAAAAGAATAACTAAAAATGATTAGTTTTTTGATTGCGTTAGCCACTTTGATAGTGGGTTATTTTGTGTATGGACGTTTTGTCGATAACGTCTTTGGTCCTGATGAAAACCGTAAGACGCCATGTTATACACGTCAAGATGGTGTGGATTATATCCCGATGCCGACGTGGAAGGTGTATATGATCCAGTTCCTCAATATTGCAGGTGTCGGTCCGATCTTCGGTGCAATCATGGGTGCTCAGTTCGGTACGGCTTCTTATCTCTGGATCGTTCTGGGAACTATCTTTGCCGGTGCAACTCATGACTATCTGGCTGCAATGATCTCTCTTCGTCAGGATGGCGCTTCCTTGTCTGAGATCATCGGATTTTTTCTCGGCAGTAAGGTCAAGGTTCTGATGTCTATCTTTATGGTGGTTCTGTTAGTACTTGTAGGAGCTGTGTTTACCTCAAGTCCTGCTAACATTCTCAGCGCCATGACACGCGATTTCTTCTCGGCTGATATGCAATGGGTAAATCAGTATGGCTGGATTCTGATTATCTTCATCTATTATATTATTGCTACTCTTTGCCCGGTCGATAAGATTATCGGAAAGATTTATCCGTTCTTCGCTTTCTGTCTGATTTTCATGGCCATTGGAATTATGTGCTACATAGTCTTCATGCAGCCAGAGCTGAAGGAGTGGTGGGATGACGGTGCATTTATCAATCGCTCCTGGATGGAGGAAGGCCACTTGGCTTATCTCTTCCCGATGATGTTCATTTCTATTGCCTGTGGCGCTATTTCTGGTTTCCATGCTACACAGAGTCCACTGATGGCTCGTTGCATGAAGAATGAGAAAATGGGTCGTCCTTGCTTCTACGGCGCAATGGTGACCGAAGGTATTGTGGCTCTCGTATGGGCTGCTGCAGCTACTTATTTCTTCGGCAAGAATGGTCTGATCAATGAAGCAACTGGCAAGGGATTCGATGGCGGTACTGTAGCGACTATGATCTCAAAAGACTGGCTTGGTACTTTCGGTTCAATCCTAGCTTTGATTGGTGTGGCTGTAGCTCCAATCTCTTCTGGAGATACCGCTTTGCGTTCGGCTCGTCTGGTGATTGCAGACTTTCTGAAGATTGATCAGAAGGGTATGGGTAAGCGTCTTCTGATTGCGATTCCAATGTTCGTAGTTACAGCTGTAGTTCTGATCTGGTCGATGACTGATGCCAATGGCTTCGGTATGCTCTGGCGTTATTTCGGATGGTCTAATCAGTTGCTTTCTGTCTTTACGCTTTGGGCAATCTCCGTATATCTGCAGCGTTCAAAAGGTGGTCTGTGGTATCTTATTACAATGCTGCCAGCGATGTTTATGACAACCGTATGTACTTCGTTTATCCTGATCCTCGAGAAAGGTGGTTTCGGATTGCCTTATGGAGTGGGAGTAGGTATCGGTCTTGTTCTCTCAGTCATCTTCGCTATTGTTTTCTTGGCAAAAAGAAAAAAGAATTAATATAGGTGACAGATCTTCAATACGTACCAGGTGTCGGCCCTAAGAGGGCAGAAGTCCTCGAGGTGGAGTGTAATATACACAGCCTTGAGGACCTCTTGTCGTACTATCCCTACAGGTACGTCGATAAGTCGAAGATCTATCGCATCTGCGACATCAACGGTTCGATGCCATACATCCTGCTCAAAGGCCGCTTTACCACGATGGAGGAAGTCGGAGCAGGTCAGCGTGGCACGGCTCATCGTCTGAACGCGCTTTTTTCTGACGGAACAGGAACGATCGAATGTGTGTGGTTCAATGGCATCCGCTACGTCTTGGAGAGCGTGCAGAAGGGTAGGGAGTACCTGCTCTTCGGTCAGCCGAAGGAGTTTAATCACACGTTCAGCGTCGCACATCCTGAGCTCGATGTAGTGAAGCCAGACGATGATCCTGACAGCAAGTCGGGTCTCTATGGTATGTATTCGACCACCGAGAAGATGAAGCGTATGGGAATGAATTCCAAGACCATACAGCGCATCGTACTGACATTCCTTCAGAAGAATCCTGCGCCATTTCCTGAGACGCTGCCAGCGTATATTGTCGACGGCTTACAGCTGATGTCGTACAACAAAGCCATCCGTCAGATCCATTTCCCTGCCAATCCGGATAATCTGCGATATGCTCAGTACCGACTGAAGTTCGAGGAGCTCTTCTATCTGCAACTCTATCTAATCCGGTCGTTCAGAATGCGGCATCAGGAGAATGGAGGCTTCCAGTTTCTGCACATCGGTGAACATTTTAATAGTTTCTATAAGGAGTGCATCCCCTTCGAGCTGACCAATGCACAGAAGCGAGTACTCAAAGAGATCCGTGCCGACGTGGGTAGCGGCAAGCAGATGAACCGACTGCTGCAGGGTGACGTAGGTAGCGGTAAGACCATGGTAGCCACGCTGACCATGCTCATGGCGCTCGATAACGGCTTCCAGGCCTGTCTGATGGCTCCGACAGAGATTCTGGCTACTCAGCACTACGACAACCTCTCGGTGCAGCTGGAACGCGTAGGAATACGTTGCGCCTTGCTGACGGGTAGCACGACCAAAAAGAAGCGCGAAGAGATCCACGCTCAGCTACAGTCAGGAGAACTGCAGATACTCATCGGTACACACGCCTTGATCGAACCAGATGTGCAGTTCAAGAACCTCGGCATGGTCGTGATCGACGAGCAGCACCGCTTCGGCGTAGAGCAGCGAAGCAAGCTGTGGCGCAAGAACAGCCGTCCCCCTCACGTGCTGGTCATGACAGCCACGCCGATTCCTCGCACGCTGGCCATGACCGTCTATGGAGATCTCGATGTGAGTGTCATCGACGAACTGCCACCAGGCCGTAAGCCTATCGAGACGCTGCATCGCTACGACAACCAACGCTTAGGCCTTACACGTGCCATCCGTGGCGAGCTCGACAAAGGCCGTCAGGTCTATGTGGTCTACCCGCTCGTCCTTGAGAACGAAAAACTCAAATATAAGGCTGTAGAACAAGGCTTTTACGACATGCAGCAGGCCTTCGGTCCTGAGTATCGTGTCATCATGGTTCACGGTAAGATGAAGGCCAAAGACAAGGATCACGCCATGCAGATGTTCGTCCGCAACGAGGCGCAGATCATGGTGGCCACGACGGTCATCGAGGTAGGTGTCAACGTGCCGAATGCTTCGGTCATGATCATCGAGAATGCGGAGCGCTTTGGCCTCAGTCAGCTGCATCAGTTGCGAGGCCGAGTAGGCCGTGGAGCCGAACAGTCGTATTGTGTGCTGGTGACCAGCAGCCAGATCAGCCGTGAGTCAAAACAGCGAGTCGACGTGATGTGTCGCACCACCGATGGCTTCGAGATCGCAGAGGCAGATATGCGACTGCGAGGACCTGGTGATATGGAAGGAACATTGCAATCTGGCCTCGCCTTCGATCTCAAGATCTCATCGCTTGCGAAGGACGGTCAGATCCTCGAACTGGCACGTACATGGGCCAAGAAGGTCGTAGAGATGGATCCGATGTTTGAACTGCAGCAGAATGGTATCATCCGTCGCAGGATGGCAGCGCTCTTCGCAGGACGTGTAGATTGGAGTATGATTTCGTAATTAGTAATTAGAAATCTCCGTAATTAGTAACTTGTAATTAGTAATTTGCTTTAGCACAATGGCAACAACAATGTATGAACTGCTGATGCAGCTCCCTGTCTTTCAGGGTATCTCAAATGATCAGCTGACTATGATTATCGAGAAGATCCCCTTCTCGTTCAGTCAGTATGAAGCAGGAGAACTGATTATGCAACAGGGGGAGGAGTGTAGCTCGCTGGCATTCGTTCTGACAGGAACGATTCGTACACATACACCTACTTTCGGTTATAGAGTGCAGATCTTGCAGGAGTTTCAGGGTCCATATACCATGCCATTCTATAATCTCTTCGGTCCTGAGACGCATCATCATGATACGGTGGAGGCGGTGACGCGAGTAGGTGTCATGCAGCTCGATAAAGGGAATTTCCTCAAGGTGCTGCAACAGAATCCGATTCTGCTGATCAACGTGATGAATATGCTCTGCACCAATGCACAGAAGCAGCACAAGGCCATGGACTTCAGCGGTGAGGCTGATCCTGTATTACGTCTGGCTTCGTGGATGCTGGCCTTTACTGAGCGAAAAGGAGAGAATATCGTCTTCGATGCAGAGCTCTCTGACTGGTGTGGCCTGCTACAGGTTGATGAGGCTTCATTCTGGCGATGTGTGACAATACTGGAAGGTCAAAAGATAATAGACGTAGAAGGAAGAAGGCTCAAATTGCTAGACCGATATGCCTTAAGAACATTTATCGGACGTAAAACTGCCCAAAATACTTAATTTTGGCGCAGTTTTTTTGTGTTCTCATATATAATATGTAAATTTGCCGCGTATCGTGTAGTAAGGATGTAGAAATCCACGCTATTCAGTCCCTATTTGAAATAATCAAAATACAAATACAATTTTATGGTAAATCTTGAATTGAGTGAGCAGGAGTTGATCCGTCGTAACTCACTCGACGAAATGCGTAAGCTGGGCATTGAGCCTTATCCTGCTGCCGAGTATGTGGTGACAGGTTATAGTGATGAAATTCGTGAGAACTTCGTTGATCTTCCGATGATGAAGAATGAGGCAGGTGAGGACGTTCCTACTCCTGCTACTACAGAGAATTCACGTTGCGTAAGCGTTGCAGGCCGTATTATGAGCCGTCGTATCATGGGCAAGGCTGCATTCATGGAGTTGCAGGACTCTAAGGGCCGTGTACAGGTCTATGTGAGCCGTGATGCTCTCTGCCCTGATCCTGAGAATACTGAGATGTATAATACCGTCTTCAAGAAGTTGCTCGACATCGGTGACTTCGTAGGTGTCAAGGGTTATGTCTTCCGCACCCAGACGGGCGAGATTTCAGTTCATTGCCAGGAGCTGAAGGTCCTCTCTAAGTCTATCCGTCCATTGCCTATCGTTAAGTATAAGGATGGTGTGGCATACGATGGCTTCAACGATCCTGAGCTCCGCTACCGTCAGCGTTACCTCGACCTCGTGGTCAATGAGGGCGTGAAGGACGTCTTCCTCAAGCGTGCCAAGATCCTCCAGACCATGCGTAGCGTATTCGACAGCGCAGGCTTTACTGAGGTTGAGACCCCAATCCTCCAGCAGATTGCCGGTGGTGCAAGCGCTCGTCCATTCATTACTCATCATAATGCGCTTGACGTAGATCTTTATCTCCGTATTGCTACTGAGCTCTATCTGAAGCGCCTCATCGTAGGTGGTTTCGAAGGTGTTTACGAGATCGGCCGTAACTTCCGTAATGAGGGTATGGACCGTTCACACAACCCTGAGTTCACCTGCATGGAACTCTATGTCAGCTACAAGGACTACAACTGGATGATGTCATTCACAGAGCAGCTCCTTGAGAAGATCTGTATCGCAGTCAATGGCACCACCGAGGTCAAGATTGGCGACAACATCGTGAGCTTCAAGGCTCCATACCGTCGTCTCCCAATCCTTGAGGCCATCAAGGAGAAGAGTGGCTACGACCTTGAAGGCAAGAGCGAGGAAGAGATCCGCGAGATTGCCAAGAAGATCGGTGTAGAGGATACTGAGACCATGGGCAAGGGTAAGCTCATCGACGAGATCTTCGGTGAGACCGCTGAGGGTACCTTCATCCAGCCAACGTTCATCATCGACTACCCTGTCGAGATGTCTCCACTCACCAAGATGCACCGCAGCAAGCCAGGCCTCACCGAGCGTTTCGAGCTCATGGTCAATGGCAAGGAGCTCGCTAATGCATACTCAGAGCTCAACGATCCTATCGATCAGTACAACCGCTTCGTCGATCAGATGAAGCTTGCTGACAAGGGTGATGATGAGGCAATGGTAATCGACCACGACTTTGTACGTGCCCTCGAGTATGGTATGCCTCCAACATCAGGTATCGGCATCGGCATCGACCGTCTTGCAATTCTCATGACCGGCCAGCCAACCATCCAGGAGGTGCTCCTCTTCCCAACCATGAAGCCAGAGAAGGTAGAGAAGAAAGATCCTGTCGAGAAGTTCCTTGCGCTCGGTGTTCCTTGCGAGGATTGGGTAGCAGTACTCTACAAGTGCGGTTATCTCACCGTCGAGAGTCTTGCAGGTGTCAAGCCAGGCAAGCTCTATCAGGAGATGATCGACGTGAAGAAGAAGTACAAGGCGCTCATCGGTGACCTCCAGAATCCTACACAGGATGAGGTAAAGAGCTGGGTAGAAAAAGCTGCGCTTTAATTAGTAATTTAGCAAAGCTATGAATTTCCCTGGTAAAGTAGCTCTCCTCGGCAGTGGATCGTGGAGTACCGCCATCGCAAAGATCGTTCAGATGAACGGTGCAGAGATGTGGTGGTACATGCGATCTTCTGCTCGCATCGAGGAGTTTAAGAAGCTGGAGCATAATCCTGCTTACCTGTCGAGCGTACGCTTCGACATGAGCAAGATCCACCTCACCACCGATATCAACGAAGCTATCCGCAACTCAGATACCGTAATCTTCGGTATGCCATCGCCTTACCTCAAGTCGAGCGTCGAGAAGATCACCGAAAGCTTTGTGGATAAAGTCGTATTCTCTATCATCAAGGGTATTGTCGCAGACTATAACATCACCGTCACCGAGTATCTCAAGCAGATGTTCTCGCTTACCGATTCGCAGGTCTGCACCCTGAGTGGCCCGAGCCATGCAGAGGAGGTTGCCTATGAGCGACTGACCTACCTCACCGTAGGTTGCGCCGACTTGAAGGTAGCTGAGGCGTATGCTGATTTCTTCCAGAATCACTTCGTACATACCACGATTTCCAACGACGTCATCGGCATCCAGTACGCTGGTGTCCTCAAGAATATCTACGCCATCGCCTCGGGTATCTGCTCAGGCTTGAAGTATGGCGATAACTTCCAGGCCGTGCTTGTGGCCAATGCCATCCGTGAGATGAAGCGTTTTATTAATGAGCTTCATCCGCTCAAGGGCCGCCATGTTGTGGAGAGCGTCTATACGGGAGACCTCCTTGTGACCGCCTATAGCCGCTTCTCACGCAACCACATGTTCGGTACGATGATCGGTAAAGGCTATTCGGTCAAGACCGCTCAGCTCGAAATGGAGATGGTGGCCGAAGGCTATTATGGCACCAAGTGTATCAAGGAGATCAATCAGAAGTACGGTATTTCTATCCCGATCGTCGATTGCGTCTATAATATCCTTTATAAGCGCATGAGTCCGTTCGTAGAGATCAAGCTGCTGAGCGATATGCTCCGATAAAATCAGACATTCTAATCTCATTATATACCAATACACAAAAAAACTATGAAGCTTTCTATTTGCAACGCCCAGGGTTTTGTACCTGCTGGCTCATTGGCAGAGGTAGCAAAGGCTACAGCTCCATGTAACGAACTTCTTGAGTCTGGCAAAGGTCCAGGCAACGACTTCCTTGGTTGGGTTCACCTCCCATCGAGCATCACTGAAGAGTTCTTGAACGAAGTACAGGCAACTGCCGAGGTTCTCCGCTCTAAGGCTGAGATCATCGTAGTAGCAGGTATCGGTGGCTCATACCTCGGTCCACGTGCCGTCAATGAGGCGCTCGATCATGCTTTCGGTCTCAATGGCAACAATCCTCGTGTCGTATATGCTGGTAACAACATCGGTGAGGATTACCTCGCTGACCTTATGGAGCTTCTTGATGGCAAGACTTTCGCTATCATCAACATCTCTAAGTCTGGTACCACTACTGAGACCGCTCTCGCATTCCGCCTCCTCAAGACCAAGCTCGAGGCTCAGGTCGGCAAGGCTGCTGCTAAGGATCTCATCGTGGCAGTAACTGATAAGGAGAAGGGTGCAGCTCGTAAGCTCGCTACCAAGGAGGGTTACAAGACCTTCGTCATCCCTGATAATGTAGGTGGTCGTTTCTCTGTATTGACCCCAGTAGGTCTCCTCGCTATCGCTTGCGCTGGCCATGACATCAAGGCGCTTGTCAAGGGTGCTCAGGACATGGAGAAGGCAACTGGCGTCGATGTTCCTTACGAGGAAAATCCAGCTGCACAGTACGCTGCTATGCGTAACACTCTCTACCAGTATGGCAAGAAGACCGAGATCCTCGTCAACTATCAGCCAAAGCTCCACTATATGATGGAGTGGTGGAAGCAGCTCTTCGGAGAGTCAGAGGGTAAGGATCGCAAGGGTATCTTCCCAGCATCTGTAGACTTCACTACCGACCTTCACTCAATGGGTCAGTGGATCCAGGAGGGTGAGCGCACCATCTTCGAGACCGTTGTCTCTGTAGAGAAGGCTAACAAGACCGTTCTCTTCCCAATGGATGAGGAGAACCTCGATGGCCTGAACTTCCTCGCTGGCAAGCGTGTCGATGAGGTTAACAAGATGGCAGAGCTCGGCACTCAGCTCGCTCACGTTGATGGTGGCGTACCTAACATCAAGATCTCTATCCCTGTCCTTGACGAGTACAACCTCGGCCAGCTCATCTACTTCTTCGAGCGTTCTTGCGGTATCTCAGGTTACATCCTCGGTGTCAACCCATTCAACCAGCCAGGTGTTGAGGCTTACAAGAAGAACATGTTCGCTCTTCTCGAGAAGCCTGGTTATGAGGAGGCAACCAAGGCAATCAAGGCTCGCCTTGCGAAGTAATTAATTGATTATTACAAATGAGAAAGTTTGCTTACATACTATTGGTTTTCTGGTCGGTAGATTTTATCTATCAGTGTTATCAGATATTCACTAACCCAGATTATGCTTGGTGGAAGTTCCTGCTTGAACTGGTAATCATCGTTTCTCAGTTTGTAATTATTATAAGTTATTTGCGTAAAAAGGATGCTTAAAGCATTTCTTTTCGATATGGATGGCGTGCTGTTCAACAGCATGCCAAACCATGCCGAAGCATGGTATCAGGTCATGCACGAACACTATGGGTTCGTGTGTGACCGTACTTTCTTCTATCTGGTCGAAGGTTCTACGGGCCATCAGGTCATCGATGACTTCTTCGTTGAGCAGCGTGGACGTCATGCTACAGAGTATGAGTTGGACGCGTATTATAAGGAAAAATCCCAGTGCTTTACGCAATTAGGTCCGACGACTCCAATGGCTGGCGCTGCAGAAGTCTTGCGCAAGGTAGGAGAGAAGCAACTGACGAGAGTCATCGTCACTGGTAGCGGACAGGCTTCGCTGCTTAATAAATTAAATAATGTATATCCTGGTGTTTTCGATCTTGATCATATCGTAAGCGGAAAGGATTGTCCGATCGGACACGGCAAGCCTCATCCCGATCCTTACCTGATGGGACTTGTCAAAGCGGGTAATCTGAAACCAGAGGAGGCTATCGTCGTAGAGAACGCTCCTATGGGTGTACAGGCTGGTCGAGCTGCCGGAATCTTTACGGTGGGAGTCAATACTGGTCCCCTTGATCCACAAGTCCTCAAAGATGCAGGTGCTAATATTGTACTGGGTTCAATGCAGGAACTTGCAGATCGTCTTGATGAAATAATTCAACTTGCTCAAAATGGCTAAGAAAGCATTTGTAGCTTCGATGTTCGATAACATCGCGCCTACTTACGATAAACTCAATCACATCCTCTCGCTTAACATCGATAAGCTGTGGCGTACCGATGCCATCAGTCGACTGGCAAAGACACAGCCTAAGGTAGTACTTGATGAGGCGTGCGGTACAGGAGACTTCAGCATCCTCATTGCCAAGAAGTGTGCTGACGCCAAGGTCATCGGTGTAGATATCAGCGAGGGCATGATGGAGATCGGTCGCCAGAAGGTAGCTGCTGAAGGATTAGCTGATCGCATCACCATGCACGTCGACGATGCTACACAGCTGCAGATGGACGACAACAGTGTCGATGCCATCACTGTGGCCTTCGGCGTACGCAATTATGAGCAGTTGCAGAAAGGCCTCAATGAGATGTGTCGTGTCATCCGTCCCGGTGGCCACACTTTTATCCTTGAGCTGTCAGTGCCACAGAATAAGATCCTCTTGTGGGGATACAAGCTCTATTTCCTGCATATCCTGCCATGGGTTGGCGGACTCATCTCTGGCAATAAGGAGGCCTATAAGTACCTGCCAGCATCGGTGCTTAACTTCCCTAAGCCTGATGCATTCCTGCAGATGATGCATGACGCGGGCTTCAAGGAGTGCAAGCAAAAAGCCTACACATTCGGGTTGTGCAGGCTTTATATCGGAACAAAATAAGAATCGATATTGTTATTTGTCGATCAGCATCAAAGCATCAGTCGTGTGCAGACCACATCGGCCATCAGGATCATGATGCTGCTGATGACTACGGCTTGGGTGGAGTTGCGACCGACTTGGAGCGCTCCGCCCTTTACTGTATATCCGAAGTAACCGGAGACGGTGGTGATGATCAGGCCGAAGACCATCGACTTCTTGATAGCATAGTAGGCATGTTCGGAGTTGACTCCCGTCTGGATGCCATAGATATAGTTATCGATCGTAGGTGCACCGGTGATCAATGCCAGTATGGCACCACCCAGGAGGCCTAACGCGATGGAGAGAATGACCAGGATGGGCATGAGCGTTACGAGAGCGCAGACCTTTGGCAGTATCAGATAGTTGGCCGAGTTGATACCCATGATCTCCAGTGCATCGATCTGCTCTGTGATGCGCATCGTGCCGATCTCTGAAGCAATATTCGAACCTACCTTGCCAGCCAAGATCAGACACATCATGGCCGAAGAGAACTCAAGCATCAGGATCTCACGCGTGGTGAATCCGATGGTGTAACGGGGAAGGAGAGGACTGAAGAGATTCATCTGCATCTGGATGCAGCATACTGCACCGATGAAGAGCGAGATGATGCCGATGATGCCGATGGAATCAATCACCAAAGAATTGCATTCCTTGATGTACTGGCGGAAGAACATCCCCCAATGATCCGGTTTCGCGAAGACACGCTTCATCAGGAGTACATACCGGCCAAAGTCACGAATCCACTTAAGTATAAACACGTTTTTTCTTGCTGTTTGGTTTATCGATGCTGCAAAGATAGGTAAAAAATAATTAAAGTGAACGATTTTGTGTCGATAATTCAAAAATAATCACTATCTTTGCGCAAAATTTCAACGTATAATGGAAAATTTTGAAGGCTCTTGCAGCGTACTGCGTACCGAAAACCTCGTGAAGCGCTATGGTCCACGTACCGTAGCTAATCATGTCAGCATCGATGTGAAGCAAGGCGAGATCGTAGGTTTGCTGGGACCTAACGGTGCAGGTAAGACCACAACATTCTATATGACTACGGGTCTTGTGACCCCTAACGAAGGCCGTATCTTCCTCGATGCACAGGAGATCACCAAGCTGCCTGTCTACAAGCGTGCCAAGCTCGGTATTGGCTACCTGGCACAGGAGGCGTCTGTCTATCGCAAGATGACTGTGGAAGATAATATTCGTGCCACACTTGAGATGACCGACATGACTCCCGAGGAGCAGAAAGAGAAGCTTGAGTCGCTCATCGCTGAGTTCCGTCTCCAGAAGGTGCGTAAGAACCTCGGTGACCGTCTCTCCGGTGGCGAGCGTCGTCGTTGTGAGATTGCACGCTGTCTGGCTATCAATCCGAAGTTCATTATGCTCGATGAGCCATTCGCAGGTGTCGACCCTATTGCGGTAGAGGATATCCAGTATATCGTCTATAAGCTCAAGGATCGCAACATCGGTATCCTTATTACCGACCACAATGCGCCTGAGACCTTGTCTATTGTCGATCGCGCCTATCTGCTCTTTGAGGGTAAGATCCTCTTCCAGGGAACCAGCGAAGAATTGGCCGAGAACCCGATTGTACGAGAAAAGTACTTGGGTCGTAACTTCAAGTTTATTCGCAAGAAGTTCGATCAACCAAGTACTACCGAAGAAGTTGCTATGCGCGAGGCTGCAGCTTCTGAAAGTGCTGAGTAAAGTTTTTACTTAGTCTTCGTAATGATGTCGATGGATAAGTCCACGGTTCATGAGTACAGTGTGGACTTTCTCTTCTTTGTTCGACTTGTATTCCTGTCCGTGAGCAAGACGTCGGACGTGATCAGGAGACATGAAATACTTAAATGCCAGTTTCATGTAGAGGCCTCTATGCCTCTTGGACTTTAAGAACTTGAACATAACGGGGCGTTTCTTTAGCAAACTTTAGTATTATATATATTGGTGCCAGAATGGTTTCATGCCATCTGGCACCTTTTTCGATGTTTTCAGAATATTATAATGTAGGGCCTTGCTTCTCAGCAAGGAGTGAAGCCATGATGTAAGGACCTACGCCCTTAGGATCATTGTCGCGGATGATTTCGTTGATATAGTAGTCGAAGTCACCGCTACGGTATGGATTGCCACCGAGGCCAGCCACGCCACAGACGCGGGTGAGGCTGATGGTGCCGAGCGCGTTACCCTGAGCGTCTACGTCATCTACTACGAAGTTCTTGTTGAGGCTCTGCAGGGTATTGTAGCCGATCTCCCAGTACTTAGCAGGCAGGAAACCCTTGAGAGCACCCTTCATGAAGGTATAGGCAAACATGGCAGTGCAAGAGGTCTCCTGATAGTTACCCTCGCGACCTGTCTGGTCGAGTACCTGTTCCCAAGCTAAGGTCTCAGGATTCTGGATGGTGAGCAATGTCTCGCACATAGGGAGGAGGAGGCTCTTGATGCTATCGCAGCCGCTGTAGTCAGCAGGAAGGATATCGAGTACGTCGACCATAGCCATAGCGTACCAACCCATCGCACGGCCCCAGCAGTGAGGAGCCTGACCGGTGGTCTTGTCGGCCCAATCCATCTCCTTGCTCTCATCCCAGGCGTGACGATAGAGGCCGTTGGCAGGATCATAAGTATGACGGCCTACGACCATGAACTGATTGACGACGTCAGCATAAGCATTGGACTGCTCTTCACCAGAGAGATAGCGCTTGGCATACTCAGCGTAGTAAGGAGCCTCCATGTAGATACCGTCGAGCCACATCTGGTATGGGTAGGCCTTCTTGTGCCAGAAACCGCCTTCGCTGACGCGTGGATGGCTCTGCAACTGACTGTAGAGGGTATCCATGGCTGTCTTGAAGCGAGCGTCCTGGGTGCGGTCATACGCGATGAAGAGCATCTTGCCCGGATTGATATGATCGAGCGTATAGTTGGTCTTCTTGTACTTGTTGATGCTACCGTCGGCGCTGATGATGGTGTCGAGGTACTGGGTAGCATAGTCCCATACGAGGCCTTCAATCTCAGGATACTCAGCAGCGCAGAGCATCATCGACTGGAGTTCGAGGCCGTGGGTGTAGTTCCACTTCAGCGTGGTGTTGAAGTCGATCATGTCAGCCGTTGGCATACGGGTGATTTCCGATCTGACCATACGTACAGAATATGGCTCAACGCCGGTTTCTGTCTTTGATTGGCAACTGTTGAGGCCGATGAGCAAGGCTGCAGCGGCCAGGAAGTGTTTGGTGTTCATAATATATAAGATGTGTTAGTTTTACTTCAGGATGTTCTTGATTTCGTATTTCTTTGCTTCGGCAGCCGAGAGCTGATGGCTCCACGAGATACGCGCCTTGGCGTTGGCTCCAGGTCCCTTGCTGCCATACTCAGCGTAGTAGGCGGTCGATGAACCATCGAGGCCAGTAGTCTTGTTTGTCCAGGCCTTCCAGCCTTCTGGCTGCACAGCGGCACAGAGTTCGCAGTTGAGGAAGACGGTCTTCGCATAGTTGCGCCAAGGACGTCCGAGGTAGGTCTTGACGCCAGGTTCAGCTGTGACCTTGCAGTCCTTGAAGACATAGCCGAACTCCTGGCCTTCAGGAGTGGCAGCTGCAGTCACGTAGCCATCACCGATGCAATGCAGTTCACAGCGGTCAAAAACTGCGATGGCCCAACCGAAGATATAGTCGACGGTACCCTCGATGTAGCACTCCTCGTAGAGCTGTCGGCTCTGCTGGTCGGCAGGGAAGGGGCGCTTGTGGCTCTCAGCAATCTCCTCAGCGGTCTTAGGATCGCTCTTGCGACCGTAAGCGTAGAGGGTGTCCTGATGGCCGAGGAAACGGCAGCGACGGAAGGTAGCCTTCTCGCCACAAACCACAGCAGCGACAGCCTGACCGAGGACTTTGTGCTCCTTGTTCCAGCTCTCGCGTGAAGCCGTGTTCTCGAAGGTAATACCTCGTGCTTCAAAGTGTGGAGCATAGATATAGATCGATGCAGAACCAGAGGTGCCGAGGTTTCGGCCGGTGAGCTCTGATTTCTTGCCAGCATAGTCGTCGTATGAGATGATGCACTGACCTTCTGACTGAGCTACGAGCGTGATGTGACTCTTGCTCTCTGGCACTACCACCTTCTCCTTATACACGCCAGGGAGGAGTAGGATAGTGATTTCCTCGCTGTTGTAGTCAGGTACGGCATTGATGGCCTCCTGCACGGTGAAGAAGTCTCCACCGCCATCCTGAGCCACTACAAGGTCATAGTGACGGATGAATGGCTTCAGCGCTGGCACCGCTTCTCCGATGGCATCGACAGCCAGGCTGCAGAGCTCACGCGCTCCCTTCACATTGAGGTGTGTATTGTCTTCGCGTCCATTCGGACAAGCCGCGTAAGTGTTAGCTGGGAACCAGCAGAAGAGCTGCTTGCTACCCTCATTGCCATATTTCTCGATGAACTCCTTGCTGAGTTCGTTCATCTCTACGAAAGGCACCTGCAGTTCGCGTGCTACGCGTCGTGGAGCCTCCAGATAGTTCTCTACGGTTCCGTCCTCACGGATGATGATATGCGTCTCTACCAGATGCTCGCCTTCTTCCTTCAGTGTGATTCCTTTGCCGAAGAGGTCATCTTCCTCCGCTGCTTTTTCATTCTCGAAGAACTGACGGCGTGCGATCGGATTCATCAGCACAGGGATACCGCCTTTCTCACGAGCCTCACGTACGAAGCGTCGCAGATTGTCCGAATACTCTCCGTCAGCAGCCGTGTAGCGCTCAGTAGAGGTGATCTTCTCGTCATTATGGCCGAACTCGATAATGACATAGTCACCTGGCTGTAGCGCGTCGAGCACCTTCTGCCAGCGTCCTTCGGCGATGAATGACTTGGTGGAGCGACCATTGATGGCGTAGTTGATCACCTTGACGTCATCGGTCAGGAAGGCCTGTAGCATCATGCCCCAGCCTCGCTCCTGGTTGTTACCCTTCAGCACCTTGCTTGCCATGGTGCTGTCGCCAATCAGATGCATCGTGATTGGCTTGCGGGTGTCGGCACTGGTGAGTGTGACGAGCAATGTCAGCGCCAGTGTCAGGATGGATAGAAATCTTTTCATGTGTGGTATAAGAAAAAATATAAAATGAAAAATTGTCAGTGATGATACTCTATGTGCGAATTCTGTTTGCAGGATACGTACAACTGAAATTGTGGCGTCCGATCTTGCTCGCGGGATACGTACAATTGAAATCGTGGCGTCCGATCTTGCTCGCAGGATTCGTATACCTGAAATCGCGGCGTCTGATCTTGCTTGCAGGATTCGTATACCTGAAATCGCGGCGTCTGATTCTGCTCGCAGGATAGGTCCAGACGATTCTCTTTGTACTTTATCCTTATTTCGAGATAACGATACCAGCCAGCAGTTCTGCGATGTTGGTCGTGAAGAGCTTGACCGAGATGGCCAGGAGGATCACACCGAAGAACTTTCGCAGCACGAAGATACCGCCTTCGCCTAACAGCTTCTCCAGCATCCTATAGCGATTGAGCACGAAGTAGACAAAGCCGAGGTTCAATGCCAATGCGATGATGATGTTGAGGATGTTATATTCTGCGCGAAGGGAGATCAGCGAAGTGAACGTACCCGCACCTGCAATAAGCGGGAAGGCCAGAGGGACGAGAGCAGAAGCACTGGCAGGACCTCCAGAGTACTGCATGATCTCACGTCCTGAGAGCATCTCCATACCCATGATGAAGAGGACGATGGCACCAGCTACGGCAAACGAGTGTATGTCTACGCCGAAGAGATCGAGGATCATGTTGCCGGCAAAGAGGAATGCATAGAGCAGGATACTTGCATAGAGTGTCGTCTTGCCAGGGTAGATATGTCCGGTCTTCTTCTTCAGGTCGATGATGATCGGGATGGCTCCCGTGATATCGATCATAGCGAAGATGACGATGAAGGCAGAAAGAATCTGCTCAAAGTCAAAATGTAATTCTAAGAATGTCATTTTATAGAGTTATCACATTTTTTCAAAAACAACTGTCATTTTTCAGAACAACAGAGAAGAAGGTTACTCATCCTTCTTTCCTTCCAGTATATTCCTATACTTATTCTCTTCCGCCAGGATACTGAGCGCCTTGAGAAATGCCTCATTGCTCTGGTTCATGACACGGGTGAAAGCTCCGTTCTCGTAGAGGTCGTTGGCCAGATAGGCCTTGAGGTGCATGCGGAAGATTTCGTTGGTCATGAGTGTCTCAAGACTGTCGCTCTTCACGCTGTCCATACGAGCCTGTTCGATGAGTCCCTGCACCATCCAATCGCTTACCTCGTACTTCTGGGTAATGAAGTCATCGAGCGTCGGCATCTTCTTCTTCAGCTTTGCCTGGTGTGCTTTGAAAAAGTTGAGCGTATAAGTATTGAGTGAACCTTTGGCAATCACGGCGCGATGTGGCTGCGAGAGCTTCGTCGTGTCGAGAGGTACAAAGACGTCAGGCATGATGCCACCGCCACCATAGACAGGACGACCTCCACGTGTGTGGAAAAGCAGTGAGTCGGGGAGGTGTATACTGTCAGCCGAGGTCAGTTCGCCATTGCGCAGACGGTTCAGCAGGTCATGCTGGTAGTTCTTCTGATCGCCTTTGGTGTAAGGCTTCTGGATGTCGCGTCCCGATGGCGTATAATAATGTGCCACAGTGAGGCGTATCATGCCACCGTTTGGCAGTTCGATAGGACGCTGTACCAATCCCTTACCGAAGCTGCGACGACCGACGATGACGCCACGATCCACGTCCTGCATACATCCGGCAAAGATCTCGCTGGCCGAAGCGCTCTGTTCGTCCATGATGACGACAAGGCGGCCACGGAAGGCGTTACGTCCTCGGCGTGTCACATAGTTACGACGGCCTTCTGTTCGTCCGTTTGTATAGACGACGAGTTCTCCGTCGAGCAGGAAGAGTTCTGCCAGTTCTGCTGCAGCATTGAGATAACCGCCACCGTTGTCTTGTAGATCGATGATCAAGTCCGTGAGTCCTTCTTTCTTGAAGTTCTCGATGGCTTTCTCCACCTCGTCAGCCGTCGTCTGTGCAAAGCGGCTCAGCTTGATGTATCCGACTCCAGGTGCCGCCATATACGAAGCGTCGATGCTGTAGACAGGGATGTTGTCACGCGTCAGCGTAAACCACAGCAGCTTCTTCTCACCATTACGCTGCACACCGATATTGACTTTCGAGCCACGAGGACCACGCAGGCGTCGCTGTATCTCCTTCGTCTGGTATTTCATGCCAGCGATGGTCGAGTCGCCTACCATGATGATTCGGTCCCCGGCCATGATGCCAGCTTTCTCAGATGGACCTCCAGTCACCGTATTGATGACCAGCAGCGTATCGTTCTCCATCTGGTATCGCACACCGATACCCTCGAAGTTGCCACCGAGATTCTCCTGCATGGCAGCCACCTCCTCTGCGTCGAGGTAGGTAGAGTGTGGATCGAGCTCCTTGAGCACCGCCTTGATGGCTACCTCGTTGAGCTTATCCAGATTAACGGTGTCGACATAGAGGGCATCGAAAGCCATCATGGCACGACTATAAGCCTTGATGCTGCTATAGACGTCAGCATGAGCCGAGAATGCCATGACGCTACTCCAAAGGACGAGTAGCAGACGGAAGTATTTCTTAGCCAAAATAAGGTTCATTCTTTTGCTTTACGACAAGGGGAGGGAAGCCCTCTGGCATGAAGTCAGTGACGTCCTTGCCGAAGGTGAGGAGCTCACGTACCGTAGTAGAAGTAATATGTGCCATCGCTGGCTCGTTGAAGAGCAGGATGGTCTCGATGCCAGTGAGGTGGCGGTTCACGTCGGCCAGGTTTCGCTCATACTCGAAGTCGATGACCGTACGTACGCCACGCAGGATGTGCGAGCAGCCGAGCTCATTGGCAATGTCGGTGGTCAGGCAGGTATAGGCGATGACTGAGATGCGAGGCTCCTCGGCGTAGAACTCCGAGATCATTCGCACACGCTCGTCGACGGTGAACATGCCGCTATTTCTCTTCAGACCGTTGTAACCGACGGCAATGATGATCTCGTCGGCAAAGTCAAGTCCACGGCGTACTACTGACTCGTGGCCTTTGGTAAATGGATCAAAGGATCCAGGAAAAATTATTTTCATGCTTCGTCCAACTCAATCACCAGATTATTGATAATAAACTCCTGTCTCTCCATCGTGTTCTTTCCCATATAGTACTCCAGCATCTCATGCACCGCATCCTGTTTGCGCAGCATGACGGTGTCGAGGCGCATATCGTCTCCGATGAAGTGTTTGAACTCATCAGGCGAGATCTCACCGAGACCTTTGAATCGGGTGATCTCGGCGGTCGATCCGCACTCGTCGATGGCTGCGAGGCGCTCCTCGTCGGTGTAGCAATAGCGGGTTACCTTCTTATTGCGGACGCGGAAGAGTGGTGTTTGCAGGATATATACATGTCCCGTACGAACCAGCTCAGGGAAGAATTGCAGGAAGAAGGTCATCAGCAGCAGACGGATGTGCATACCGTCCACATCGGCATCGGTAGCGATGATCACCTTGTTATAGCGGAGACCGTCGAGGCCATCCTCGATGTTGAGCGCTGCCTGCAGGAGGTTGAACTCCTCATTCTCGTAGCACACCTTCTTGGTCATGCCATAGCAGTTGAGCGGCTTACCTCGCAGCGAGAACACCGCTTGTGTCTCCACGTTGCGGCTCTTAGTGATCGATCCAGAAGCTGAGTCACCCTCCGTGATGAAGATGCATGAGTCATCCTGCTTGTCGCCACGCACGTCGTTGAAGTGCACATGGCAGTCGCGCAGCTTGCGGTTGTGCAGATTGACCTTCTTGGCACGCTCCTTGGCCTGCTTTGAGAGACCTGCCAGCTCCTTGCGTTCCTTCTCACTCGACATGATCTTCTGCATCATGATCTCGGCTGTCTCGGCCTCACGGTGCAGGTAGTTGTCGAGCTCTCGCTTCAGGAAGTCGCCTACGAACTTCTGTATCGTAACGTCGTCCGGATTCGGACTCATACGTGTCGATCCGAGCTTGGTCTTTGTCTGCGCCTCAAATACCGGTTCCTGCACCTTGATGGCGATGGCAGCCACCATACCGTTGCGGATGTCACTGTACTCGAAATTCTTCTGTGTGTAGAACTCCTTGATGACGCGAGCCGACGCCTCCTTGAAGGCTGCCAAGTGAGTACCGCCAAGGCTTGTATATTGTCCGTTGACAAACGAGTAATACTGCTCACCGTACGAATTGCCGTGGGTGATCACTACCTCGATGTCCTGACCTAACAGATGGATCGGCTCATAGAGTGGCTGTGCCTCCATACGAGCGTTGAGCAGGTCGGCCAGACCATTCTTGCTGACGAATTTCTTGCCATTGAGCACCAGCGTCAGGCCGATGTTGAGGTAGCTGTAGTTGTTGAGCAACGTCTCGACAAACTCCATGCGGAACTTGTAGTTCTCAAAGATCGTCGGATCTGGCACAAACTCCACGTAGGTACCGTTCTGCTCATCGGTCGGCAGGATCTCCGACTCCTCGAGCTTCTTGGCCGCGCTGTAGGTGATCTCCTTCTTCTCGCCATTACGGCAGGCGCGGACGAAGAAATGGGTCGACAATGCATTGACCGCCTTGAGGCCGACACCATTGAGACCGACACTCTTCTTGAAGACCGACGTATCGTACTTGCCACCCGTGTTGATCTCGCTCACACAGGCGTCGAGCTTACCCAGTGGGATGCCACGTCCGTAGTCACGAACGGAGCAGTGTCCGTCCTCGGTCAGCTTTACTTCTATTCGCTTTCCGAAGCCCATTGCGTACTCATCGATCGAGTTGTCGATGACCTCCTTGAGCAGGATGTAAATACCGTCATCGGCATGCGAGCCATCGCCTTGTTTGCCAATATACATACCCGGACGTCGGCGTATGTGCTCGGTCCATTCGAGGTGTTGTATCTTGTCGTCACCATAGTCTGCGATGGCCTGCGCCTGCACCATCTGCTCGTCTAAGGTCTGTTGTGTTTCTGCCATTGGTTTATAATTTTATTATGAGCGCAAATATAATCATTTTTGTCCGAACGTCCAAATTCTTCGTACAAAAACTATGATTTCTGTAAATTTTATGGTCGATATACGTATGATTTGTGTCGATAATGAAGAAAAATTGACCAAAAATTATAGATTTTTCCTTCTTTATAATGTCCCTTTAAGTAAAAATGATTATATTTGCGCACAAGAATTATATTATGTTGACCGACGTTGTACTTTCAGGCCTGACGAATCTATTCGCGCTCTTTGGCTCAAAGAGTGGACTTGACATGTCCTCTTCGCGACAGGTTCTTTCGTCCTATCTGAGCCGTCATTTTGGTATCCGTAACTTCAAGCAATACATCGATCTCTACAACGATCTCCGCTCGCTCTATGACGAGAGTGAGGACGTGGATCTGGAGACCATCATCGAGGGTATCTGCCACAATATGGAGAATCAGCTGGAGCGTAGCGAGCAATCGCTGATGTTGCTCCGACTGATGGAGTTCTGCTACAATACCCCCGAGAGTTTCGATTCGCTGAAGCCTACTTTTGGCCTTGTGGCGCATCATTTCGAGGTCGATGACGAGATGTATGATGATTTCGAACATTACGTCATAGGCAAGGAGAATTTCCACGTCATCAACCAGCATTTCGAGGGTCTGTCCGGTGTCATCCGTACCCTTTGGCTGCCGAAGCTCAACCTGATGCTCTTCACCTATTTCGGTCAGGGTAAGGTGCGACTCAATGACGTCCCTGTCGTCCGTGGCATCTTCCAGGCGTGGCAGCAGAGCGGTGTCCTGAAGTTCCGTCACTCCAAGCCGGTCTACTATTCGATGGTGCGTCGTGTCTATGACGTCCTGGCCAGCGATGACCTCTCGGCTATCCATGCTTCATCGAGCGTAGAGTTCTGTGGCCGCGATGTCAACTTCCGCTTCCCTAATTCAGACAACGGCATGCACGACCTCTCGTTCACCTTGCACAGCGGCACGTTACTGGCCATCATGGGTGGATCGGGTACTGGCAAGACTACGTTGCTCTCGTTGCTCAACGGTTCTCTCCGTCCGCAGCAGGGCCAGCTCACCATCAATGGACACGACATCCAGGAGCCTGCTGTCAAATCGCTCATCGGCTACGTGCCACAGGATGACCTGCTCATCGAGGAGCTCACCGTCTATCAGAACCTCTATTACACCGCACAGCTCTGTTTCTCCGGCATGTCGCCTAAGGAGATCGACAGCCGCGTCCTGCAGACCCTCTCGCAGCTCGACCTGCTTCCTGCCAAGGATCTCAAGGTCGGCTCGGCTATCAACAAGTACATCTCAGGCGGCCAGCGCAAGCGTCTCAACATCGCACTCGAGCTGATCCGTGAGCCGGCGGTCCTCTTCCTCGACGAGCCAACCTCAGGCCTTTCGTCGACCGATACTGAGAAGGTCATCCTCCTCTTGAAGGAGCAGACGCTCAAGGGTCGTCTCATCGTCGTCAACATCCATCAGCCATCGAGCGCTGTGTATAAGATGTTCGACCGTCTCTGGCTCCTTGACAAGGGAGGTTATCCGGTCTTCGACGGCAATCCTATCGAGGCTGTGACCTACTTCAAAGGTCAGGCCAACTACGCCGATCCAGATACCTCGATGTGTCCTGTCTGTGGTAACGTCAATCCGGAAATCGTCCTCAATATCATCGATGAGAAGTCGCTTGATGAGCGAGGCCTCCTCACCGAACGCCGCAAAGTAAGTCCTAAGGAGTGGCACGAGTTCTATCTCAAGAACCGTCCGGAACAGCAGGAGGTACGTCTCTACGATGTCCCTAAGACGCAGCAGAAGCAGCCAGGACTCCTCGGTCAGTACTTCATCCAGCTCAAGCGTATCTTTGCCACCAAGGTCACTAATAAGCAGTATCTGGCCATCGCTCTGCTTGTCTCACCATTGCTGGCCTTCATCTGCGGCATGCTCACACGCTATGCACCAGAGACAGGCTATACGGTGATGGAGAACAAGAACTTCGTCACGTTCCTCTTCATGGCCGTCATCGCGTCCATCTTCATGGGTATGATCGGTGCAGCCGAGGAGATCATCAAGGACCGTGCATTGCTGCAGCGTGAGAAGTTCCTGCATCTGTCATACGGCAGCTACATGTTCTCCAAGATGAGTTTCATGGCCATCATGTCGCTCATCCAGACGCTGCTCTTCACCGTGGTAGGACAGGCCGTCATCGGCTTCCACGATCTCTTCTTCGTGTGGTGGCTGATTTTGTTTGCCGCATCGTTCCTGGCATCGCTCACCGGTCTCTGGCTCTCGCAGACACTCAGTTCCGTCGTGTCTATCTATATCACCATCCCGCTGCTGCTCATCCCTCAGATTTTGCTCTGTGGCCTGGTCATCGACTTCAACGACCTCTCGAGCAATAGTACTACAGGCAATGTCCCAGCCATCGGCAATGTGTTCCCGTCACGTTGGGCTTTTGAGGCAATGGCGGTGACGACTTATACTGACAACGCTTACGAGAAACCGTTCTTTGCGCTCGATCGTCAGAAGTATTCTAATGAGTACTTACGTTTGTATCTTTATGAGTTGGAGTCACAGCTTGAGACCTGGCAGGATGAAATTGACAAAGAGAAGGAGGTCAATCCCGTCCATGAGCGCGTTCTGACCAACGAATTGCCTTATCTGACTGAGATCGTTGATGGAGTAGAGCCTTATAAGGGAGCCGTGAGTGACTATACTTCGCTCAAGCAGTACCTCCATTCGTGCGACACTGCCCTGATACGTGTCGGCAATGAGATAACCCTTGAGGCGGATCGCCAGCTTCGCCAACGTCGTGATGCGATGGGTGGCCGTGACGCCTTTCTGCAACTCAAGGCCGACTACCAGAATACGAAGCTCGAAGAGGTGGTTCGCAATATGGGTGTCAAGCATGCCATCGAGGTGGTCGACGGTCATCTGGTGCCGCGTACCGCCTATATCTACCTCACTCCGCGTAGCCAGAATGGAGCAGCACCGTTCTACAGTCCTGTCAAGCGTATCG
Source organism: Bacteroidales bacterium (assembly GCA_045600445.1). Classification (GTDB taxonomy): domain Bacteria; phylum Bacteroidota; class Bacteroidia; order Bacteroidales; family UBA3663; genus Liminaster. The sequence goes on along the minus strand of JAZRXZ010000158.1, from coordinate 7,311 downwards.
GTATGCATGAGATTCCGACCTTATGGTTCAATCTCATCGTTCAGGCGCTCATGGCTCTAGTCGTAGCAGTATTGCTTTGTACTAATATATATAATAAGTTGATAGGGAAGAAGTGAGTATCATCAACGACACAATCTTGATAAATTTTTAGTAACAACAATAATAATTAATCATTAACAAAACAAATCAAAATGAAGAAGATTGCATTTGTATTCGCTACTGCAGCTTTGCTTGCTGCTTGTACCGGTAACAAACCACAGACCCCAGCTGCTGAGGAGCCTGCTGCTACTACTCGCGTAGCTAAGGAGATTCCTGAGAGCTTCGAGGAGCAGCAGATTAAGGCTGGCATGTCAGTACAGCTTGATAGCCTCACAGCTGCATGGCTTCGTCTGAAGCGCTGCCCAATCGTAATCAATGCAGAGCAGCAGAAGGTTACTCTCAGCGATGACGAGAAGAAGATTAAGCCTGACTACCTCATTAACCCAAATGAGATCATGGATAAGATCGAGAGCCTCTCACTCAAGTACCGCGCTCTTACTGTCATGAACATCGACAAGTCTATCAGCGACATCTATGAGATGAGCGACGTATACTCTGAGCCTCTCGCTAAGGTATTTGCTGAGGTTAACGATCCTGCACTCAAGTTCGTTGCTGAGCAGGGTGGTCTTGAGAAGGTTGAGATGTCACAGATCTATGCTATCGAGGAGGAGAACGGCCGTGCTAACTACTTCTGGGAGGCTACCGCTACTGGTATCATCGAGCAGCTCTACGTCCTCACCAAGAACCAGGAGATGTTCCTTGCCAACTTCACCGATAAGGACGCTGAGGACATCACCTATCGTGTGAGCCTTCTCGTTGACCTCTATGAGGACCTCTCTGACTACAACCTCGAGCTCCGCAAGCTCTACAACGTACTCCTCCCACTTGAGGTGCTCAACGCTATCACCGTTGATGAGCTCCGTGGCCAGCTTGATCAGATCAAGGCTCAGGTAGAGCAGGCTCGCGCTACCCTCTTCCTCTAATCAGACTAGATAGGAGTAGTCTTCTATTCCTTTTATATATTAAGGTGTTTTCTGCGGTTGCAGGAGGCACCTTAATTTACCAACACATTACCTACCAATACTAAAAATGAAGAAACTCAACAAAGCAATGATGCTGCTTCTCTTTGCAGCATGCGCTGCCGGCGCTCACGCTGAGAACTGGCAGTATCCTTATCAGAATCCTTCGTTGCCTATCGAGCAGCGAGTAGAGAACCTCCTTTCCTTATTGACACCTGAAGAGAAGGTGGGTTTGATGATGAACAAATCCATCTCCGTCGATCGTCTCGGTATCCCAAGCTACAACTGGTGGAGCGAGGCTTGCCACGGTGTGCGTCAGGGCGGCTACACCGTCTATCCACAGCCTATCGGTATGGCTTCGGCCTTCAATCCTCAGCAGATGCACGACGTGTTTGCTACCGTCAGCGACGAGGCTCGTGCCAACTGGAATCGTACCGACCACAGCGACGCATCGCTCTACAACGTGCCGATGGGTGTGACCTATTACCCAGGCAATCCTGAGCTGACCTTCTGGTGTCCTAACGTCAATATCTTCCGCGATCCACGTTGGGGTCGTGGCCAGGAGACCTGCGGCGAGGATCCATTCCTCTCAGCCGTCCTCGGCGTTGAGACCGTCAAGGGTATGCAGGGCGATGATGACCGTTACTTCAAGACCCACGCCTGTGCCAAGCACTATGCCGTACACAGCGGTCCTGAGCCATTGCGCCACTCTTACGATGCTCGTGTTTCGATGCGCGACCTCTGGGAGACCTATCTGCCAGCCTTCAAGGCCCTGGTGCAGAAAGGTAACGTCCGCGAGGTGATGTGCGCCTACAATCGCTACGAAGGCAAGCCTTGCTGTATGAGCGACCGTCTGCTCATCAAGATCCTCCGCGAGAAGTGGGGTTACGATGCCATCGTCCTTACAGACTGCGACGCTATCAACAACTTCTATAACAAAGGTCAGCACGAGACCCATCCAGATCCGCTCTCAGCTTCTGTCGACGCCGTTCTCAACGGTACCGACCTCGAGTGTGGTAAGGTCTTCATGGTGCTCACCGAAGCCCTCCAGCGCGGTTTGATCAAGACTGAGGACCTCGATGGTCACCTCCGTAAGACCCTTACCGGTCGTTTCGAGCTCGGTATGTTCGATCCTGCTGAGATGCTCCCATGGGCCAACCTCGGTGAGGACGTGATCAGCAGCGAGAGCAACCACCAGCTCGCTATTCAGGCCGCTCGTGAGTCGATGGTATTGCTCGACAACAACGGCATCCTCCCATTGAAGAAGTCGCTCAAGAACATCGCTGTCGTCGGTCCTAACGCCGATGACGTGGCTCTTCTCAACGGTAACTACGGTGGCACCCCTACCAAGAACCACGAGCGCTCTCTCGTGCAGGGTATCCGCGACTACCTGCCAGGCACCAACATCATCTATAACAAGGCCTGTGACCTCCAGGACGAGTACAACACCTTCTATTATCTGCCAAAGATGAACGACGGCCAGGGTGCAAAGGTTGAGTTCTTCGAGAACAAGCAGCTGGCAGGTGCTCCTGCTAAGGTGCAGTATATGAAGGAGCGTCTCAACTTCAGCACCTTCGGTGCATGGGGCTTTGCAGAGGGTGTCAACTCAGATTCTATTGCTGTCCGCATCTCTGGTAAGTTCACCGCCGACTTCACCGGTCCTATGAGCTACACCGTAGGTTCAGACAACGGTTACGTACTCAAGGTCAACGGCCAGGTCGTAGAGGATCAGAAGCAGGGACAGAGCCGTCGCTTCGGTTTCCGTCGCGCTCCTGAGTACAAGACCTTCGACGTAGAGAATGGCAAGACCTACGACGTAGAGATCACTTACAGCCGTGGCAATGGTCCTTTCGCCATGCTCAATGCCGATGTATGCCAGCGCAAGCTCAACGACTTCTCTGACGTCGTTGCACAGGTCAAGGATGCTGACGTCATCATCGTCATCGGTGGTATCTCTGCACAGATGGAAGGCGAGGGTGGCGATAAGGCCGACATCGAGCTCCCAATGGTTCAGCAGCGCCTCGTCAAGGCCATGCACGCTACAGGCAAGCCAGTCGTCTTCGTCAACTGTTCAGGCTCTTGCATCGCCTTCGGTAGCGTCAAGGGTGAGTTCGATGCACTCCTTCAGGCTTGGTATCCAGGTCAGGGTGGTTCTCAGGCGTTGGCCGAGGTGCTCTTCGGCGACTACAACCCATCGGGCAAGCTCCCTGTGACTTTCTACGAGAGCAACAACGACCTGCCAGACTTCCTCGACTATAGCATGGAGAACCGTACCTACCGCTACTTCCAGGGCAAGCCAATGTATGCATTCGGCTATGGCCTTTCATACACCACCTTCGGCTACGGCAAGGGTCAGCTCTCTGCGAAGACCATGAAGAAGGACGGCAAGGTTACCATCACCATCCCTGTCAAGAACACCGGTAAGGTAGCAGGAGAGGAGATCGTACAGGTCTACATCAAGTCGCTCGATAACCCTACCGCACCACTCAAGGAGCTCAAGGGCTTCGCTAAGCTCAACCTCCAGCCAGGTGAGACACAGAACGCTGTCGTAACTCTCACAGGCGAGTCATTCCAGTACTACGATGAGGACATCGACGAACTCTCTACACGCGCTGGCAGCTATAAGATCCTCTACGGCAGTTCTTCTGAGGAGAAGGATCTGCAGGAATTGGATCTCAAGGTGCTGTAATTTCTTTTAGTAGTAAAAGGGGAGTAAAAAAGAAGTAAAAAGGTAGTAAAAAGGACGTTACCCTGCTGCTCCCTAGTACTTTCGACATCTGATACATTCGTCCCTTTTACTCCCCTTTTACTCCCTTCAAAAAAACAATTATGAAAAAGATAATTTCCCTCCTTCCTCTCCTTGCATTGGTAGCCTGCACTCAGGCGCCTAAGGAGCCAGCAAACCCCATCCTCACCATCGAAGGTGGTCAGGTACAGGGTGTCATCGCCGATGATCATCAGGACGTCTACGTCTATCGTGGCATTCCATACGCTGCACCTCCTATCGGCGACCTCCGCTGGAAGGAGCCACAGCCAGTCGTAGCTTGGCAGGGTGTCAAGATCGCAGATAAGTTCGGCCATCCTGGCTATCAGTCTGTACATTACCCTGGCGGCTATGCCACCGAGTGGGGTTATGGCGACGAGGCTCCTCAGAGCGAGGATTGCCTCTACCTCAACGTATGGACCAAGGCTCCAGGAAATCCTGAGGCCAAGCTCCCAGTAGCTCTCTGGATCCACGGCGGTGGCTATCGCGAAGGCTGGGGTTCAGAGCCAGAGTTCGATGGCCAGGAGTGGGGTGCCAAGGATGTTGTCCTCGTCTCGATCAACTATCGTCTCGGTGTCTTTGGCTTCCTGACTCATCCATTGCTCGACGCAGAGAGTCCTCACGGCGTATCGGGCAACTACGGTATCCTCGACCAGATCGAGGCCCTCAAGTGGATCCGCAAGAACATCGCACAGTTCGGTGGTGATCCTGACAACGTGACCATCTTCGGCCAGTCAGCAGGTGCAGGTTCGGTCAAGACCGTCTGTGAGTCTCCACTCGCACGTGGCTACTTCCAGAAGGCTGTCATCATGAGTGGTGGCGGCATCACCTTGCCAGATCCTGAGGCTAAGCCAGTCGAGATGCCAAAGAACTCTATTTTCCGTCCGATGACCATGGCCGAGGCCGAGGCTGAAACCAAGGCCGTCCTCGACTGGGCAGGCCTGACCGATCTCGAGAAGATGCGCAAGGCAAGCACCGAGACCATGTACGCGCTCAACAACATCTATAACATGGCTTCAGGCAAGATGGGTGTCGTCACCATGCGTCCGATGGTCGATGGCTACGTGAGCCTCAAGTCGTTCGATGACGCTGTCGTAGATGGCTCTATCGCTGACGTCCCTTACATGATCGGCTATACGCTCAATGACATGAATAACATGAGCAAGGGTATCGCCGACTTCTGCAAGATCCGCAACGAGAAAGGTGCAGCACCTGCATGGGCCTACGAGTTCGCTCGTCCATTGCCAGATGACGGCTCACATCCTGAGGTCACCGCACGCCTGAAGGGTGCATTCCACTCATCTGATCTCTGGTTCGTCTTCAAGTCCCTCAAACACTGCTGGCGTCCTTGGACCCAAGGCGACTGGGATCTCTCAGAACGCATGCTTACCGCATGGACCAACTTCGCCAAATACAGCAATCCTAACGGCGCTGAAGATGGCCTCTGGACCCCTTGCACCAGCGACAATGCCAACTTCATGCTCTTCAAGCTCGACGCTAACGACGCCGAGGCTTCAGAGATGGGTGAGCCATTGGTGCCATAACTCGTTATCGTATTTTATACATTTTCCTAAGACAGAAACAAGGAGTTGTGTCAAAAACACAGCTCCTTGTTTGCTTCCGCCAATTCCACACATAGTCTTTTTGCTTCCTTCAATTGCTAAAAATCCCCTTCACTCCTCTGGAAGAGTCGCGTCGCCGTGGCTATTTATAAACTAACTCCGTTACGTCAGCCACATGACTACACTTAGTCTCAAACGTAGCAAAATCATACGCCACCTTATTAGGAATGGCTGTAGTCGTAGTAATCAGATCATCCTCTAACGCCACAGAAAGTTTTGCAATAGTAGCAATCGTCAGGTTATGTGTGCCACTCAACCAGCGGCTTACCTCTGTCTCTGTTTTTCCAAGTTTCTTAGCCAGATCTTTTTGAGACATGGCTTTCTCCTCTAACAGCTCATAAACGCGATTAGAGATCTGCACAGCAATATCCACCTGCCTTGCATGATCAGAGGGTCAGTCCCTTGATCCTTATTTCAATAATCTTCTGTTTTCCGACTCCTCCAGCACCTTCATCTGCTGGATGGCTATATGATTGAGCTTGATGAGACGCTCCGATTGCGGCAAGCCATCGTTGATGAACACTGCATTGAGGTTCTCCATATTCGAAAGGCAGATGAGTTCGTTGATGGTTGCATAGTCGCGTATGTTGCCTTTCTTGTCTGGATTAGCATCACGCCATTCTTTGGCCGTCATGCCGAACATTGCCACATTCAGCACGTCAGCTTCCTCGGCATAGATGAGCGACTTATGGTAGGCATCAATCTCGTCAGGCACAATATTCTGCTTGATGGCATCGGTATGAATGCGGTAGTTGATCCTGGAAAGTTCTCGCTTGGCAGACCATCCGATCTGCTTCCGCTCTTCTTCCTTAAGGCGCTGGAATTCTTTGACCAAATACAATTTGAACTCAACGGATATCCATGATGCGAACTCAAAAGCAATATCGGTACGAGCATAAGTGCCGCCATAACGTCCAGCCATAGAGATAAGTCCATGGGCATGTGTAGCTTCAATCCACTTTTGAGGGGACATGGTGAAAGCATTTAGTCCGGCTTCTTTTCTAAACCCCTCGAATTCGAGGGGGTTAAAAGCAGGGTTGAAAAGTTGTTCCCAGATGCCAAGAAATTCTATTGTATTGCGATTACGCATCCAGTTTGCGATAACGCCATTAGGATCCACTGAATTCTTTTGACGTGCTATATCGGTAATACATACATAATCTTCACCCTCATGTTTCATTGTGCGAACAGAGGAGTCTTTGACTTCTATATTTGTGACCTTCTTTGCCATAGTCTTATATTTTGAGGACAAATATAGATATATTATTTTACAACGCAAACAATTATGAAACGATTTCGGCAATACTATTGACTTTGTACTTTTTAGTTTTATATTTTGTAACCTTTAATTTGCATTCAATTATTTTCATTCATTATTCAGATTTTTGTTTCTTTTTTGTTACTTTTGTTATTTTAGGGTATAATCCCATACTGAATATCAGCCAATTACAATAAATCAGAAGATTCTAAAGAAGAAGATCAAGAAATACACCAAGTTCCAGGTCGCCTTGCTTTATTTCCCCAATCAGAGCTATGAGTCAGCGTCAAGAAGTACATCCTCAACAAGTATAGCACCGACATCAAGTCGCTGGCCTATCAGGAGGAGAGCGCTCACCTCGCTGGCTTCGACCTCGACGTGCATACGCGCTTCACGGAGGATGACCTCGTGCAGATGGGTATCGACCAGGACATGGTAGCGCTCAAGCTTGCCAACGACAAGTTCTCGGATATGTATAACATCCGTGCCAACGAGCGCGCTGGCAGCACCGCAGAGCTGACCAAGAAGCTCCGTGCGGAGAGCGAGGAGTGCTACGACCTGATCCGTCTGCACATCGAGTTCACGGCTAACGCTACGCCATCGAGCGAG
>JAZRXZ010000157.1:0-1275 GCA_045600445.1 Bacteroidales bacterium | reverse complement strand
AATGACTGACTACTGTACCAGGAACAACAGAGCGCAGATAGTCTATACCAAGAATCTGAGCGAAGGACTGCCACCCTTGGGCATGTGGAGTGAGATGCAAATCAACATGGCTAAGTATGCTCAGAAGTTCAGCAAGAAGCCAGTCAAGAAACCCATCTTGCGATTCGAGGTTTCCCCATCCCTTGAAGAGTCCAAAGGCTGGACATACGATGACTGGAACCGATTTGCCATCCGCTTCCTCAATGAGTTGGTTAAGGCATCACAACGGACGAGCAAGAACGGCAAGAAGAAATATGGCATTGACCTGAGCCGAGCACAGATATTTGCCTGTCTTCATTATGACTCGAAATCTGGCATTCCGCACCTTCACATTCTAATCAACCGAATTGACCTTGATGGCAATTTGGTTAATGACAGCTTCATCGGTGAGAACTGCGTAAAGGCTGCCCACGCCATCAACGTGGCAGAAGGTTGGGAGTTGCCCGAGGATATACACAATGAGAACGTCAAAGAGATAACAGATGCCTGTTACAAGGTGCTTTCGGAAATGCGTGCATACTCTTGGAATGAGTACGTTAACAGGATCAAAGCACTTGGCTATGACGTGAAGGTTAATGAGGACAAGGAAGGTGTGAAACATGGGTACACCATCATGAAGGGTAACTCTCGTTACAAGTCTTCTGTTCTTGGTGTAGGTCGTGACCTTATGCTGAAGAATCTGAGAGGTACTTGGCTGAAATACCATAAGCCTACTCAGGTGAAGGTGAACACTCCTTCTACTGGTGTGGGCATGTCAAAACCTGCTACAAAGCCTGTTGCTACTGGTCAAAGTGCAAGAGTGCAAAGTGCATCCAACAAGCCTTCAAGCCAGTATTCTACTCCTACTGAGAAGCGGGCCTTTGTCCTCTGGGACAACAACGGCAAGGAGGAAAAGACCTATGTCTCTAACCACATCTACGATGTTATCAGTAAGAACGTCGAGCCTTACGATGACACTCCAGAGGCACGTGAGAACTGCATCAAAGTTGCCATTCTTCTTTTCGCTGGCTATGTCGATGGAGCCACAAGCATTGCAGAATCATGCGGTGGTGGTGGCAGTCCTGGCAGTGGCTGGGGTCGTGACAAGGACGAAGATGAAGATGCAAGAGCTCGTCGTGCAGCTCAGAAAGCCAGTTGGCTCTGCAAGCCGATGGGCAGAACATATAAACGTAAATAAATTTCACAGATATGGCTAAAAAAGATTTTTCTCAGCTCGTCGCCCATGTTGAGCAGAAG
>JAZRXZ010000156.1:0-1531 GCA_045600445.1 Bacteroidales bacterium | reverse complement strand
GAAGAACGCTGGTTCATCGGAGGCTTCTTGTAGGCTGTTGCGCTTGAGTATTGCCTCAAACTTGCGGTATGAGAACACGCGGTATTCGATACACTGGCGGCAGGTCTTGTTCAATACTGCCAGTTCGTACTTGCGGCTGAGACTCATGATGGACGCACAGAGCTTGTAATAGACCTCCTCGGGCTGGTTCGTCCGCTGAGGATTGAAGACCTCTGAGATGTAGTCCTTGCAGTCGGGAGAGATATGTGCTGCCCACGACACGTAGTAGGATGCTGAGCGCTCCATGATCGCCTTGCAGTTGGATGCAAGATGTTCCTTGACATACGTATGTCCGTACTCGTGCTTACGAGGATGTGATGCTACCTGCATGCCATCTATGAAGATGTTCACGTTTGAGCGCGTGAAGATGACACGAGCCTTCTTGCCTACATGTATGTAAGGTACGGAGTAGAAGTGGGTTATCTTGTCTTGGCGCAGCTCCACGAAGCAGTTGCTCTGCACCTGAAGCGTTGCGTAGTACTTCATCTCATAGATATCCTTTGGCAGCGGTTTGAGGTTATCCTTCTCCATGGCATGGAATCGCTCCTCACGGCTGTATGGACGTTTCTGCATACGTGTCTTGTTATAGAGTGCTACCAGTTCCCATACGTCTTGGTTGAGCTCCATGAGTGAGTAGAATACACGGTTCCTCAGCTTGGCATAGATGCGGTTGTACATGTTCTTCACTCCATCCTCTACAAGTGCCTTCTGCGTAGGCTTCTTCGGGTCGCAGGGCAATACGACAAAGTGGTAATGGTTGCCCATATCCTCAAGAGCCTTGTTGAGCTTTGGCTCATGCCTGTCGTTGCTTATGACGGCTGACTTCAGATTGTCGGGAGTGAGTATGGGCGGCACTCCTCCGAGATGCTCAAGGCACATCCTGATGGCGAAGATGAAGTCCTCCGTCTTCTGCGAGGGTACACAGATGGCATAGGTATAGTCGCTGTATGGCATACATGCGACAAACGTCTCCACCTTGACAAACTCGCCTGTCTCTGGATCCACATAGCCGAGCTTGTCGCCGGCAAAGTCAACCATGAGCTTTTCGCCAGGATTATAGGTTTCTGTAAGCACTGCGTTACAGTCTTTCTGCGCCACGAGATTCTGCTTCAAGTGGAAATAGAACTGAGACTTACCATAGCCTTGAGGATATCCTGTTATGTACTCTTCGTACAGCAGCTGGCGCGTTACATGGAGTTTGGGATTGGTCAGCTGTTCCTTGAAGTAAGGTAGTCTTGCAAGGAAGTCGGTCATGCGTGGGTCACTGTAGGCGGGAGAACCTGCATGGAACATACGTTCCAGCTCGGGGTCATCCTTTGCCAGCAGGTCCTCTATCTGCCACCCGTTGCGTGTCATGGTATTGACATAGCCGTTGACGGTCTCCTTGTCGATTGGTAACTTGCGGCTGATGCCGCGGTTGGATTCTCCTAACTGCTTCAGCTGGAGAACTTGCTTTATTAGGCTCATATCCTTTACTGTTCCTGCCATTTCT
>JAZRXZ010000155.1:0-2332 GCA_045600445.1 Bacteroidales bacterium | reverse complement strand
CAGAGTTGGTCGATTGCACTGGTCTTGAAAACCAGCAGACGGTAAACGTCTCAAAGGTTCGAATCCTTTAGCCTCCGCAATATATTGCCCTATTGCATAATGGTAGTGCTGCAGAATCTGGATCTGCAAGTGGTGGTTCGGTTCCATCTGGGGCAACAACAAGGAGCTTTGGCAGACTTGGTGTATGCGCAGGACTGAAAATCCTGAGAACGTGGTTCGACTCCACGAGGCTCCACCACTTTAATCGGAGTGTTCTCCAGCGGCAACGAGAGCTGACTGTAAATCAGCCGTCATTCGACTTCGGAGGTTCGAGTCCTCCCACTCCGACAAAAGATTGCCCTATGGTATAACGGTAGCACAACAGGTTTTGGCTCTGTTAGTGAAGGTTCGATTCCTTCTGGGGCGACTATATGGAGTTTGTAGCTCAGTTGGTAGAGCGCCAGGTTGTGGCTCTGGTGGTCATGGGTTCGAAACCCATCAGACTCCCTAAGATGGTCGGTTCATCTAAATGGTTAGGATTGCAGATTTTCATTCTGCCCACACGAGTTCGAATCTCGTACCGACTACAAACTGCTTCAATAGCACAGTGGTAGTGCAGCTCACTTGTAATGAGCAGGTCGTAGGTTCGAATCCTACTTGAAGCTCAATGGCTCATTAGTTCAGTTGGATAGAACGTAGCGCTACGAACGCTGAGATCGGGAGTTCGAATCTCTCATGAGTCACATAAAGTTAAGACTCCTTTTCTGACATTTCTGTTTGAAAGGGAGTCTTGCTTGTACGCTCGGCATGAGCATTGTCTAACGGGTGCAAGTCCCGAGTGAACCCTAATAGCGGGAATCACATAGCCCAAGGCAAGGATGTCCATCGCGAGGCGGAATCTGAAGGAAGCTGGCGGCAAACATCTGGTCTAACGAACAGAAACTTCATACAAGGCATATGACCGTGGGTAAGGTTGCAAGACAAACCAAAGCCCTATAGCTATTCGGAACGGTCGGTGTAAATGAAGTAGGCATAAGATGGAAAGACAATGCCCTTATCCGAGGAGGTCTCACGGACATGGTGATTAGTTACTCTTACAAAAGCCATGGAGTAAAGCTTGCCGTGAGAAGTCAGCATAAGTCATAGTAGTGGAGTAATCGGTAACGCTCCACGAAGGACTGAACCTAACAATTAAGCGATTAGTAATTGAAAGTTACCTTATGAAAGATAGAATGCAGAAAACATCAGCCTTTGCTAATGACTGCCCCCAAAGAAATAGGACGGAATCCGAAGGGTATGGGGGAGTGCAGACTTTCATGTGGATGACCGAAGACAACATCGTGGAAGTTCCATTCGGCAAGGAGCATTTATTGGAAGTAATCCTTAGCCCCGACAACCTCAATGCAGCCTACAAGGCAGTAGTGAGGAACAAGGGATGTGGCGGTATCGACAAGATGTCATGCGAGCAGTTGCTCCCATGGCTAAAGGCTAATAAGGATGAACTGATACGCTCCCTGCTTGACGGTATCTACCGTCCGAATCCCGTCCGAAGGGTAGAGATACCCAAGGACAACGGTAAGATGCGCCTTTTGGGCATACCCACCGTGGTTGACCGCATGGTGCAGCAAGCCATCAACCAAGTACTGTCGATAATCTATGAGCCCCAATTCTCAAAGCGGAGTTATGGCTTCCGTCCGAGAAGAGGAAGCCTTGACGCACTGCGAGAAGTGCAGAAGATAGTCGATGAAGGCTACAAGTATGTAGTTGACCTTGACCTCGAGCGTTTCTTCGACACCGTGAGCCACAGCAAACTCATAGAGATACTCAGCCGCACCATCAAGGACGGCAGAGTAGTCAGCCTTATACACAAATATCTTCGTAGCGGAGTCATAGACAAAGGGCTGTGGCACGCAAGCGAGGAAGGTACTCCACAAGGAGGACCACTGAGTCCACTGCTCAGCAACATCATGCTGAACGAACTGGACAAGGAACTCGCACGCAGAGGACACCCCTTTGTACGCTATGCCGACGACTCGATGATATTCTGCAAGACCAAACGTGCCGCAGAACGTGTTCGAGAGTCAATAACCAAATTCATCGAAGGGAAACTATTCCTAAAGGTGAACAAGGAAAAGACAGTAGTTTCATACATACGGGGTGTGAAATACCTTGGCTATTCCTTTTATGTACACAAAGGCAAATGCCAACTCACCGTACACCCAAAATCCAAGGCGAAGATGAAGTCAAGACTAAAGGAACTGACAGGTCGGAGCAACGGATGGGGGTACGAAAAGAGGAAGCAGAAGCTGAAAGAGTACATACAAGGGTGGGTAGGGTATTATCACCTTGCCAA
>JAZRXZ010000154.1:0-31683 GCA_045600445.1 Bacteroidales bacterium | reverse complement strand
GGCAATCTCCGCAGAAGGAAGCACGGACTTGGCTGTTTCTGCTAAATCCGACGAAGATGTCAGTGATACGAGTGGCTCCTGTACATGGTTTTCAATCACCAGTTCCTGGTCAGAAGGCCAGAAAATGACATCCTTCAAAGTAATCATTGCATCACGTCTCTTGTTCGTAGCGTTGATGAGCTGATACTCTTTCTGTGCGAGCTCAGACTCCATCTGTAGGACATCCGCATGTCCTTTCTGTCCTAATTCCTCCTGACGAACAGCCTTGTCTCTTGCAGACTTTGCCGTTCCGACTTGCTCTGTTAGCACCTTTTCGAGTTCGGTGTAATAAATAACATTGTAGTAAGCCTCCATCGTGGCAAGACAGATCTGATCCTCGGTCTGTTGCTCCTTGCTTCGGCCCATCTTTACCATGGTTGAAGCCATTCGCATGTTGTTTATGGCCTTAAATCCATCGAATAGGGTGATGCCTGCACTGACACTATACCCATTATGGAAGGTTGTGACGCTATTGTATGTATTCGTCTCTGGATCGAGATTACGACCATACTGATTATAGGCGTAAGTTTGCGCATCTACATTTGGGGTGAAGACCTGCATAATGGATTGTCGCCTTTGCCATCGCTCATCATTGCGATCTGCGGCCTGGATCCGCATCTTCGTAGAATGGCTGATGGCATATTCCATACAGTCATGCAGCGTCATCGCGTTGGATAAGGCCTCCTGTGCCCATGCTCCATTATGGAACCAGACGAGGAAAATCAATAACATTACAAAATTTGAAAAATTACTTTTCATTTTGACTTTACACTTTTTGTTTACATTATTAATATTTACAAATAGTGTGCCAAAAGTCGCATTGTTTTGAAAATCAGTAAAATTGTATTTTGGAGGTGTTGTAAAAGTGTAAAGTTCCTTTACATGCACTGTAAAGATAGTTTACAGTTTGCTCATCTCGATGTAAAGAGAAATTTTTTTACGGTCTCAAAAAAAGGTTCATCCTGGTTCAATATGGTTAATCTGGTTCACTCTATATATTTAACCATATATATTATATATAATGTGTAGAAAAATAATCGTAAATGGACATAGATAGTAAAAAATCCGCAAATAATCCGCAGAAATAAGAAAACGAGACTGTAAATCGTTGATCTACAGTCTCGCGAAAAGATGTGTTGTACCCGGAGCGGGGGTCGAACCCGCACGGCCGTAATGGCCAAGGGATTTTAAGTCCCTCGTGTCTACCGATTCCACCATCTGGGCACTTAGCAAATGAAAAATTAATAATGAAAAATTAATAATGCAGATGCTTCGGTAAATTTGCGGGTGCAAAGATAATGATATTTGTGCGGAAATCCAAAAAAACTTTAGATTATTTTCCATAAAATATGTTTTACAACATGTTTGTGATACATTTTGTGACGCAGAATTGGTAAATTGAAGATAATTATGTAAATTTGCACCCAATACGGACTTTACAAAAAGAGCCTATGACCCAAACATGGCTCAGGTATTAAAACACATCAATGAAAAACAAGATTATCATCTATCAGGCGCTGGTCAGACTCTTCGGCAATGGTAACACGGCGCGTATCAAGAATGGCACTATCGAGCAGAATGGTTGCGGCAAGATGAGCGACTTCAGTGAGGGGGCTCTCCGCAGCATCAAGCAGCTCGGATGTAATTATATATGGTACACAGGTCTGTTGCAGCAGGCTTCGGCTACTGATTACACAAAGTATGGCATTCCGAAGCAGAATCCGCAGGTCTTGAAGGGTGTGGCAGGTTCGCCATACGCTATCTCTGATTATTATAGTGTGAGCTGTGACTTGGCCGATAATCCTGACCGCAGAATGGAGGAGTTTGATGAGTTGGTCGATCGTACCCATCGTGTCGGTCTCAAGATGATCATTGACTTCGTGCCAAATCATGTGGCTCGTTATTATAAGAGCGTTACTAAGCCTGCAGGTGTAAGTGATCTGGGCGAATCAGACATCACCGATCATCACTTCAATCCACAAAACAACTTCTATTATTGTGGAGAGCCTTTGCACATGGACCATGTGTTAAGTGAGGAGTTAGGAGTGAGGAGTGAGGAGTTGTATGTTGAGAATCCAGCTCGCGCCACTGGTAACGATGTCTTCAACGCATGGCCAGGTCGTAACGACTGGTACGAGACGGTGAAACTCAACTATGGTGTGGATTACTGTGGTGGTGGCCGATACTGCTTTGACCCGATTCCGAACACCTGGCTCAAGATGCGCGACATCCTTGTGTATTGGGCAAAGAGGGGAGTAGATGGCTTCCGTTGTGATATGGCCTTTATGGTGCCGGTGGATTTCTGGCATTGGGTAATCCCTCAGGTCAAGGAGGTAAATAAGAACATCCTCTTTATTGCAGAGATTTATGAACCAGCACTTTATCATAGTTACATTGAGTATGGAGGTTTCGATTATCTCTATGATAAGGTCGGTTTGTACGACACGCTCCGTGCTATTGTAGAATGTCGTGAGAGTGCCAGCGCCATTACTCGTGTATGGCAAGGCTTGAACGGTGTGCAGGAGCACATGCTCAACTTCCTCGAGAATCATGATGAGCAGCGACTGGCAAGCGACTTCTTTGCAGGAGATCCAATTAAGGGCCGTCCGGCTTTGGTAGTGAGCGCGTTGATGAATACCTGTCCGTTTATGAACTATTTCGGTCAGGAACTCGGCGAGCGAGGTATGGACGAAGAAGGCTACAGCGGTCGTGATGGTCGAACCACGATTTTCGACTACTGGAATGTAGAGACCGTTAATCTCTGGCGTGGCAAGAATGCAGAGTGGAGACGTCATCGCTTGCCTAAGCAGATCCGCGAACTTCGCGAGTATTATACTAAGGTGTTCGAACTTGCTAATAGTTCTGAAGCGCTTCGTGAGGGTGCTTTCTATGATCTCACTTATTGCAATTATAATAATCCAGGATACGATATCCATCGCACCTTCAGTTTCCTGCGCCACACTCGCAATGAGGTTTGTCTGGTGGTGGCCAACTTCCAGGGCGAGGATCAGGAAATCTCGGTCAACATACCTCAGGAAGCTTGGGATTATGTCGGCATCAAGCCCAAGCGCCGTCATGTCACTAATCTTCTGACGGGGGAGTGGGACTTTGTCGACCATGATACCTCAAAACCAATGGTGGTTAAGGTGCCTGCTCAGGATGCTGTGATACTCCGTCTTTGTGGCAAAGAAGCTAAGCCGTCGAAGTAACAATCGATATGTCTTATATTTCTATATAAGAACGAAGTCATAAGAGGAAATGAAGGAAATTTGTCCATGCTTTTGGGAGATTTCCTTCATTTCTTTTAAATTCCTTGTGATTTATTGCCTAATATTATTCTTTTCGGTCATTTTTTGTTCGTCCTATTGAAATAAACCTTATCTTTGCGCCATAATATATATAAATAAGGTAAAGATGAACAATAATTTTCTTGTTTTCTCAGGTCGCGCTTCCCGCTATTTGGCAGAAAAGATTTGTGCCAGCCTCGGCTGTCCACTCGGTAATATGTTGATCCAGACTTTTGCCGATGGCGAGTTTGGTGTTTCGTTCGAGGAGTCGATTCGTGGTAAGCACGTGTTCCTGGTGCAGAGTACTTTCCCAAGTGCAGACAACCTGATGGAACTTCTCCTAATGGTCGATGCTGCCAAGCGTGCTTCTGCTGCTCAGATCGTAGCCGTTGTTCCTTACTTCGGTTGGGCCCGTCAGGATCGTAAGGACAAGCCACGTGTGGCTATCGGTGCCAAGCTCGTTGCTGATATGCTCTCGAAGGCTGGTATCAATCGCCTGATCACGATGGATCTTCATGCTGATCAGATCCAGGGCTTCTTCGACTGCCCTGTAGATCATCTCTATGCATCGAGCGTCATCATGCCATATATCGCTAATGAGGTAGGTACTGATAACCTCTGTATCGCATCTCCTGATGCTGGTGGTTCAAAGCGTGCATATACTTATGCCAAGTACTTCAACGTACCTATGGTAATGTGTGACAAGCATCGCGATAAGCCAAATTCGATCGGCGAGATGTTCATCATCGGTGATGTAGAAGGCAAGGATGTTGTGCTGATCGACGATATGGTCGATACCGCAGGTACCATCACCAAGGCAGCTAACCTCATCATGGAAAAGGGTGCAAAGAGCGTACGCGCTTGTGCCAGCCACTGTGTGATGAGCGGTCCTGCCAGTGAGCGTGTTGAGGCTTCAGCATTGAAGGAGATCGTATTTACCGACTCCATCCCATACCGTGGCTCATGTCCTAAGGTGAAGTCTTTGACCATCTCTAATCTCTTTGCTGAGACCATCCGCAGAGTGATGAACAATGAGCCTATCTCAAGTCAGTTCCTGATTTAATTTTATTAGAGTCTATAAGAGACATAAAAGGACATATAGGGATATTAAAGGCCGTTAGTGCCAGTTACGTAAACACACATTGTATTTTTGAGAATCTTTATTTATCAATGGTTTTCGTGTCTGGTTGCAACGGCCTTTAGTATCCCTTAAATTATTTTTATTCCTTAGAATTCTTTCATTTATATATTAACCTAAAACATTTTTCCCAATGAAGAAACTTCTTTCTTTGTTCGTAATGGCACTGATGGCATTGGGCGCTTTTGCTCAACAGATGCCACCGCTGCCAATGGACCCACAGGTCCGCTATGGTAAGTTGCCTAATGGCTTGACTTACTACATCCGTCACAACGACCTTCCTGAACATCATGCCAACTTCTACATCGCTCAGCGTGTAGGATCTGTCCTTGAGGAGGAGAACCAGCGTGGTTTGGCTCACTTCCTGGAGCACATGGCTTTCAATGGTACGAAGAACTTCCCAGAGAAGGGCCTTCTCGAGTACCTACAGAAGCATGGTGTCAAGTTTGGTGCTAACGTCAACGCATACACCAGCATCGATGAGACCGTCTATAATATTGACGATGTCCCTACCGACCCGGTAGCACATCCTGGTATCATCGACTCTTGTCTTTTGATCCTTCATGACTGGAGCGGATATATCGCTCTTGAAGATGAGGAGATTGATAATGAACGTGGAGTCATCCACGAGGAGTGGCGTACCAGCACTAGCCCTCAGTTGCGTATGTATGACGTGATTCTGCCTAAGCTCCTGCCAAATAACCGCTATGCAGAGCGCCTGCCTATCGGTAAAATGGAGGTGGTAGATAATTTCGCCTATAATGAGCTCCGTGACTATTATAAGAAGTGGTATCGTCCTGATCTGCAGGGAATCTTCGTTGTCGGTGACGTGGATGTCGATGCTGTGGAGCAGAAGATTGCAGAGCTCTGGAGTGACATTCATGTGCCAGAGAATGCGGCTGAGCGTGTTTACTTCCCAGTGGAGGACAACGAGCAGCCACTCGTGGCCATTGCCAGCGATAAGGAGCAGCAGTATAATCTGCTCTCTGTGATGTATAAGAGTGATCCGATGCCAGACGAGGTGAAGTTGACTCAGGTAGGCTTCTTGACCAATCTCATAAAGCATTTCATCACCAATTCATTGCAGCAACGTCTGGTTGAGCTCGCAGACAAGGCTGATGCTCCATTCCTCCAGGTAGGTGCAGGCTTCAGCGACTATATCCTTGCTAAGACCAAGGAGGCTTTCAACCTTAATATAATATTTAAGGAGAACGAATGGCAGAAAGGCCTCGATGCTGTGATGGCTACTGCTATGAGTGCTGCAAAATATGGTTTCACAGAGAGTGAGATTGAGCGTGTGAAAGCAGATATCCTCTCGAGCATGGAAAATGCCTATAATGAGCGTGATAAGCGTAAGAACGGTCAGCTGACTGCAGAGATCCAGCGTCACTTCCTGAATGCAGAGTCAATGCCAGGTATCGAGATGGAGTGGCAGATGTATCAGCAGATTCTTCCTATGATCAATACGGCAATGATCAATCAGGTCATGGCACAGGTGATGACTCCTAACAATGTGGCTCTCATGGTCATGGGTCAGCAGAAGGAGGGTAACGTACTTCCTACAGAGGAGGAACTTGTTGCTGCTTATCAGGCTGCTCTTCAGCAGGAGGTTAAGCCTTATGAGGAGGCACTCAGCGGTATCAAGCTCCTGCCAGAGGCTCCTGCCAAGGTCGGAAAGGTTGTTTCTGAGACCGATGGTGTTTATGGCTCAAAGGTCTGGACCCTCAGCAATGGCATCAAGATTGTCTGGAAGCAGACCGACTTCAAGAAGGATCAGGTGCTGATGACTGCATATTCTCAGGGTGGTTATCTGCTCGAGAAGGATCAGCCTAACATTGTCCGTCTGACCCTTGATGATATGTTTGGAGTGGGTGGCATCGGCCAGTTTAAGTCGACTGATCTGCCTAAGGTTCTTGCTGGTAAGAACGTCTCTTGCTCAACCTCGATCTCTAATGACTGCGAGGTTGTCTCGGGTTCTGCTGCTCCAAAGGACCTTCGCACACTCTTCGAGCTTGTTTATCTTGGCTACACCGAGCCACGTTACGATGAGGAGGCTTATCAGGCTTGGTTCAACCGTGTGCATAACCAGTATCAGATGATGGTGGGTAATCCTCAGAAGACGATGAGCGACTCGCTCCAGCTTACTCTCTATCCTGGCAAACCAGAGATGACTCCTACACAGTTGGAAGATCTCGCACAGCTCGACTATAAGAAGGGCTTTGAACTCTCAAAGAAGCGTTTCGCAAATCCTGCTGACTTCACCTTCTATTTCGTAGGAAATATTGATACAGATAGCCTTCGAGCTTTCTCTGAGTTGTATCTCGCATCTTTGCCTACCACAGCAGAACGTGAGACAGAGCCTGCTCCAATCCTGCCAACCCGTGGTTCGCGTGAGAATCGTTTCGATTTGCCAATGCAGCAGCCTAAGACCTCTGTCTATAATTTCTTCCTGCTCTATGATCAGCCATTCTCTCTCAAAGAGAGCCTGATGACAGATATGCTTGGCCAGTCGGCTGCCATCGTCTTCACCGAGACCATTCGAGAGAAGGAGGGTGGTGTCTATTCGCCTCATGCTCAGGCTTCTCTTGGATTTACCTCTAAGCTTGGTGAGATGCTCTATCTCTTCGATACTGGAGCTGATAAGCTCGATCGTATCGAGGGTGTAGCATATAATGAGTTTAAGAAGATGGCCGATGAGGGTATTCGTGAAGATGTCTTCCAGAAAGTGCACGACTACATGGCTAAGCGCCATGAGGAGCAGGTCAAGGAGAATGGCTTCTGGCTCGGTCAGATCCGTAATATGGACATGTATAACCTTAATTTGGTCGATAACTGGAATGAGACTCTTGATAGCATTACTTTGCAGGATCTCCAGAACCTCATGAAGAAATATGTCTATGAGGCAGATCGCATCCAGTTCATTTCGAATGGTGTAGAGATTACTGAGTAATAAACGTTATTCTGTAAATTTCTGATAACAAATATCAAGTATCATCTTTCACTCGCGAGAGAAGATGATACTTGATTTCCTTTTAATAGATAAATATTATCCCCAGCTGCTGATAATTAATCGAGCAGCTGGGGATAATATTTATTATTTAGACTTGATGTTTTGTAAAGTGGAATTTCTCACTTTACAATGTGACACCGTTTTTGAAGATTGAGATCTCGTGGATGCCAGCCTTCTCATTATTAGTGAGCTCACCACTGGCAACAGAGAGGATCTTAGCAGTGAATTCCTTCACGGTCTCGTCCATGGTCTTATCCTCGGCAAGGACACCTGCGTTGAAGTCAATCCAAGTTGGCTTGCGCTGAGCGAGGCCAGAATTGGTAGAAACCTTCATGGTTGGCACGAAAGTGCCGAATGGTGTACCACGACCAGTGGTGAAGAGGACAAGCTGGCAACCTGCTGCAGCAAGAGCGGTAGCTGCTACGAGGTCATTGCCAGGAGCGGAGAGAAGGTTGAGGCCATTGTTCTTGAGGCGCTCACCATACTCCATCACTCCGCAGACAACGCTCTTGCCCGACTTCTGGGTACAGCCGAGGGCCTTCTCTTCAAGGGTAGAGATACCACCTGCCTTGTTGCCAGGCGATGGGTTCTCACCACATGGCTCGCCATGGCTGAGGAAGTAGTTCTTGAAGTTATTGATGAGTGAGATGGTCTCGTCGAGCAACTGCTGATTGCCACAGCGCTCCATGAGGATGGTCTCAGCACCGAACATCTCAGGAACCTCAGTGAGGATGGTCGTTCCACCCTGTGTCTCGCAGAGGAAGTCAGAGAATGCACCGAGCAATGGGTTGGCGGTAATGCCAGAGAAGCCATCCGAACCACCACACTTGAGGCCGATGCGAAGCTTCGAAGCAGGAACAGTCTCTCGCTTGTCCTGCTGAGCCTTAGCCACGAGTTCCTTGAGGACAGAGACACCGTATGGTACCTCATCGCCCTGAACCTCCTGACAGATCATGAACTTCACGCGATCCTTATTATAATCGCCGCAGAACTCCTCGAAGATACGAGGCTGGTTGTTCTCGCAACCGAGGCCAACGACAAGGATAGCACCAGCATTAGGATGGTGAACCATGTCGCGGAGGATCTTCTTAGTATTCTCATGGTCTTCGCTCAACTGTGAGCAACCGAAGTTGTGTGGAAAGTGGAAGATGCCATCGATGCCAGGGATCTCATCGCCAAGCTCCTTCTGGGTCTGCTCAACGATCTGCTTGATGATGCCGTTGACACAACCTACGGTAGGGATGACCCATACCTCGTTACGGATACCTACCTGACCATCAGCACGCTTATAACCCTCGAAGGTGAGCTGCTCACCACTTGGCTGCTGCTGTGTGAGGCCCTTGAGCTTGATGTCTGAGTAGTCGAGAGTACCAGCCAGATTGGTCTTGATGTCCTCATGATCCATGTAGCTGCCTTTCTTCACAGCATGACGCGCATGACCGATAGGGAAGCCGTACTTGATGATGTTCTCGCCTTCGGCAAAGTCCTTCAAAGCGCACTTGTGGCCGGCAGGAACGTCGGTCACAAGTGTTATTGTTTCTCCATCGACATCGAGCGTAGTACCTTTAGCCAGTGGCTGGATAGCTACGATCACGTTGTCGGCAGGATTGATTTTCAGAAATTCCTTCATGCGGTGAGGGGATTAGAGAATAGACTTAACAGTTTCCTTCATGCCCTTCTCCTGAATGCTGTTGAGGAATTCAGTAACCATATCGGTGAGGCCTGGGATCTCGTTGAGGTTCTGCTTGCTCTCCTTCCAGATGACATCGGTAGCAGCGAGGACTCCCTCAGCAACCTTGCGGGTATCGCCAGTTGCCCAAAGCTGGGTAAGGCGATCCATGATCTCCTGAGCATCGTTTGGCTGGATAGGAGCACCATCGGCACGTGTACCACCCTTATAATAAGTAATGATAGCAGCGAGACCGAGAACGAGACCCTTAGGAAGCTCGCCCTTGCGCTCGAGGTAAACCTTGAGGCCTGGGAGGTCGCGAGTCTCAAACTTAGGGAATGAGTTGAGCATGATGCTGGTAACAGCGTGGTCAACGTATGGGTTGTCAAAGCGCTCAAGAACGTCAGCACCGAACTGCTTGAGCTCGTCCATTGGGAGGTTGAGGGTCTGCATGAGCTCGTCGAACTGTACCTTCTTGATGTACTGGCCTACTACCTTGTCATGGAGTGCATCGCGAACGATGTTGATGCCAGAGAGGTAAGCGACTGGAGAAAGTACGGTGTGAGGGCCGTTGAGCAAGGTTACCTTACGCTCGTGGTATGGAGCCTCAGACTCTGCGATAAGTACGTGGAGACCAGCCTGATCAGCTGGGAATTCCTTGCGGAGCTGAGCGATAGACATATTGGTTGGCTTCTCGATTACCCAGAGGTGGAAGATCTCTGCCTGTACCATCAAGTTGTCAGCATAGCCTGCACGTTTCTGGAGCTTAGCGATGTCCTTGCGTGGGAAGCCTGGAACGATGCGGTCAACGAGGGTTGCGCAGACGTAGCAGTACTTGGTGAACCAGTTCTTGAACTTCTCATAATCCTTGCCGAAGTCATCCTTCCAGAGCTCGATGTACTGGTAGATGCACTCCTTGAGGTGATGGCCGTTGAGGAAGATGAGCTCACAAGGCATGATGATGAGACCCTTCTTAGGATCGCCATTGAATACCTTGAAACGACGGAAAAGCAACTGGGTGAGCTTACCTGGATATGAAGAAGCAGGAGCATCGGTGAACTTGCAGCTAGGATCGAAAGTAATACCTGCCTCAGTGGTGTTAGAGATGACGAAACGAATCTCAGGCTGCTCAGCGAGAGCCATATAAGCCCAGTTCTGAGCGTATGGATCTATGCCACGGCTGATGACATCGATACGATCGAGGGTGTCAACAGGCTGGCCATTCTGACGACCCTGGAGGTTTACGTGATAGAGATTGTCCTGACCATTGAGCCACTGTACCATACCACGGTCAATAGGCTGTACGACAACGACACTGGCGTTGAAGTTGGTCTTCTTGTTCATGTTCCAGATGATCCAGTCTACAAATGCACGGAGGAAATTGCCCTCACCGAACTGGATGATCTTCTCAGGAGCTACGCTTTTAGGCGCAGTAAGCTTGTTTAATGCTTTCATGTGGAATAATAATATATGATTAAAGTTAGTAAATAGTATAAGCTTTTGTTGTTTTTCGACGGCAAATATAAGAAATTTATTTACAATGTGCAAAATTTTCGATATTTTTTTGCTTTGTTTCAAAAAAAATCGTATCTTCGCCCCGTGAATGGAACAAAATGTGCAAATATTTTGTCAAATTCCGCAAAGAAACCACATCGATTATCTTATATTATACAAACACATAATTTTTTTCCACAATGAAACCTTTTATGGACGAAAACTTCCTGTTGCAGACAGAAACTGCGCAGAAGTTGTATCATGAGCATGCGGCTAAGATGCCGATTATCGACTATCATTGTCACCTTATTCCTCAGATGGTTGCCGAGAACAAGCGCTTCGAGTCTATCGCACAGATCTGGCTTATGGGCGACCACTACAAGTGGCGTGCTATGCGCAGCAATGGCGTCAACGAGCGCTTCTGCACCGGTAAGGACACTACCGACTGGGAGAAGTTCGAGAAGTGGGCCGAGACCGTTCCTTATACCTTCCGTAATCCTCTCTATCACTGGACTCACCTCGAGCTCAAGACTGCTTTCGGTATCACCGAGACCTTGAATCCTACCAACGCTCGTGCTATCTATGACAAGTGCAACGAGATGATTGCCAACGATCCTAAGTTCTGTCCACGCGGCATGATGGAGCACTACAATGTTAAGGTTGTCTGCACCACCGACGATCCTGCTGACTCGCTGGAGTGGCACAAGATCGTGAAGGACGATCCAACTGCTAAGACCAAGATGCTCCCAACCTGGCGCCCTGACGCTGGCATGAACATCGAGGCTGCTACCTGGAAGGCTTACATCGAGAAGCTCTCTGCTGTTGCTGGCGTTGAGATCAAGAACTTCGCTACGCTCAACGAGGCTCTCCAGAAGCGTCACGACTTCTTCAACGAGATGGGTTGCCGCCTCTCTGACCACGGTATCGAGGAGTTCTACGATGAGCCATACACCGCAGCAGAGATCGACGCTATCATGGATAAGGCTCTCTGTGGCCAGACTCCTACCGTCGAGGAGCAGCGCAAGTATAAGCATGCTTACATGAAGGCTCAGGGTGAGATGGATTATGCAGCAGGCTGGACCCAGCAGTACCACTACGGTGCTATCCGTAACAACAACTCTAAGATGTTCGCTCAGCTTGGTGCTGATACTGGTTTCGACTCAATCGGTGAGTTCACCACCGCTAAGGCTATGAGCCACTTCCTCGATGAGCTCAACGCTCAGGGTACCCTCGCTAAGACCATCCTCTATAACCTCAACCCATGTGCTAATGAGGTGATTGCTACCATGCTCGGTAACTTCCAGGACGGTTCGGTAGCAGGCAAGATCCAGTTCGGTTCAGGCTGGTGGTTCCTCGATCAGAAGGACGGTATGGAGAAGCAGATGAACGCTCTCTCTGTTCTCGGTCTCCTCTCTCGCTTCGTAGGTATGCTCACCGACTCACGTTCATTCCTCTCTTATCCACGTCACGAGTACTTCCGTCGCACCCTTTGCAACCTCGTCGGCAACGATATCGAGAACGGTCTCATCCCATACACCGGCTATGAGGAGGAGCGCGTCAACCAGATGATTGAGGATATCTGCTATAATAACGCAAATCAGTTCTTCAAGTTCTAAGAACAATCCCATCCGAAGTGCATTAGATGATGCACTTCGGATACACCTATTTAAATAAGTAATTACACTAACTATTAATTCTTATATTTCACATGGCAAAGATTATTACTTTGGGCGAGATTATGCTTCGTTTGAGCCCAAATGGACAGGATCGTTTCATTCAGACCGACGTATTCCGCATCATCCCTGGTGGTGGTGAGGCTAACGTAGCAGTTTCTTGTGCGAACTATGGCCACGATGCTTACTTGGTAACCAAGCTTCCAAAGCATGAGATCGGACAGATCGCTGTCAACTCACTTCGTCGTTATGGTGTAAACACCGAGTATATCGCTCGTGGTGGTGACCGCGTAGGTCTCTATTACTGCGAGACTGGCGCTTCTATGCGTCCTTCAAAGGTTATCTACGACCGTGCTAACTCTGCTATCGCTGAGGCAAATCCTGAGGATTTCGACTTCGATGCAATCATGGAAGGTGCTGACTGGTTCCACTGGTCAGGTATCACCCCAGCTATCTCAGATAAGGCTGCTGAGCTTACCAAGCTCGCTTGTGAGGCTGCTAAGCGTCACGGTGTTACTGTTTCTGTTGACCTTAACTTCCGCAAGAAGCTCTGGACCTCAGAGAAGGCTATCTCTATCATGCGTCCTTTGATGCAGTACGTTGATGTATGTATCGGCAACGAGGAGGATGCTGAGCTCTGCCTCGGCTTCAAGCCAGATGCTGACGTAGAAGGTGGCGAGACCAATGCTGCTGGCTACGAGGGTATCTTCAAGCAGATGAAGGAGCAGTTCGGCTTCAAGTATGTAGTTTCTACTCTCCGTGAGTCATTCTCTGCTACTCACAATGGCTGGAAGGCTCTCATCTATAACGGCGAGGAATTCTATCAGTCAAAGCGTTACGATGTTAACCCAATCATTGATCGCGTAGGTGGTGGTGACTCATTCTCAGGTGGTCTCATCCACGGTCTCCTCACCAAGCCAACCCAGGGCGAGGCTCTCGAGTTCGCTGTTGCAGCTTCTGCTCTCAAGCACACCATCAATGGTGACTACAACTTGGTTTCAGTAGCAGAAGTAGAAGCACTTGCAGGTGGTAGCGCAAATGGTCGCGTTCAGCGTTAATTTTTAATTTGAAAATTTTCAATGGCAAAATTCGATAAATTCCAGGTGATGGCCAAGATCGCGGCTGCACCTATGGTTCCTGTTTTCTATCACAAGGACGTTGAGACTTGTAAGAATGTGATCAAGGCTTGCTACGAAGGTGGCGTGCGCGCATTCGAGTTTACTAACCGTGGCGACTTCGCTCATGAGGTCTTCGGCGAGCTCTCTAAGTGGGCTGCTAAGGAGTGCCCAGAGTTGGCTCTCGGTATCGGTTCAGTCGTTGATGCTCCTACTGCTGCTCTCTACATGCAGCTCGGCGCAAACTTCGTCGTTGGCCCATTGTTCAACCCTGACGTAGCAGTTGTCTGCAACCGTCGTTGCGTTACCTATTGCCCAGGTTGCTTGACTCCATCAGAGATCGGCAAGGCTCAGGAGGTAGGTTGCGACTTCACCAAGGTATTCCCTGGCGACGTTGTTGGTCCAAACCTCGTAAAGGGTCTTATGGCTCCAATGCCATGGTCAAAGATCATGGTTACTGGTGGCGTTGCTCCTGAGGCTGACAACTTGAAGAAGTGGTTTGACGCTGGTGTCTTCTGCGTAGGTATGGGTTCTAAGCTCTTCCCTAAGGACAAGGTTGCTGAGGGCGACTGGGCTTATGTCACCAACAAGTGCAAGGAGTGCTTCGACGCTATTGCTACTTTCAAGAAGTAATTAATCTGTAAATCATGTCATTCCAAGGCCTGAAAAGCTTTGGAATGATGTGTCGTTTTATTCAAAACCCTAATACCTTTTATAATTATGCCAAATTCAAAAGGCGTTATGAGTAATTGGCGTTGGTATCTTTGCGCACTTCTTTTTGTCGCTACTACCGTCAACTATATGGACCGCCAGGTTTTGTCAATGACCTGGAAGGAGTTCATCGCTCCTGAGTTTCACTGGACCGATGAGAACTATGGTGACATCACCGCATTCTTCTCGGTCGTATATGCTTGTATCTCTATCTTCGCTGGTAAGTTCATCGACTGGATGGGCACCAAGAAGGGTTATCTCTGGGCCATCGGTATCTGGTCGCTCGGTGCATGTCTTCATGCAGGATGCGGTTGGGCTACCGTTCAGTTCGGCAATATCCCAGGCGTACAGAGCTCGGCCGACCTGATTCAGGCCACTGGCGACGCTGCTGTCCTGGTTGCTACCATTTCAGTTTACCTCTTCATTGTCTGCCGTACCGTCCTGGCACTCGGTGAGGCTGGTAACTTCCCTGCAGCTATCAAGGTGACTGCCGAGTACTTCCCAAAGAAGGACCGTGCTTTCGCTACCTCTATCTTCAACGCTGGTGCATCGGTAGGTGCTCTTGCTGCCCCTCTTACCATCCCTGCACTCGCTGCAGCATACGGTTGGGAGATGGCATTCATCATCATCGGTGGTCTCGGCTTCATCTGGATGTTCTTCTGGGCATTCATGTACGAGACTCCTGGCAAGAGCAAGCATGTCAACGAGGCTGAACTTGCATATATTAACCAGGATGAGGCTGCAGAAGCTGCTGCTAAGCCAGCTGAGGCTGCTCCTGCTGAGGAGAAGACCATCCCAATGCTTAAGTGCTTCACTTTCAAGCAGACCTGGGCATTCCTTGCTGGTAAGTTCTTTACCGATGGTGTATGGTGGTTCTTCCTCTTCTGGGCGCCATCTTACTTCCAGGATCAGTTCGGCTACAAGGCTTCTTCGCCTATGGGCCAGGCACTTATCTTCACCCTCTATCTCATCGTTACCGTCCTTTCTATCGGTGGCGGCTATTTGCCAAAGTACTTCGTTGAGAAGAAGGGTATGGAGCCATACGCAGGCCGTATGCTTTCGATGCTGATCTTTGCATTCTTCCCAATCTTTGCGCTGTTCGCACAGCCACTTGGTGCATTCTCTGCATGGTGGCCTGCTATCATCATCGGTTTGGCAGGTGCAGGTCACCAGGCTTGGTCGGCTAACCTCTACTCAACCATCGGCGATATGTTCCCTAAGAGCACCGTCGCTACCATCACCGGTATCGGTACCCTCGCAGGTGGTATTGGTTCAGCACTCATCAACTCTGGTTCTGGTAAGCTCTTCACCTATGCTGCTGAGCAGGGCTCGGCCTTCAGTTTCATGGGCTTCGAGGGCAAGCCAGCAGGTTTCATGATCGTCTTCTGCATCTGTGCAGTTGCATACCTCATTGCATGGTCAATCATGAAGACTCTCGTTCCTAAGTATAAGAAGATCGAGGTGTAAATCCGACGAAGTAAATCGCAAAAAATAAATCCTTGAAGCGTGATGTCAACACTTGTTTCCATTTGTTGATATCACGCTTCAAGGATTTTGACATCTGGTACGCGATGTTGAAATCCTACATCACGGCATGTACTCCATTGTGCTGTGTAGTACATGCTTTTCTCTTGGCATCCTCCCCATTGTACCGTGTAGGAGATGCCACCATCCAGGATAGTCCGAGCTGGTACCAGCTCGGACTATCCTTGATTCTTGAACGTACTTCTTGCATTCTCTCCATTTCTTGTTGCATCACTGAATGTCTGTCCTGCATTCGAGACGTCCTTTCCATGCATGACGAAATAATCCTTCACTCCTTCACGCCCGAAATCTATCCTATTGAGATATAGCTATTTCTATAGCTCAAAAAGAGTGAATGATAGTAAAATATCCTTCACCATCCTTCACTCATCCTTCACTGCAATTTCTTTCTCAGAATCAGTAAGATAGAGAGTCAAGTGAAGGAGTGAAGGATTTTTTTTAATTCATAAGACTGTGGCGAGATATGCTTCAAACTCCAAGACGGATAAAGGCTTGGAATAATAATATCCTTGAATAGCATCTATTCCCATATTTGCGATGATGAGACGAGTCTTTGCATCTTCAACTCCCTCTGCAATTGAAGTTAGCCCCAGATCTTTGAGTATAGCTACACAGCCTTTCATTAGTTTTTGTTTGCGTTGATCATTCAGTCTCCTGACAAATGACATATCGAACTTAACAATATCTATAGGCAGTTCTGACAACAGATTAAGTGAAGAATAGCCTGTGCCGAAATCATCTAATTCTACCTTAATTCCTCTATTTCGAAATTGAGATAGAATGTCGATTGCTTCAGTTGACAGATCTGAAAATAGACTCTCTGTAATCTCGATGTGCATCAAGGAATAGTTGATGTTGTATTTATACATAGGCGCAAATATCCTCTTGTCTAGATTAACTTCTGAAAAATCCTGACGCGAAGTATTCACAGATATAGGTACCACGCTTAACCCCATATCCTGCCATTTCCTCAGATTACGACAGGTTTCGTTCCATACGAAGTAGTCAGCTTCCGCAACAAACCTATTCTCTTCAAAAATGGGAATAAACTCACCTGGCGAGACGAACCCTAACTCAGGGCTATTCCATCGAAGTAAAGCTTCTGCTCCCACCATTTCTTCTGTCTTGGCATCATGCTTTGGCTGATAATAGACCTCCATCTGCCCACTTCGAAGTGCATCTTCCATCAATTCTTCGATTCGCTCTTTTCGTTGTAACTTTTCGAGAAGTTCCTTCCCAACGAATCGTGAATGTCTGTTGTAAATCTTTTTGGCCTCATTCAACGCTGCCAGTACATTATTGATATGTGTGGTCAGGTCTATATCTTGTGCAATATGCTCACATACACCTACTTTAAGTGTCACGCTGAGCTTTTCCGACATGCTTGCCACGGTCTCCTCATACCACATTTCCTTCTCCTCTTCGCTGAAGTCTTTCAACGGTGTAGGATATAAGATAATCAGCTGGTCATTGTTGAAAGATCCAATGATGACATGTTCCTTATAAAGCGAATTTATGTAACTGATTTCCTGCCTAAGTAGGTCATAGACCTTCTCTCCATATTTTTTATGTAAATGTTTGAAACCTCTCACATCAGTCATGGAGAGCGTAAAGTCTCTATCAGGTTCATTCTCAATCCATTCCTGAGCATAATGCATGAATGCATTGAACGTATAGCATCCCAACCGTTTGTCTATCTCCATATCGCTTAATATCGCAGACAGACTTTTGATCTTATATAATATTGAGTTTCGATCAGTTGGCATAACAAAGAGTAAATAAAAAGACATTGCACTCCCATGAATACATAGGAATGCAATGTCTTTGAATAGATATTGGTTAATAATCAGCTGACTGTGGATCAAATTCTGTCCAACCGTCGAGCCAGTTGTCATTGGCCGAGAAAGCTCCTACGTAATCGACCTTGGTGAAGCCTGAAGAGAGAAGCCCATCGGTGAAAGAGGCTGCACCCAAGAGTGGCGAACCGGCCTGTGGAATGAAATTGACATTGCCAAGCTTATTATATGATGTCAGTTTGAGCTCGTCGATGCTTTCGAGGAGACGGTTGCCTGGCTGTGCTTTGAAGAATGTAGAGCTGTAAGACTCATTATCTGCGTCGATTACCGACTTGGTTGCTGCATCGTAGAGGTCATCGGTGTAGCGCTTGTTAGCGTCACTGCCCGTGATACCCATACCCGCAAGGAAGATATTCTGGAGTTTCAGGTTACCTGCCTTGGCAACTTCCTGTGTGTTACCTTTCTCTCCATCAATGATCAAGCCGATAGGATAACCCATAGCTACGGAGTTGAAACAAGCCATCTGGCTGCTGCGACGTATCTGCATGGCTGACTGGAACTTGCCAAGTGCCGAACCATTCTGTGGGAAGACCTCACCGCCATTGATGTAGTCGGTGGTATTCTCAAAACCTTCTCTGCCCATAGGTCCTACGAAGGTCACATTCGAGAATATTGCCGAAGTAAATGGCTCAGTCAACGAACCATCTGCATCATTATCGCTCTCAAATCCATTCGACTGAGAAGTATCGGCAATGCGAGGGTTGCGAATCGAGAGTGCGAACTGCACCTTGCCGCTGAAACCATTATCAGTATCAAATTCATCATCCCAGCCATTGTAAGCTACGAGATACTTGCAGTTTACGGTACCGCCAAACCATTCGAAAGAGTCATCATTGGTGTAGCTGACCTGAACATGGTCAATCTGTGTGCCGTTGCCTACACTGCCAAAGGTGATGCCGTTGATTTCCTTGTCTTTCTGGAATGGATAACCTGCAAACTCCACACGGACGTAACTCAATACGCCACTATTGTCGGCAGGATCTGTGCCACCGTGCTTGGTGCGAGGACCACCTTCGATCTGCTGACCCAGGATGCCCTTGTTGTTGGTGCTTCGGCCACAGATAATGAGACCACCCCAGTCACCAGGTTTACGATTACCCTTTGCCTCGGCCGAAGTAAAGACGATAGGCTGTGTGGCCGAACCTTGAGCGAAAAGCTTGCCGCCAGGTTCTACGATGAGCGAAGCAGCCGAAGCCTTGTCACCCTTGATGATGGTGCCAGCTTCGATAGTAAGTTCTGAGCCTTCGGCAACATACACCCAACCCTTGAGCAGATAAGTACCCTTCTTGAGTGTCTGCTTGCCCTTGAATATGAACTCTTTGTCGCCATTGCCGATTACGGTACCATTGGCATCTTCCTTGCCGTCGGCAGAGAAGAGCAGATGGTCACAGGTATTGATGCTACCGTCTGTTCCCCAAGTGTAGGAGATTGAAGGAGTGTCGATTACTTCGTTTTTGTCGTCATCATTGCTGCATGCCGTAAAGGTCATGCTGAGCGCGGTGGCAGCGAGTGCTGCCGAAAGAAAACTTTTTGTCTTCATTTGAAAAAATATTTATTTGACATCTGCACGGGAAAACTCTTTCCCGTTTTTTCATAATTTATATCCAATGGTGAGCGAGAATGTGCGCCCTGGCTGGTATGCGCGAGTCACCTGCTCAATTTCGCCATGAGGAGTTTGTTCGAACTGCTTGAACTCAACCCGCTGTGCCAGCAGATCGCGTACTGAAAGTCGGAAATCCAGTCGTCCGAAGCTCTTGCCGAGATTCAGGTCAAGCTGGTGGCGTGGCATCTCGTAGCTGTCTGGCACACGTACATCCGTCTCTCCGCTGCCAATGCTTCTTCCTACACCGATGATACGCTTACCGATGGTGTTATAGAGCAAAGAAGCTGTCCATCCCTTTTGCCAAGCCAGCGACGGCTTGCTGAGATCGCTGTTGTAGAAGATTCCTACATTGATCAGATAAGGCGACTGGCCTTGCATCGGACGGTCTTTTTCACGGCTACCTTCAGGAAAATTGACCGATGAGTGAATCCATGCAGCATTGAGCGACAAGGAGAACGCTGGCAGATGGATGAAATCAAGTTGTTTGCGAATATCCAGTTCCAGACCATAGTTATCGGCACTCTCAGCATTCAGATATGAATAGACGAGGTCTGTGCCACCTGCAACAGTGTAAGTCCATTCGATAGGATTCTTGAAATGCTTATAGAAGAGCGAGAGGCTAATGACTTCACCTGCATTCGGATACCATTCCCAACCGAGATCTACATTATCTATATATGCTGGTTTCAGGTTATGATTGCCTTGTACGTTCGATGCAAGGTCGAAGTCGTAATAGACACTCGTCGACAGTTCGCGAAACTCTGGTCGGTTGATGGTACGTCCATACGAGGCGCGTAGCTGTTGACTGGCTGAGAGGTGACCCGTCAGATTGAGCGACGGAAAGAGGTCGTTGTAGTCATATTTTGTTGAGAGAGGAGAGTACTCCTGTCTGCGAGTGTGAGAGATCAGTTCTGTGTGCGAGGACTCAAAGCGAACGCCACCGTACACCTCCAATCTGCCTCCAAACGTTGGAATCAGGAGAGAGAGGTAACCACTGCCTAAATTGTTGCGAGCTTCGTAATTATTCGTCCAATCCACTTGTTCCAGCAGGTAAAGGCCTTGTTCTCCGTAGTTCTCTTCTCTAAGCAATTGAGCAGGAACATCGAGATTGCGCAACGACAATGGCAACTGTCCCGAAGGCCAAGCGTAGGTGAAGAAACGCGTGTCGTACTTTCGGCTTTTATGTTCTCCGTATGCGCCGAGTTTCAAAGATGGTGTGATACTACCGATAGAGAAATCACGTTTCCAGTTCACACCACCTGAGAACAGATGTTCACCAAGATAAGAAAACTCGCGGTTGATGTCATTGAGATTCTCGACCTCCATCTGGCCATCTTCTTGCTCGACGATGGTGTAACGGCGACGGTCAGGAAGGTTTCGGTTAGCATAAGCGTAGCCGAGATTCCAATCCAGGACATTTCTGTCATTGATTGTGTGCTTGCCTTGCAATCCGACGTTAAGTGTCGAACGACTTTGATAGTAATATTCTGCCTGCTCCATATAATCGCTCTGAGCATCAAAACCACGGCGATAGGTGTAGCGGCTTTTGCCCAACTGATTGAAAATCTGTTTCAGTTCCAAGCGATGGCGGTTGTTGCTCGATAACCACACAAGGCCCAGTATCGCTCCTACGCGTACATTATTATTATATTGATTGTCTGTAGCCTTGCGCAAGTAATTCGAACGGTCATGAGTCACATCGTAGGCACCGAACAGGTTATTCTCCACATCGGTCAGCGTTCGGTAAGAATTGCTATAGTTGATGCTTCCGTTCAATCCTAATGTCTGTCCGCCAGCCGTGTGCCAACGACGTGCGATACTTCCTGAGAGATTCATATCTGCCCATGGTTTTCGACTCTTCACCATCCAGTCATTATTCAATCCATTATTCTGGAGTGAGAAGCCGTTGCCTTGTGTTTTGAGAGTGGTGTGAATGCCATCGCTGAGGCTTCGTTTGCCATTATCAAAACCCAGAAAATCTGTTGAGCCACCTTGGTAGTATGCTTGCTCCTTGAAGTGAGTCTGGTCATTGTAGCTGCCGCCGATATTGAGGTTCCAGGAATTGCTTACTGACACATCTTTCGTATTGACCATGATGAAACCACCCGAGAAGTCAGCAGGATATTCAGGAGCCGCAGACTTCATTACCTTCAGGTTGTCAATCTGCGACGAAGGAATGATATCAAAGGAGAACGCACGTTGGTCAGCTTCGCTTGAAGGTACGGCACAGCCATTCATCCATACATTATTATAACGCTGCGCAAGGCCTCGAACCATCACAAACTTCTCATCGATAATGCTGATACCCGGAATGCGACGAATCACTTCGCTTGCATCCTTGTCTTGTGTGCGTTTAATCTGTTGCTCAGAGACACTGATCATCGTGACATGAGATTGCTGTTGTTCGCGAATAAGCGCAAACTCTGTGTTGTGACGCGCTTCTCCCAGCACGGTCACGTTATTCAAAGTCGCATTGTCCGGAGTCAAGCTGATCTCTATATATTGTTTACTATTGGTTACCGTGACTTCCTTTGTCGTTGTCTGATAACCAATGTAACGTATTGTCAGAATGTGTTTTCCATTAGGTATAGCCAAAGTAAAAAAACCATCATCATCCGTAGAGATACCCTTGCCCTCAGCGTATGTGACCGAAGCTCCTAACAGGGGTTCTCCCGTCTCTGCATCTGTCACCTTACCTTCCACTACACCCGCCAGGGCAGAGGCAATACACATAAAAAATAATACCATTAAAATAAACACTCTATTAACCATAATTCGCTTATATTTCTTATTTTGACGCCGCAAAGATATAAGCAAAACATTACAGTGTAATTGCAATTGTAATACAAAATGATTTCAGCCAAAAATGTAATAGAAATGTAACTTGGATATCTTGCCTATGACTGTAATGCAAAAAAGATGCTACATCCTAAATAAGGAGGTAGCAGAAGAGATGAAGGAACGTGTCCAATATTTATGAACACTGCTACAACTTGATGCGGTAACCGACACTCAAAGCATTGGTTTTCGTGCTGTTGTGCATATCCTGATAAATGAAGCCGAGGTCCAGAGATTGGTGTGTGTTGAGTTTGATGGTTGTGCCGAGAGTGAATCGGATGCGCTCAAGTTTGCGAGTCTGTCTTACCTCGAATTTGGTATAGGGAGTGAACCGGGAGTCTTTGATCGGGTATTCTAAGGTGAGTCTGTGGCGTGCTAGATAATAGCTTCTGCCATTGAGTGTTACTCCATCTTTTTCGGTTTCTGGGAACCAGTTGTATGTCAGCGACTCATTGAGCGATGCACGGATGGTGCCCATTTCCCACGAAGGAATCAGCGAGATGTAGGGACGCCAGTCGGTGCGCCATACGGAACCGCGTTCTGCGGTGGCTCGTGCAGCGTGCTCTTTATGAGTGCATAAGTGTCTTGGCGTTTGCTAAGGCCTCTTTCGTGATATTGCTGCCGCTCAACATTCTCGCTACCTCCTGCAGACGCTCCTCTGCCGAGAGAGGCGTGATGTGGGTGGTGGTGGTGTCAGCGTCGTCAGATTTGTAGACTTTGAAGTGCTGGTCGCCCTTGCCTGCGACTTGAGGCAGGTGAGTGATGGTGATGACCTGGAGGTGTGAGGAGAGCTCCTTCATGACCTGACCCATGCGGTCGGCGATGTCTCCGCTGACACCGGTGTCGATCTCGTCAAAGATGATGGTAGGGAGGGTGCGAGCTGAGGCGACTAAAGACTTGATGCTGAGCATGAGGCGAGAGATCTCACCGCCTGAGGCCACTTCACCAGCAGGTTTGAGCGGCTGGTTCTTGTTAGCACTGAACATAAAGGCGATCTGATCGACGCCAGAAGGGGAGAACTCGCCTTTGACGCTGTTGAGTTCTGCGGCAAAGCGGACGTTTGGCATTCCTAAGTAGCTGACTTTCTCGATGAGAGTCTGCTCCAATGTCGTTGCAGCTTTCTGGCGGGTGGCGGTGAGGGCTGCTGCACACTTGTTGGTCTGTGCGGTGAGCTGCTTGTTCTGTGCTTCGAGTTCGGCAATTTCTTCGTCGCTGCCATCGATGTGCTGCATACGCTCGAAGTATTCGTCGCGGAGTCGGATCAATTCAGGAACGCTGTCTACGCCATGCTTTTTAAATAAGGAGTAGAGCTGCGAGAGACGCTCCTCGACCTGCTCGAAGCGCTGCGGATCGAAGTTGACGTCCTCTGCCTTGCCTTCTACATCCTCGGCGATGTCTTTGAGATCGATGAAGTCCGATTCGAGACGCTCGGCGATCTCAGCAATCTCTGGATAGACGCGAGTCAACTCCTGCGCCTTGTGGCTCAGGGTCTTGAGAGTCTGGATGAGGCTTTCGTTGCCATCAAGGCCATTGAAGATTTCATAGAGACCGCTCTTGATATCCTCGGCATGGCTGAGGCGCTCCTGTTCGGCTTCGAGTTCTTCTTGCTCGTCCTCCTGGAGGTTAGCATCGTCGAGTTGAGAGAACTGATAGCGGATATAGTCAGCCTCCTGCGCGTTCTTGGTAGCCTCTTCGCGGAGTTGCTTGATGCGGCGGCGCAGGGTCATGAGTTCGTTATAGACGGTGCGATACTGGCCGAGTTCATATTGATTATGTGCCAGTGCATCGATGACTCCGAGCTGGAAGGTATCCTGTCCTAAGAGGAGGTTCTGGTGCTGCGAATGGATGTCGATGAGCGACTGACCGAGCTCCTTGAGCATCTGTAGCTGCACAGGGATATCATTGACGAAAGCGCGGCTCTTGCCCGTGGCATAAATCTCACGACGGATGATGGTGCTGGTGGCATCATACTCCAGATCGTTCTCATGGAAATAGGCTTCCAAACCGTACTGACTGATGTCAAAGCTGGCTTCGATGACGCATTTCGTCGCGCCATTTCGTACGGATTTGGCATCGGCGCGCTGTCCGAGAATCAGACCTAACGCACCCATAATGATGGATTTACCTGCACCGGTCTCACCAGTGATGACGGTGAGGCCTTTGCCAGGATTGAACTCCAGATGCTCGATGAGCGCGTAGTTTTCTATTGTGAGGCTGAGAAGCATGTTTTTAGAGAGGAGTTAGGAGTGAGGAGTTTGGAATTCCCAACGGTAGGTCGGGAAGAGGTCAGACAACAGATCCGAGATACTTTTCTGCTCCTGACGCGACGTCTTGCTGTAGATATTCTTCAGCTCGTCCTGCTTCGCATTGACGAAGAGGGAGAGGAGAGGGGTCATCGGATCGGAGCTGCGTACCGTCTTGAGCGATGGCAGGGCGTCGGAGATCTGCTTGCGTCCTTTGTCTACGGCTTGCGCCATGGCGTCGAGGCCTTGGCGGTGGTAGGTGTACCAGAGGGTGCGATAGTCCTGCTGGCCTTGCTCAAGGAGCGCGCTAATTAGAGCGTGACGATTTGTCTTCGAGTCAAAAGCCTTCCAGCCACGGCCGTCGGCATTCTGCATCTGGCTGACGATGTTCTCGCACTTGCGCAGATAAGGCTCGCCACCTTGCAGAGAGAATGATTCGAAGTCGAGGCCGAGGATCAGATAGCTGTAGTAAGCCACGAGGGCGATCATCTCGTTGTCGAGCGCGAATTCATTGTAGTTGAGGTTCTGACCTTCCTGATAGGGGAGGGTCACCTCATCGTCACGCCAGTTGATGAGGATGGTCTGGTAAGAGGAGTTGTAGACGGGACGACGAGCCTGGACGGTGATGGACGCCTTATAGATGTCGGTCGAGGCAATCTCGTTGATCGTCAAAGCAAAGGTGCACTGGATACGCTCATTGCGAGCGAACTGAGCGCCTGTCCATTGCTGTCCGTTGATAAATTCCTCCAGTTCGGTGCGGAGCGTCTCGAAGCGATTGCGGAAAGATGCTTCGATCTGCTGCGCGTTGATGGTGACAGTGGCAGACAACTCCTGTGCACAGATCTTGTCCTGACCTATGCTACCGAAGAGAAATGAGAATAGGGGCATCAGCCAAAGCCATGCCCCTACAATCATCCTATGTCTTTGAATGTCTGTCATCTGTATTTATTTCGAAGTCAGCATGGAGAAGCGGAGATTGGTCAGCACCGCCTTGGTAGAGCGGGCGAACTCTCCATTCATCATCCAGGTATAGTATGTCGGTTCCATGGTGAGGACTTCTGTCACCGGACGGCCCTTATGTTTGCCGAAGTTGAAGCAAGGACGGTTCTTGTCATCATAGACAAAAGTTCCCATCGGATCGACGTTGCGATTCATGCGGGTATAATCCTGTAGCCAGGCCACATCGTTCTGGATAGGATCCTTTTCGTCGTCCTTATACTTGTCGAGCTGCGCCTGAAGCACCTCGTAGGTAGCGCGGATGTCGGCGTCGGCTGAGTGAGCGTCTTCGAGGTTCTTGCCACAATAGAACTTATAAGCGGCAATCAGCGTGCGAGGCTCCTTCTTATAAAAGATGTTCTGCACATCGACAAACTTGCAGTTCGAGATGTCGAAGTTGGCACCGGCACGGAGGAACTCCTCGATGAGCAGAGGCACGTCGAAGCGATTGGAGTTGTAGCCAGCAATGTCGCAACCACCGAACTCCTGCACCAGCTTGCTCGACATCTGCTTGAAGGTCGGCTTGTCGGCCACCATGTCATCTGTGATATGGTGGATGGCCGATGACTCCTCAGGGATGTGCATCTCCGGGTTGATGAGGTAGTTGCCGGTGATCTCCTCGCCGTTGGGCATCACCTTGATATAGGCGAGCTGCACGATGCGGTCGTTCATGACGCTCGTGCCGGTCGTCTCAAGATCGAAGAAGATCAGGGGCTTTCTGAGATTCAGTTTCATAATTAGAAGTCAGTAAGCATCATTGGCATGATGAGCATCAGCAGATCCTCGTTCTCATTGTTCTGTACTGGGGTCACGAGACCTGCGCGAGCTGCATCGCTGAGGAGCATATCGATCTCCTGCGAACTCATGACATTGAGGATCTCGATGAGGAAGTTAGCACGGAAGCCGATGCTGAGGTTTGGACCTGTATATGAGCATGGAACGGTCTCGGTGCCTGAGGTTGAGAAGTCAACGTCCTGAGCAGAGATGGTCATGCTCTCTGGGTTGATGACGAATTTGACCTGGTTGGTAGCAGAGTTAGAGAATACAGCGATACGACGGAGCACGCTGAGGAACGACTGACGGTCGATGGTCAGGCGGTTGGTGTTATTCTTAGGGATGACAGCCTCGTAGCGTGGATAGCGGCCCTCAATCTGGCGGCAGCTGAGCTGGAAGTTACCCAGGTCGAAGCGGACGCTCTTGCTGTCGAAGCTGATGTCGCACTTCTCAGTATCCTTGCTGATGATACCCTTGAGGAGGGTAGCAGGCTTCTTTGGAAGGATGAATGCGCCCTCGAAATCGGTAGTGACAGAGGTGTTGATGAGACGGACGAGCTTCTTCGAATCACTGGCAACGAATACGACGCGATCGGTCTTGATATCGAAGTAGACACCGTTCATCACTGGACGAAGGTCATCCTCGGCAGTAGCGAAGAGGGTGCAGGTCACACCATTGAGCAATCCCTGAGGGTTCATCTCGAAGCGCTTAGCGTCGGCCTCAAGCTCCTTGAGTACAGGATAGGCTGCAGCGTCGCCGCCGATGAAGTTGTACTTACCATTCGAATAGCTGACGACTACCTCGTAGTTGCCATTGTCTACCTCGATGCGGAGCTGCTGCTGTGGCATCTCCTTGAGAGGGTCGATGATGGTCTTGGCAGGAACGACGAACTTGCCCTGACCCTCACCATTCTGGATGTCGATGGTGGTGATAAGAGTAGAATCACCGTCACTGGCGGTTACGGTCAGCACATTCTCACCGACCTCAAAGAGGAAGTTCTCGAGGATAGGCAAGGTGTTTTTGCTTGATAGTACGCGGCTAATGGCGTTAAGGCGGCTCATGAGATCTGAGCTGAGTACTTCGAATTTCATACTTATAAGGACATTTTAAAGAAATAGAATCTAAATAATTACGGGCAAATATCGGAATTTCCAACGAAACTACCAAATATTTGCCCGAAAATATTCTATTTTTGTTGATAACTGAGCCGTAAGTTGATAACTTAGCGATTCTCAGCTCAGATGCGGCTCAAAATCTCCTTGAGGTAAGGATAGAAACGGCCTACAGATTCGATGTTGAGACGCTCGTCTGGAGAGTGTACACCTTCCATGGTAGGACCGATGCTCACCATGTCCATGTATGGATACTTGGTGAGGAAGAGACCGGTCTCAAGACCTGCGTGGATAGCGGTGATCTCAGGCTCGCTCTTGAAGACGTCACGATAAGCCTGCTGGCAGACCTTCATGATAGGAGACTCGATGTTTGGCTTCCAGCCTGGGTAGCTGCTGCGGTGAACGACCTCAGCGCCTGCCATCTTGAAGCAGGTCTCAACCTGGAGACCGGCATCGAGCTTAGCGCTCTCAACGCTCGAACGCTGGCTGGTAGCAATCTGGATCGTATCCTCGCCAACCATCTTAACGCTGGCAAGGTTGGTCGAAGTCTCAACGAGGCCTGGCATAGAGCGGCTCATGCCGAGTACGCCGTGAGGAGTACCCTCCACGGCCATCAATACCTGCTTGGCAATAGCTGGCTCTATGATGGTTGCAGGAGTATCGACGGTCTCAATAGTCATCTTGAATCCCTTCTCGATGTCACCTACTTCGCCCTCAATCACAGCAACATACTGGTTGAGATCGGCAACGAGCTGATCCTTACGGCTCATTGGGATGCCGACCACAACGTATGCCTCACGGGCAATAGCATTGCGGAGGTTGCCGCCATCGATCTTAGCGATCTCGATACCAGGCTGGCTGAGCAGGAAGCGGCAAAGCACTTTATTTGCATTGGCATGACCGAGGTGGATATCGCCACCCGAGTGACCGCCGAGCAGACCGCTGACATGAATCTTGGCATAATAGAGGTTCTTTGGAGCCTCGACAGCCTGATACTTCCAGGTTGCGAGGGTGTCAAGACCACCTGCACAGCCGATGAAGATCTGGTTCTCTGTCTCAGAGTCGAGGTTGATGAGGATCTTACCGGTCATGAAGCCCTCCTTTATATTATTAGCACCGGTCATACCGGTCTCCTCGTCATAGGTGCAGAGTACCTCCAGAGGACCGTGCTCAAAGCTGTCGTCGGTCAATGCTGCAAGACCCATGGCTACACCGATACCGTTGTCGGCGCCGAGGGTAGTACCATTAGCAGTTACCCAACCGTCGACGATCATGGTCTCAATAGGATCCTTCTCGAAGTCGTGTGTGATATTTGAGTTCTTCTCGCATACCATATCAATATGTCCCTGCATGACGATGGTCTCGCGATCCTCGCGGCCTGGGGTTGCAGGCTTGCGGAGCAGGAGGTTGCCTGTCTCATCTACATGGCACTCGATGTTGTTTTTCTTGGCAAAATCAATGAGCCATGCGCGGATCTGCTCTTCCTTCTTGCTTGGACGAGGCACTTTGGTGATGGCATCGAAGATCTCCCATACGATTTTTGGTTCAAGATTCTTGATTTCCATAGTTGTTTTTATTGATTTGAGTAATAATAATTGTTAAATTCTTTCAACTTATCTGCTTATTTCTTAAAAACCCTTTTCGTGCAGGCGCATTGATTGATAAAATCATTATATTTGCACCGCAATTTGCGCGACGTGGGAAGGAAGCTACATTGGCTTACAACGCATTTGCGCTGCAAAGATACAAAAAATGTGGCAAACAATTCTAATTTTTTTTGGATTTTTGGTAATATCTTTTGTTTTTTTAGCAATTAAGATATTATTTGTGAAAAATGGTTCTTTTCCGAAGACGCATGTCAGCCAGTCGAAGGCTATGCGCGATAGGGGAATCCACTGCGTTCAGTCGCAGGACTTTGAGGAGCGACACCGCAAAGGCCTTTATGACTGAGACGGAATCAGGATGTATGCTTCACACATTACTTGAAAAAATTAAAATCTAAATATGAAGAAAATCTTTACTTTGGCTTCTGCACTTCTTTTGTCAGGAGCTCTGATGGGAGGTCTTACCTCTTGTGGAAACAATCAGAACGGTCAGGCTACTCCAGCTGTAGGTGGCGACTCATGTGGTATGGCTATCGCTTATGTCAATGTCGATTCGCTCCTCACCAATTATGATTTTGCTAAGGACCTTAATGAAGCTCTTATCAAGAAGACCGAGGATGCTCGTGCTAACTTCAATTCTCAGGCTCAGAATTTTGAGCGTGACTACAACGAGTTCCAGCGTAAGCTTCAGACAAATGCATTCCTCAACGAGCAGCGTGCACAGAGCGAGGCTACTCGTCTTGAGAACAAGAAGAACCAGCTCGATCAGCTCAATGCCAAGCTTCAGCAGGAGCTCGCACAGGAGCAGCTTGATATGAACACTCGTTTGAATGACACCATCCAGAACTTCTTGAAGGAGTACAATGCTGTTAAGAAGTATCAGTTCATCTTCAGCAACACTCTCAACGACAACATCCTTATTGCGCAGCCACAGTATGATATCACTGGTGAGGTGCTTCAGATGCTGAATGACCGTTACGCTAAGACAAAGTAAAACGTATTACATACATATAATATAAATAGGAGTTAGCTTCGAAAAGCTAACTCCTATTTTTTTGCTAAGATTGTAGTAAGTACCAAATGTAGCTTGTTCTAAATTAAAATGCTGTTAGAAGCATTTGATGCGGCAGAGAATTCCAGCCTCGATGCGGTTTACTGATTGATCTGGAATACCACATTTTTTTGAATAGTCATAATACTGCCCCTGATAATTGAGCGTATATCGCACCTTGTAATCTGGATTCGGAACATATTCAAGGCCAGCTAAGTAATTGTAGTGTTTACGGAAGCCATCGAGGTTTTTGTTTGATCCGCAGCTTGCAGTCTGATACATTCCTTCTGCCCAAAGAATGAGGTGCCTGCTAATCTTAATATCGGTGCGAGCTACAAGTCCATGGTATGTCAGATCCGTGAGATAGGACTGATTGGAGCGTAGGTGTTTACTTGCTTCAATGCTACAGAATCGCATGAAGTCAAAGTCGTCGTGTTCGAAGGCATAATCGAGGAAAACGCGTCCCCATTTGCCATTGATACTTTGTCCGAGAACCATAACTGTCGAACCGTTATCTTTGGCCAAAGAACGATATAGTACATTGCATTTTGTGCGATAGAACCCTTCTGCAAATTGTCCGCTCCAATGAGCTACATAAGTCAGTGGTGACTTGGATTTGTAAATCCCCTGTTTTTCTATTCCGTCATATTCTGCATATAGGTTGCCATTGAGTGCATTCGTTATCTGAGCAACGAATGTTTGATTCTTATTGGGTGTCCAGGTTAATGCGATTCCAAGCTTGCTGCCATCTGCATAATCGCTGATATCAGAGGCCTGATAGACATAGATAGCGTTCTGGTCGAATTCAAAACCACCAAAGTACTGACCCATTTTACCAACCGAGATAAGCCATTGTGGGGATGGTCGATAACCTATCATCGCATAATCTGTTGCTTTGGCAAGGCCGTCGTCTGTGGCATTTGTAGCTTTATTGAGTCGCTGACGTATACGATAATAGATTTTGTCTCCGATCTGTCCCTTTATCTCAAGGCGGAGGTTCTTTGCCTGGAAATTGGAAGTAAACTCGTCATCTCCATAGGATTGCTCTGTATGGAGATTGCCATTGAAGTTGACATAGACATTGAAGGACTTGAATTTCTGTTCGATGTTGGTTACACGTTCAGCTAAACTCATGGTTGTGTCGTCGGCTTCACCGAATCCAAGTTCCCCCTGAGCTTGTAGTGATAATGGCAGTAATAGTAATCCTAATAAAAGGAGAAAACGGAAAATTGGAGATTTCATACTTTCTGGTAGTTAAATGATAATAGGTGCCAGATTCTGACACCTATTATATATAATAAGACAAGTTTTTGCCTTATGAGAGTTGTGAATTAGCCCTTGATAGCAGCTACGCCTGGGAGTACCTTACCCTCGATAGCCTCGAGGAGAGCACCACCACCAGTAGAGATGTAAGAAACCTTGTCGGTCAAACCGAACTTGGTGCAGCAAGCTACAGAGTCACCACCACCGATGAGTGAGAATGCGCCGTTAGCGGTAGCCTCAGCGATAGCGTCGCCGATAGCCTTTGAACCAGCGGTGAAGTCGTCGCACTCGAATACGCCTGCAGGACCGTTCCAGAGGATGGTCTTAGCGTCCTTCAAAGCAGCAGCGAAGTTCTTCTGAGCCTCAGGACCAGCGTCGAGACCCTCCATACCAGCAGGAATAGCGTTTGAAGGATAAACCTCAATCTTAGAACCCTCCTTAACAGTCATGGTGCCGAAGTCAAGGCCGTCGCAGCAAACTGCATCTGGAGCCATAACGAGCTCTACGCCATTCTTCTTAGCGAGCTCCTCAACGCCGAGAGCAACCTCGAGCTTGTCCATCTCAACGATTGAACCACCGATCTCGCCACCGTGAGCCTTAGCGAAGGTGTAGGTCATACCACCGCAGAGGATGAGCTTGTCAACCTTGCCGAGGAGGTTCTC
>JAZRXZ010000153.1:0-1216 GCA_045600445.1 Bacteroidales bacterium | reverse complement strand
GAAGATGTCTCAGAAAGAATTTACACGCCTTCAGGGCGGTATGGCCATCGCCAGCTTTGCTGCCGGTGTCGGTATCGCTTCGGTGTGTATCTTCCTGATTGACCCGAAAGGAGAAATCTCCAATTCTGCAATCTCGATTGTATCTGAGCTCCTGGTTTTAGCCGGAGCAATTCTCGGAGTCAAGACCTCTTACGATGCCAAGTTTGTACGCATCGATGCCGAGCTCCGGAAGAAGGCTGACAAGCCGGAAATCGAATAGAACTTACACAATGAAAAACTTCATACTCCTTTTCCTCCTGTTCCTCTCTGTGGCCTGCTCCGTTACCAGGCAGGTCACACCGAGAGAACAAACCACGGTCGAAGTACGAACGAATACC
Source organism: Bacteroidales bacterium (assembly GCA_045600445.1). GTDB lineage: Bacteria > Bacteroidota > Bacteroidia > Bacteroidales > UBA3663 > Liminaster. The sequence goes on along the minus strand of JAZRXZ010000153.1, from coordinate 839 downwards.
GTTTTCGTTCCGGAGACTGTCTATGTGGAAATACCCCGGATTGTCGAGAAGGTTCAGACTCTTGATACCGTCTCGGTACTGGAGAATAAATACGCAGTATCTGAGGCATCAGTTTCCGGCAATGTCCTGAAGCATTCTCTGGAAGTCAAACCGGTCAAAGAACCAGTGGCCATCCAGAAAGAGATTGTCTATCGTGATTCCGTGGTTCTGCAGCAGGTTGACGTTGACCATTACATCGAGATACCGGCAGAACTGACTCCCTGGCAATCCTTCAAAATCAAACTGGGCGGCTATGCATTCGCCCTCATCATAATTCTGATAGTGTGCGCAGCTATATATTTTGTTTCACTACTTAAACCCTTCAAACTATGAAGTATCTACCTTCAATCGCCTTTGAGGAGATGTCAGGCACCGCAAAAGGTGTTACAGCGGCCAAAACACGTGGACGCAAGTATATCCGCAACCGCGGATACGGCGGATCAGACCGCACTTCTGACCAGGCTTCCGTGAAAGCCATCTTCAAGCAGCTCTCACAGGCTTGGCAGTCTCTCACCAATGCCCAGATTCTGGCGTGGAACTCCGCAGCTCTCTCTGCAGAGGCCCGCTCCGTTCTCGGTACCAAAACGAAGATTACCGGCTCCAACCTCTTTATGAGGCTCAACTACTGGGTAGTCTTCTGTGGTGGCAGCATTATGACTGCTCCTCCCGCTCTCACCGGCGTTGAAGCTCCTGCAGATGCAACCATCACTCTCACCGACGCGGCGTTCACTTTCAAGCTGAACTCCGTTCCTTCTGTCACCACCAACCTCAAACTCATCATCTGCGCCTCCGCTCCTCAG
>JAZRXZ010000152.1:0-4587 GCA_045600445.1 Bacteroidales bacterium | reverse complement strand
GTGTGTCAGCCGATGAGTAAAGTCGCCACGGTGGACTATCTGAAAACTTACTTCGATGAGGATATTCATCTCCACAACATCTACAGGTACATGGATAAGCTGTACAACACGCAGCGCGAGAAGGTGCAGCAGATAAGTGTGAAGCACACGATGAAGGTTCTGGGAGGCCGCATCGGACTGGTATTCTACGATGTGACGACTCTCTACTTCGAGTCCATGCCGCAGCCGGATGACGAGCTGCGCCAGGCTGGGTTCTCAAAGGACGGAAAGACGGCCGAGTCGCAGATTGTGCTGGGACTACTGGTGAGTAAGGACGGATATCCGCTGTCCTATTCCGTCTTCAACGGAAGCCAGTACGAGGGGCGTACGATGATACCGATAATAGATGACTTCGTGCAGAGGTTCAACCTGACGGACTTCGTGGTCGTTGCAGACTCAGGATTGATGAGTGCAAAGAACGTCGCTCTGTTGGAGTCCGCCGGTTACAAGTATATACTCGGAGCGAGAATCCGCAGCGAATCTCCGACAATCAAGGACTGGATCCTGTCGGTTGACCGGACAGACGGGCATATGGAGGAATACAGCAAAAGCGACACACAGAGGCTCATCGTCAGTTACTCAGACACAAGGGCGAGAAAGAACGCTTGGAACCGGAGCAAAGGCGTCGAGAGACTTCGTAAGGCCTACGCCAAGGGCACACTCACGAAAGAGAACGTGAACAAGCGTGGTTACAACAAGTTCCTTGACATCAGCAAGGACATCACCGTATCCATCAACGAGGACAAGATAGAGGAGGACATGCTCTGGGACGGTCTGAAGGGCTACATCACGAACACCGACCTGCCCATGGAGGAGGTCATATCCCAGTATCACGGTCTTTGGGTAGTGGAGCGGGCCTTCAGAATTGGTAAGGGTACGTTGGAGATGAGACCGATGTTCCACTTCACGGAGAAACGTATTGAGGCCCACATCTGCATCTGCTTCGTGGCCTATAGGGTCTACAAGGGACTGCGTAAGGTGAAGGGATGTGCAGGGGTGGTGAAAGGGTTATTTTGTAAAGTGCTAATAATCAATATATGTTGAAATTGGTCTTTCGGGAGTGCTGGGAAGTCTTTCGAGAATTTTAGTACATTTTCAGTACACTTTTCGGGATTATTATTATCTTTGTAGTACGTAAATTAACATACAAAATTATGGCAACAACATTCGTACTACTTAACAAAGACGCCAAGGGTCTGGTGCCTTTGTACATCAGGATCCAACATCCTGAACCGAAGACAAACATCCGTATCAAGACTGACCTGCAGGTCCCGGCAGAGAAGTGGAAACTCAATCGCAACGGGGCGGCCTGGGAGAATTGGAAGCAGAGCGAGTCCGGTTCCTATATCATCGCCAAGACTGAGGATATCCGTATCGCCATCGATTCGAGGCTTCGTCAGGGAAAGCCGATAACCGTTGAGGAGGTCAAGAAGATTTGCAATAACATCATTTATCGGGAAGAACGAGAGGAGCGGCTGAGACAGGAGGAGGCAAAGAGGCTTGCCGAGGCTGAGGCCAAGAAAATGACCTTGTCAAAATATATCGACCTGTATATCGAGCAGATTTTCTCCGGAGCGCGGCAGACTGACAAGGGAACGAACTTCGCTCACAGTACTGCAAAATCCCTGAAGGAATCGATGACGGTCTGGAAGACGTTTCAGGCCGAGACTCACAAGAGGTATGATTTCAATGACATCGATATGACTCTGTACTTCAAGTACACGGAGTGGATGAAGGCCCGGAATTATGCTATCAACACATACGGGAAGCACATCAAGAACTTGAAGAGCATCCTGCGCTGCGCCGAGTCCGAAGGGTTCAATCAGAATCAGAAGTTCAAGGACAAACGCTTCAAGGGTACCAGGGTTGAAGTCGATTCCATCTATCTGACAAAGGAAGACCTCGACAAGTTCAGGGCCGTGGATTTGAAGGAAATGCCGCAGGGGTATCAGATTGCCAGGGATATCTTTCTTGTCGGCTGCTGGACTGCCCAGAGAATCTCCGATTACAACAATATCTCCAAGGATGACATTCAATCCTACACGAAGAGGACGATTGTCGATGTTCCGGATCCGGAGAATCCGGGACAGACCAAGCCGGAGATTCAGACTCGCGAGGTGATGTACATCAATATCCGGCAGCACAAGACCGGGGCGAAGGTGGCTGTTCCCTGCTCTACTGAATTGAAGAATATCCTGGAAAGGTATAATTATCAGATGCCGCATCTTGCAGACCAGGTAATCAATCGGTACATCAAGGATATCGGCAAGATGGCCGGTCTCGATGAGATTGTGGAAATGGTTGAGACAAAGGGTGGCAACAAGGAAACGGTCAAGTACCAGAAATGGCAGCTTATTCACTCGCATACTGCGAGAAGGACCGGGGCCACTCTGATGTATCTGGCGGGGATGGATGTCTATGACATTATGAAGATTACCGGCCATTCAACACCGATAATGCTCAAGAAGTATATCAAGGCTGACCAGCTGGAGGTGGTTGACAAGATTATTGACAAATACAACTACTTTGACTGATATGGGAGATTCATACAGAAACACATTGCTGGAGGTTGCGGAGTCGATGGATTCCGCACTCCGGCATATTGCTCTTGTCAGCAAGGCTGTAAGGGGCGATAATCTTGATCCGTTGGAAAAATCCGGTATAAAAGGCAGCGTCGGTGTTCTGGAGAGCAATTGTGCAATTCTCGACGGCAATCTTCTCAGGGCCGTCAATTTCATCAATGACGAGTGGCCGCTCATCGAGGGGAATGCCGGCAGGCAGAGGGAGGTCCAGGACTTCATCGGCAAGTTCGATGCTTTTTGCAATGCCGTGATGGAATTCGACAGCCAGTGTACGGCGAATGAGTCGGCGGCATACGATGTCCTTGGGGATTTCGAGGCATCGAGGGAATATGTGATTATTGCATCAAAGTATTGCGAAGGGCTGCGAAAGGTGACGGAGAATCTTGATGCCATTTCTTCCGGGCGGGGAAAGAAGACAACGCCGCTTCAGGGACTTGCCGAGGAAATGTCCGGCTATTTCAACGGGCTCACGGATACCGATTTGGAGGATGCTCTGCTTCACCACAAGTTCATCGGCCACAAGGGAGATTGGACTGAACGAGTCAACAAGGCCACATATTTCGGCAATCATTTCGGAGTGAGCGCAGAGGTGATGAACCGTATTTTCCGCTTCCATGGCAAAGACGGCAATCCGACATTGGTCCATTTCACACGTAATCCCTACCCCATCGGGCGCAAGAATGACAGGCTGGTAGAGATTTTGGCGAAATATCCCCGTAAAGAAAAATAAAATTATTTGTCGGTATCCGGTGACAAGCCGATTCCGCGCAGGCTCTCGGCAGAGGGCCTGTTTTGGTATATACACCTACATCCCACTACATTTCCCGACACTTGTAAGTGTTTGGAATTCCGTAATTTCCCTTTCATCTTTGCGCTGTCGGAAAGGTATTCCGGCAAGGGAGTGCGCACAACCTTTTTGTCAAATTTCAAATTATGAGACTATGAGTGCTATTGACGCTATAGGTGAGTATTTGGAGGACGTTGTGTACAGAAGCGTATGCAAGGCGATGACTGAGGTTGCTCCAAAAACAAAAGTTGAAGAAAGAGAGGAGGAAGAAGTTTACATTTCCATCAAACAGGCCTGTGAATTCCTGGGAATCAAGACCACGGCCTTTTATGAACGTCTTAAAGGTGATTCCATCCGCACTAAGAAAGAGGAAGGAAGGCGAACGGTCTGCCTCAACGATCTGAAGAAGCTCAAGGAAACGAAAGCCATTGGAAGGTATGCTCGGTTCAAAGGGAAAATCTGACCCTGACATCATGAACCCTTTAATAGAGCATCACTATGGCAAATCTAACCAAAATCGGGCCGGAGAACCGGCCTGTCGGGGAAACGCGAGTGTGCGTATTCCACCGTGCTTTTACCGGCGGCAAAGCCGGAATGAATCTGGAAAAGCTTGGCAAATCCTACTCTCTGGAGTCGAGAGAGTTCTATCTTATGACTCTCCGGGAGTTCCTGGATCTTGGACGGGATTATCTGCCAGACCTCAACAGAATCCGAAGTACCACCGACAAGAAAGAACGGGCATTCCTGAAAAAGAAGCTGCTCCCTGCAGGATGTCTTTCTTGCATAATCAAGACCAGGTCTTCTTCTGTCCCGAAGGATGAGAAAATTGAGGCGTACAATTCTCTTATCGTACTGGACTTTGACAATCTGGATGACGCGGAGGCTGCGAAGCGTGAGCTGTCGAAGTGGCCGTGCTTCTGGTATCTCGGTTTGAGCGCAAGCGGCCAGGGACTGTTCGGGATTGTGCCCGTGGCTACTGATGACTGGCACGAGCACCGGCGTTATTATTCTGCACTGGAAAAGGAGATGAAGTTGCTCGGCTATGAGGTGGATGAGAGTTGCAGGGATGAAGCCCGGCTGCGTTTCATCAGTTTCGATGAGAATCCTTATTTCAATGACTCTTGTGAAATCTTTTCTCTTCCGGATGAGGATGAGGAACTTGATGAATCCGGGGATTTT
>JAZRXZ010000151.1:0-23418 GCA_045600445.1 Bacteroidales bacterium | reverse complement strand
CACTAGTGTCCGATTAAAATTCAATTAAGTACTGACCATCATCATCTACACCCTCTGCCTCTGACATTTTGCTATTTTCAAAAAGTTCGCGCAACGGGATTCTGTCGATAGCCGAAGCACTCAGAATCTGAATGACAGAGTAGATGTCCATATTGAGCTGCATCCAGATTCAGAAACACACAAATCTAACGGAACACGTATTTGGGCTTGTTCGTATTTTTGCTCATTTGCTATCTTTTTGCTATTGGGCGCAAAAGATAGTAAATTTTGAGCAGAACCAAATCCTCCGAGTAGCTTTTTACGTGATGTTTTGAATGTATATCAATAATTTAGCAACTATAAATTCTGAGTTTTACCAGACACTAGTGAATGGAGAAAAATAAAAATTATGGCAGAAAACTTAGAAATTATCAACGGCACCAAAGCCGAGAAATATGAAGCACTCTACCCACAGATCGAAGCTGTGGTAGGTGCCGAGACAGACCCTATCGCCAACATGGCCAATACGGCAGCCATGATTCACGAGACCTTCGGGTTCTGGTGGACGGGCTTCTACCGCGTCATTGACGGCATCCTCGTCCTTGGCCCATTCCAAGGACCGCTGGCCTGCACCCGCATCCGTCGCGGCAAAGGTGTTTGCGGCACCGCCTGGTCAGAAGACCGTACACAGGTGGTTCCTGACGTAGATCAGTTCCCTGGCCATATCGCCTGTAGCTCTGCCTCTCGCAGCGAGATCGTCGTTCCGCTGCACAATGCTGCTGGCGAGGTTACCGGAGTTCTCGACATCGACAGCGCCGACCTCAACACTTTCGATGAGACCGACGCTTTCTGGCTCGAAAAAGTGGCTAAACTTTTCGAATAAGACTTTTTGACCTTGAATTTCAACATCGCGTACGTGATGTTGATATTATTGAGCGTGGCATCCACTTTCGAGTACGCAAAAGTGGATGCCACGCTTTAAAATGTGCCGTCACGATTTCGTCTGGACTTATTTTACATCGTGGCATCCTTGTCACGGTACCGTGACAGATATGCCACGACCGTGAAAGGTACTACACGAATTCGTTTGGACCTATTCTTGCTCGTGAAAGGTACTTTCGGAAATCCTGACGGACTTGGATTATGAGCATAAAGCCTCTAATCAGTGTTCCGCGTACTTCATCGTGCCGATAAAACGCGCTGCATGACGAGAAAGTTGGAATAAAATTTCTTAGTATCGAAAAAACTTTCTATCTTTGCAGTATATATCTTATGCAGGCCATATCTCTGGCCATGTAAAGGAAAATAAATATTAATCTAAATAAATCAATATGGAAAGACCGAACAGCAGCCCATCACTCCGCATCTATAAGATGTATGATGAATTCGAAAAGAGAGGTAAGGATACCTCTGTAATTTCCCAAGCTATCCAGCAAGCCACTGGCACTGTTGGCAAATCTAATTTGGAAGTTGTCACGGGGTGGATAGAAGAAATGTCCGATTCTCAGACTTATAAGCCATTCTAAATGTAATTGTTATATATTATTTTCAAAATAGTGACATAAGATTTGGACTTTTAATAGAAAAGCGATATATTTGCAGCACATTATCCTATTCTTCCAAAGAAATAGACAAAAAAGGGGCGAGTTGCCCCGCCCAATTGTTTTCAGCAAATCACAACCATATAGATAGAAGATAGGGTAACCGCTCGTTGTTATTGCTATTGCAAAGATACTAATTTTTCAGTTTGACGCTATTTTACTTCTTTCCGTATTCTATCATCAGCTCATCAGCCAGATAGTAGTCGCTGAGGCAATGCATGTCTAAGATGCCCACTTCATGCGGCCAATAGCCCTTTCTTCTTCATTAGTCGGGTGAGATCCTCTATGATGTATTCGCGAGAGAAGGTGTGCAGCACATCAAGGCTTTCTGCCATGATACCTACACAATAGATGGTGAAATTCAAATCTTCCTTCGTCATTGCGGGTCTTTCTGTCTTGATATTCTTTTTTATCGAGAATTTTTCTGTTGCATCCTCGCAGTACATCTCATAAAGAGCTACGGCTCCAAAATGCCAAAGTTTGGTTTCTTCACGCTGAAGTGCTCGGTATGTCTTAGAGGCATAGAAGCGTTGCATAGCCTCGAGTTGAGAACAATGTTCTTTGGCGGCAATGATGCCAGCAACGTTTGCTATCTTTCCGGGTAGGAATAGATATAGATTCTGCTGTGTGACTTCTAGGTTCATCTTACCTTCCTCCTTTCGATTATTTCATCAATTTCTTCTGTTAATCACTAGCGAATTTGTGTGTGGAGAACTCTCAGTTTTTCTACTGAGGCAAAGATACACATTTTAATTATAATACAAATATATTCTTCATCATTTTTTTAATCTTAGGTTCATTTTCGCATTCTTTTGACATAAATAGGTGTAGAACAATTCATTTTTCTGTTCAAATAAATCGGTCACAAAGAGTTATTTCCTCACCGAAAATCTCCCACCATGCATGAACTGCTATTTATTTAATCTTTTAAGGATTTTCTCAAACCGGTGGAATGAAGGAGGCGTGTTCTTTCAAAAAAAATGGTTTATGCCTAAAAACCTTGTGCATTCAATTATTTTTGACTATCTTTGCACAAAAAATTAAATACAGCATGAAACGACTATCCCTAATTACCACGCTATTTCTTCTCTTCTTGTGTGAAGTCTGTTGTGCACAAGGATTCCGCAATCCTGTCTTGCCAGGCTTTCACGCTGACCCGAGCGTATGCCGTGCGGGTGATGATTTTTATCTGGTGAACAGTACTTTTCAGTATTTTCCTGGAGTGCCGGTCTTTCATAGCAAAGACCTTATCCACTGGGAGCAGATAGGTAGCTGCCTCACACGTCCTTCACAGCTCGATCTGTCTGGTTTGTATAGCCAACAGAATCCTGAATTGGGATGGACCAACGGAGGTATCTATGCATCGACCATTCGCTACAATGAGCTCAATAAGCGATTCTATATGGTGACGACCGTCTTCCCTTCACGCCGCCATTTCTATGTCTGGACCGATGATCCTGCAGGAGAATGGTCTGACCCGATTGTCATTGACTTTGCCATCGGTTCTTGTGACCCTACCTTATATTTTGAAGGTGATAAGTGCTATTTCCTGTGGAAGGAAGGCGACATCAAGATCTGTGAGATTGACGTTGAGACAGGTAAGCAGCTCGGCGAGATCCATCACCTCGGCACAGGCTTAGGTGGTCGATATCCTGAGGGACCTCATATTTATAATAAGGATGGCTACTACTACATGATGCTGGCTGAGGGTGGTACAGAGCATGGTCATCAGGTCAATATCATGCGAAGTCGTTCTTTATTCGGCCCTTACGAATCGAATCGTGCTAACCCGATCCTTTCGCACTTCAGCATGGAGATGCAGGGAAGCGAGATCCAAGGTCTTGGTCATGCCGACCTGGTTCAGGCTCCTGACTCTTCGTGGTGGATGATCTGTCTCGGCTATCGCACCAGTGGTTACCTGCTGCACGTGATGGGACGCGAGACGATGTTGGCACCCGTCCGCTGGGATGAAAATGCCTGGCCGGTAGTCAATGGAAACGGTACGCTCAGCGTGGAGATGAAGTGCAAGACCTTGCCACAGGTGCCGATGGCTACTGACCCTGAGCGTGAAGAGTTCAACTACATAAAGCGCGATGTTCCAGCATCAAGCTACAGTTCCATCGGATTGCCATGGGGATGGATGAGTATCGGCAATCCCGACTATTCATGCTACTCGCTCACCGAGCGCAAGGGTTGGCTCCGTCTTCACACTACGACAACGGCAATCGATGCAGCCACCTCTCCTACATTCGTGGCAAGACGACAGACGGAGAAGTCGTTTACTGCCACCACCCTGCTCGATGCTTCTCATCTTGCAGAAGGTTCACTTGCTGGCATCACGGCATACGCAGCTCCTCTCAACCATTATGATGTCCTGGTGGAGAATCGTGGCGGACAGTTGGTAGTTCGTCCAAATATCCGACTGGGTGAACTTACTCATTCAGAGAAAGAAATCACCTTGAAAGGCAAGAAGGCTTATCTGCGCATCAGTTCGGATGGAGCCTATTATTACATGCAGTTCTCAGAGAATGGCAAATCGTTTGAGACGCTCTGCAAAATGGATTTCCGCTACCTCTCTACCGAAGTTATCGGTGGCTTCACAGGCGTGATGTTAGGGGTCTTTGCTCAAGGAACGAATAAGCAAGGCTCTGCTGATTTCGATTGGTTTGAGTATATCACAGAATAAAATGAAGGTTATCATGAAACTCCACTATCTTTTACCTGCCATTACTTTGGCTGCCACATCAATAGCATCATGTAGCAATACGACTACTGAAGAGATTGTCGAAACTCCGCTGAAGCCACGTGTTGTGATATTGACCGACATCGGACGACCTGATCTGGAACCTGATGACACCGAGTCGTTGGTGCATCTGTTGTGTTATGCCGACATGCTTGAGATCGAAGGAATCATCACCTCCACGGGCTGGAACTGCGACCCCTATCCTACTGAAAGTGCCGCATATCGTGACTCTGTGGTCAATGCTTACGGCACGGATGTCAGGAATCTGATGAAACGATCGGGACAAGACGCTTTTCTGACCTTAGAAGAAGAGAATGGCAAGCAGCAGCGTGGCTACTGGCCAAGCGTGGAATATCTGCAGGGCCGATGCGCCATGGGTAGTCAGAGAGCCGGTATCGGAGTCATTGGTGCAGATAATGACACGCCGGGCAGCGAACTCATTATCCGCTTGGCCGACGAAGCCGATAACCGTCCATTGTGGGTATGTGCATGGGGTGGTGCCAACACGCTGGCTCAAGCTATCTGGAAAGTGCAGCAGACACGTACTCCTCAAGAACTGAAAGACTTTCTGCATAAGATTCGCCTCTACACCATCACCGATCAGGACATGATATGGGCCATGCGCGAGAACCTTGCATACAGTTCTCATCAATGGATGCGACGTGAGTTTGCCGATGATCTGAAACTGGTGTGGGATGAAGGTACGTGGCAGTTGCAATGCAGCCTCGGTCAGGAATATTGGCCGCAGATACAGCAGGAGATCCAGGGTCATGCCACCATGGGCAAGCTCTATCCAGACTTCAAATATGGCGTTGAGGGCGATACACCATCGTTCCTGAATGTTATACCGAATGGTCTTCACGACCCAGAGGATCCTATGCAGGCCGGATGGGGTGGTTATCACACATGGGCATTGACCAAAGACTCGCTGACATACGCTTGGACGAGCTGGCAAGAACCCGTCAAGAGCCTTTCAGAGGAATACTACCGTCACTTCTATCTTGACAATCTCAATGACTTCATAGCGCGAATGGAATGGGCAGAGACAGGACAGGGCAACCACAATCCTGAGCTCATCATCAACGGACAGAAAGGGGATGGGATCATTGTAATCGAAGCCGAACCAGGGCAACAAGTAACGCTCGACGCAACAGCTTCATTCGATCCCGATGGTGATGAACTAAGTTTCAGCTGGTGGCAGCAGAAAGGCATCGGCCAATCAGAGGCAAAGATCAACAATAATTATGCACCACAGGCGTCGGTCGAACTTCCTGACACTTTGGACGAAGACGGCATCCACATCATCTGCGAAGTGCATGATAACAGTCGCCACAACCTGCCTGCTTACCGTCGTGTAAAGATAATAAAGAAATAATATAATATGAAGAAGCTCATCCTCCCCCTCCTCGCCCTCTCGGCCATGATCAGCTGCAGCGAGAAGCATCCATCCGAACCACTCACCATTGAGATACAAGACTCGCTGAAGTTCGGCTGCGACTTCCATAACCCTTTGCTCGACCACCTCTATACGGCCGACCCTACCACCGTGGAGTATGAGGGCCGACTCTACGTCTATGGCACCAACGACCAGCAGCAATGTGACGAAGTGCATCCCGACAGCGCCAACACCTACGAGCATATCAATTCGCTGGTCATGATGTCCACGCGCGACATGGTCAATTGGACCTACCACGGCCTCATCCACACCAAGCAGCTGGCTCCGTGGATCATCGCATCATGGGCACCAAGCATCTGCTCGCGTCAGGAGGAGGATGGCAAGACACACTTCTACCTCTATTATTCTAACAGCGGTTTCGGTACGGGTGTATTGACCGCTACCTCTCCTGTCGGCCCTTGGACGAGCCCTTTGGATAGCAGCATCGTCGATGCCAAGACCCCTGGATTGGGCGACTGCACCGTGCCATTTGACCCAGGTGTGGTCATTGATGAAGAAGGCAACGGCTGGCTGGCATTCGGTGCAGGCAAGGCTCGTCTAGCACGTCTCGGCAAGGATATGATCTCGTTCGACAGTCCTTTCGTCGTGCTTCCAGCTCCCAATCATTTCGAGGCCAACGAGCTGAATATCATCGGTGGCAAGATGGTTTATACCTACAATCTCGACTGGACGGACAAGGACGGTTGGAAGGAAGAAGCCGCCGTACCTACCCGATGCAGCATGGGTTACATGTTGCCCGATGGCGATCCGCTCCTCACCGACTCTTGGCACTATCAAGATTACTATCTGAAGAACCCTGGTGACGATGGCTTTGAGTATAGTAACAACCACACACATCTGCATAAGTACGAGGGCAAGTGGTACCTTTTCCACCACACTTTGATCCTGAAGAAAGCCAAGCACCAGAAGGGCGGTTATCGCAATATCTCAGTGGATGAAATCGAGGTGGATGAAGCCAACCAGCGCATCTCGCTCACCCATGCCACCAACCAGGGCGTGGCACAGATCCGTACGCTCAATCCTTTCGAACAGCAAGAGATGGAGACCACCTTCGCCACCCACAATATCCGTTTTGACGAAGACAGCACGACCTGCGGCAATATGCTGGCCAAGGCCGAGGGTGTAGGTGCCATCAAGGTCAAAGGCGTGGAGTTCAGTCATAAAGCCAAGAAGCTTGAATTCTCTGCCATCGGTCAGGGCCAGATTGACGTACGTCTTGATCAACCAGATGGCGAACTCGTAGCCAGTGCGTTCATCGATGGTAACACCACCACCTCACTCCTCGCCTGTCCAGAGGGCGTTCACGACCTCGTCTTTGTCTTGAAGGGCGAGGCGCTCAGGGTGGATAAGTGGATGATGAAATAAACCGACTGCACATTTCATATTAATATGGATAATAAAATGCACATCCTCAGTTCGGCATTGACAGCCTTGCTTATGTTGCAGAGCGTCAATACCGCCCAGGCGCAGCAGCGTGACTGGGAGAATCCTCATGTCTTCGGCATCAATAAGTTACCTTATCATGCTACGCTCCAGCTCCCCTCACGAGAGGCAGAGTGCGAGGAGATTGTATCGCTCGATGGTCAATGGTCGTTCCATTGGTCGAAGGATCCAGATTCGCGTGTCATGGATTTCTGGCAGACGGATTATGACGTGACTGGGTGGGACAAGATTGCCGTGCCGGGTAACTGGCAGATGCAGGGCTTTGGCCGACCTATCTACACAAACATTCCCTATCCTTTCGAGCGCAACGAACCCTCGGTGACCAGTGAGCCGCCGAAGGATTGGTATGCTTATGACCACCGAAATCCTGTAGGTCAGTATGTCACCGACTTCGAGGTGAGCCGCGAGATGTTGCACGACAAGAATCTGATACTGCACTTTGGTGGTGTGAAGTCGGCCATGTATGTGTGGATCAACGGCGAGAAGGTGGGCTACAGCCAGAACTCTATGTCGCCAGCCGAGTTCGATGTCACTTCGTATCTCCATGAAGGCAAGAACCGCATGGCGGTGGAGGTGTATCGTTGGAGCGACGGCTCGTATCTGGAGGATCAGGACATGTGGCGACTGTCGGGCATCTTCCGCCCCGTGCAGCTGTGGGTAAGGCCGTTGGTGCATATTGCTGACTATAAACTTATCTCTATCCCGATGCTCTCGCGACAGAGAGGCGAGGTGTGGCGTGGCAGTTTCCAGGCGTTGGTCAAGGTGTGCAACACGGGTAAGCAGGTGGCGAAGAATGTGCCCGTGAGCGTGGAGATCAGCCAGCTCGACGTCAAGCTCGAACAGACCATCGCGCAGATTGCCGCTGGCGACACGGTGGAGGTGGCGCTCAATACAATTATAAATAATGTGCATCTGTGGTCGGCTCACGATCCGTATCTCTATCCGGTCAGCATCGAAGCTGCGGGTGAGCATTTCGACTATCATACGGGCTGGAAGGAGATACACACCGAGGGCGATGTGCTGAAGATCAATGGCAAGAATGTGAAGCTGCGTGGTGTGAACCGCCATGACCACCATCCTCGTCTGGGTCGTTATGTGGATCGTGCTACCTACGACAAGGACATCGCACTGATGAAGCTCTGCAACATCAACTTCCTGCGCACCAGCCACTATCCTGACGATCCGTACCTCTACGAACTGTGCGACCGCTACGGCCTCTTCGTGATGGACGAAGCCAACCAGGAGAGTCACGGCTATGATTATGCTAACGAGTATATGGGCCACCAACCCGACTGGAAGGATGCGCACGTAGATCGTGCCGTGGCACTGGTGGAGCGCGACAAGAACCATCCTTCGATTATCCTTTGGTCTTTAGGCAACGAGGGTGGCGTGGGACCGAACATCCAGGCAATGAAGGACACGATCGAGAAGATGGATCCTACCCGACTGCCGTTCTATGATTGTGACCCTCTGTATTCTGCGCTTCACGATGTGGGTTATCCTTCGCCTGATGCATTACGCGACATGGGACAAGGCGAAAATCGTATGCCGATGATTGCGCGCGAATATGCTCATGCCATGGGTAACTCGATGGGACACTTCAAGCAGTACTGGGATGTGATCTATGCTGATTCGAGCATCTGTGGAGCTGCGATTTGGGATTGGGTGGATCAGGGAATAGCCATGCCAAATGAAAAGGTAAAAGTGAAAAATGAAAAATCGGCTTCTGCACAGGCTATCAACGATGGGTCGCGCAATGTTTTGTTTGGCCGACCTTATACCGCAGAACTCACGAAACATGCTGATGAGTTCTGGGCATACGGAGGTGACTTCGGCGACCGTCCGAATGATGACAACTTCCTGATCAATGGCTTGGTAGCGCCTGATCGCGTACCGAATCCGCATTTCTATGAGGTGCAGTATGTCTATCAGCCGATACATTTCAGTTATGAGAATGGGGAGGTGAAGAAGTGGAGCATGGATCCTTTCGTAAGCGCCGATGACTTCGACTACATCATCACCGGCCATCGTTACGAGGGGACGGACAGCATCGTCAACGTCCAAGCCGTATTGCGCGAGGATAAGCCTTGGGCAAAGAAAGGAACGGTCATTGCTCATGAGAGCTTTGAACTCGGCGACTACCGCTACCCTATCGGCATCGCCACCAGCCGCAAAGCTCCTAAGGCAACACGAGAGGGCGATTTGCTGCAAGTCGAGACACAGCAAAGTATTATTACATTTGATGCCAAGAATGGAGCGTTGCAACAGATTGTCATGGATGGGGAACCTATACTTGCCCAACCACTTGAGCCCTACTTCTGGAAGCCGGAGAATGACAACCAGTGGAAGGCTGGATTCTGCGAACGATTGAGTGTATGGAAAGATTGTGCAGCCAAGCGTGAACTCAAGGACGTCCGGATAGAGAAAGGCAAACACAAACTCACGGTGGAATTCCTGATGTCGCTGCCTGTAGGTGCAGACTATACGCTTCGCTACGAGATTAACAATGACGGTGAGATTCTGGTTCATGCCGCTTACGAGCCAAAGGCCGATGACATTCCACTCATTCCAAAGTTTGGTATGCGTCTGGCATTAACCAACGCCTCCCCTAAACAGGGGAGGTTGGGAGGGGTCTCTTATGTGGGTCGTGGCCCTTACGAGAACTATCCAGACCGCAAGCTCTCGCAGCATCTGGGCGCATACACCCTCTCGCTCGATGAGATGAAGACCGAATACATCCGTCCACAGGACAATGGCTATCGCTGCGACACACGTATCATTCGCACCAACACGAGCCGTCATACGCTCCAGATCGAAGGTCTGCAACCATTGTGCTTCAATGTACGCGATTATGCCGATGAAGAGCTGGACAAAGGCCATCGCCATCCGCAGGACATCCAGCGCGACGGTCTCCTGCACATGAACATTGACCTCGGCGTGCATGGCGTGGGGGGCATCAACACCTGGGGTAGCCGCACTTTGCCTGAATACACATTGCCGGGCAATCAGAAATATGAATATGGCTTCGTTATTCGAATTGATAATTGATAATTACACCCAAAACTACCTTACCGAAAAATTATGAGACGCAAACTATTATACGCCCTTTTAGCATCTGCATTACTTTCGTCTTGCGGCAACGAGAAGCCGAAGGTTGAACCCTTCGGACCTCTCCCATCGGCTGATCAGCTGGCATTGCAAGACATGGAAATATACGCCTTCCTGCACTATTCGCTCAATACCTATACTGATCAGGAATGGGGATTTGGCGATGAGGATGTAAACCTATTTAATCCTTCGAGCCTCGACACCCGTCAATGGGTCAAGACCTGTAAGGCTGCTGGCATGAAGGGAATTATTTTCACAGCGAAACACCATTGCGGCTTCTGCATGTGGCCATCGGAATATACTGATTATGACGTTCAGTCGGCACCCTGGAAGGACGGCAAGGGCGATGTGGTCAAGGAGTTGGCCGAAGCCTGTCGCGAAGAAGGCTTGAAGTTTGCTGTTTATCTCTCGCCATGGGATCGTAACCACCCAGCATACGGCCAACCGGAATACGTAACATATTTCCGTAACCAACTCCGAGAGTTGCTTACTAATTATGGCGACATCTATGAGGTATGGTTCGATGGTGCCAATGGCGGCAACGGTTGGTACGGTGGTGCCAATGAGACACGTCAGATTGACCGTCTGACATACTACGACTGGGGACCAACCTATGACATGATTCGTGAACTGCAGCCACATTGCATCATCTGGAACGATGGTGCTGACCGTCGTGGTGACCTGCGCTGGGTAGGAACCGAAGCCGGCAACATCGGACATCGCAACTGGAGCAAGATGAGCAGCACCAAGGATCCTGAGTGGGGCGATCTGCATTGGGGTATGGAGGATGGCGACGTGTGGTGTCCGGGCGAGACCAACACCTCCATCCGCCCGGGTTGGTTCTATCATACTTCGGAGGATGGTCACGTCAAGTCGCTCTCCAAGCTCATGGACACCTACTACAAGTCTGTGGGTCGCAACTCCACCCTCCTGCTCAACTTCCCCATCATGCCCAACGGCCTCATCTCGCCTATCGACAGCGCTCGTGGCGTAGCATTCAACAAGATGGTGCACGAGGTGTTCGATCATGACCTCGCCGAAGGTATTAAGCCGAAGGACGAAGGCGACAGCATCTACACCCTCACTTTCAAGGCTCCTACCACCTTCAATCGCTACATGGCCTCCGAAGACATCAGCCTCGGTCAACGCGTGAAGCGTTTCCGTCTGGAGGCTCAGGTCGATGGCCAATGGCAACCACTTCAGGACTGCCTCGCAGATTGGGATGATGGCCTTGAGACCATCGGCCGCAAGCGCATCATCTGCTTCCCTGCGGTCACAGCCACAGCCCTGCGCATGACCATCTTAGAGAGCCTTGCATGTCCTGTCATCAGCCGCATGGGAGTGTTCCTGGCACCAGACATCACTCCTGACACCCCCGATGCGGGCGAGAAGAAATCATCCGGTTATTACATCTTCTTCCCTGGCTTCTCTGTGAATGGAGTCAAATCGATGTTCATCGATCTTAACGAGACACAGCGCATCAACCGCCTCTACTTCCTGCCCGACGAGACCCACCGCGAAGGCATTCCTCTCGAATACATCCTCTGGAGTTCGACCGACGGCGGCAACACCTGGACGCAGCTGGCCAAGGGCGAGTTCTCCAACATCGTCAACAATCCTATCTGGCAGAAAATCTCCTTCGAACCACAAGAAGCCAAACTCCTCCGCCTCGACGTTCCTCGCATCACCAGCGGAGAAAGTATCTACTACGATGATCTGGAGGTGGTGCTGGAATAACGCCAGTATTCTGAATAGGAACGATCGAGATAAATGAAACACAGAATCTTTCTTTTGACCACCGCTTTGCTCACGGCTTGCACCGAGTTGGCAAAGGCCGAAATCAATGCCGACCGCACAGACAATCACGAAGGCGAATCAACGCCGACGAGTTACGCCATTCCCGTCAGCGAGAGCCACGAAGCGATGGCGCAGGATGCCTTCATGCCCCCCTGGGAATCGCTGAGCCAGTACGAAACCCCGGAATGGTTCCGCGACGCGAAGTTCGGAATCTGGGTTCATTGGGGAGCACAATGTGTAGAGGGTCCTAACGAGGCTATCACAGAAGCTTAAATCTCAGCTTTTTTAGCCCTCCCTCTTGGGAAACAAAAAACCACCCCAGTTATTTGGAGTGGTTTTTTGTTATTTAAATTTCACTCTTCTTAGAGGAATAAGGTGGCGCGAGTCTGCTCTATCTGTTGACTGATCTGATTGAGCTCGCCACGAAGCTGTTCAACGCTGATGGCGTCAATGACTTCAAGAGGGGTAAGGAGGCGGTAGATCTTGCGGAGCTCGTAGTTGTAGTTAGAGAGTTCCTTGAAGGCATCGAGCAGAAGGATGACGCGGTAGGTAATATCCTCAGCATCCTTGTCAGTGAAGCAGGCCAGGAACTTCTCCTGATTCTTGGTGAGAATGTAAAACTCCTCAATGGTGCTGGTAGCAGCAGCCTCCCAGAAGTAGTTGGCTCGGCCATTCTCCTCCTCCAACGCATAGAGCGACTTGACATCATCTGGCACAGCAACGCCATTCTCAAAGAGACCAAAGATGGCAGGATCGTTGACCTCAGCGGCGAGCTTCGATACTGGCTCAGAATACACGTCGATCATCTCATAGAGGTCAGAAACCGTCTTGTCGGTAGCCATCATTGCCATGGCGCGATATTTGAACGAAAGGGTCTCGAGCTTATCCATGATGTCTGCTGGGTTGATCAGATAATCAGGTTTGACCAGCTTCTCATCCTCTGTGAGCACCACGGTCTTCTGCTCAACATTGACAATCACTGGACTCTTTCCTAAACGAAGCCAGCAAGCAGTAAGACTATCGAGCTGCACAGACATATTTGCCTTGATCTGCTGCTCTTCAAAGGTCTCAGTGGCCTCTACCTTTGAATCTTCCTGCTTAGGCTTGTTCCCAGTACATGCAGCCAACAGCGCTGCCGTCACGAAAAGAAATGCAATCTTTTTCATTGATATTTAAGTTTATAATAAGATTTTTCAAATTTTATCGATTCACCATTCTCGAAAGTCTCAAACATTTTCGTAAGTTTCGGACCATCTGTATCCTCATATTCATCTAGCACGAGTTCAGGAATATCACCTCTGATGCTATAAATCTTCACAAAATGATGTCCTGCAACCATCAGTTTACCGTCGAGTACAGAGACTGGGTAGAGTGTTCCTTGTGAACGAATAGATCCAAGACTTACTATTTTCCCCTTTGGATCCATTGCGAAGATGGAGGCTTCTACGGCCTGAAGATCAGTGTTCATGTTATTGCCAAAGGTCTCTTGTGAGACAAGCAGAACCTTGACATCAGAGACTGTAGCATAAGCGAATGATGCAGATTCGCTGAAATGTTCAGCAAATGCTTCGAAAGCCTCTGTGTTATCTTCACATGCAGCCCCGCGGATGCCTCTTTTCATACTCTCCTGTGCCTGTAGGGTAGTCATACAGACAAGCAGTATCAGCAAAATTGAAAATATCTTTCTCATCGCAATAAATATTATCGGACGGAGTTCTTCAGATCCTGTAGAGAATCTATCAGAGTGCCATCAAATTCCCATAATTTGGATGTGCAAAGATACGAAGAAAAAAACATCTTTGCAAATTTTATAGAAGAAAAGGAAGAATATCGAGGTAAAAATAGAGCATGAAATATAAATAAAAAAAGGTATAGCAATACTTTTTCTCAAATATACCGTGAAGATAAAAAATAAATATGTATATTTGCGCCTCGAAAAAATTCATAAAACGACATGCAGAATATTAAGAAACTCTTTCTCAACGACCGCTTCATCATGTCGGTCATCTTGCTTAACTGTGTCATTCTCTTTGTTGAGGAGATGGGCATGATGCACCCCGCCATTGTGGCTGTAGATGTAATCTGCTTGCTGATCTTTACCATCGAGATGATTGTGAAGCACAGCCAACAGGGTGCGAAGAGATACTGGAGCAATGGCTGGAATCGTATGGATGGTATCCTGGTGATGGTAGGATTAGCCTCTTTGCCGGGTATGCTGCTCCCTGTCGAGGCGCCAGACCTCTCGGTACTGTTAGCCTTGCGAACTCTGAGGATCTTCCGTTTCTTCAAGGTGATACATCTGTTCCCCAACTTTACCTCTATCATGCGCAACTTCGGCCGAGCATTGAGTGACTCAGCGTCTCTCTTTGTCGGCTATCTGGTTATCCTATTCATGAGCTCCATGATCAGTTGCGAGCTCTTTGCCGAGCGTGCTCCTGAGCTCTTTGGCGACCCACTGCTTAGTATAGGTAGCACCTTCCGTCTCTTCACTATCGAGGGTTGGTACGAGATCCCCGATGCTATCTGTGCCGATCTGGTCCGTCCTCTCTCTACGCTGGTCTATATCTACTTCATCGGCCTCCTCGTATTAGGAGGTATCATCTTCATGTCTCTCCTCAACTCCGTCTTTGTCGATGCCATGGTCAGCGATAATAACGACGAGGTGCTCAAAAAACTGGAGGAGATCAAGAAAGAATTAGAGGAATTAAAGAAGTAAGAAATAGCAATTTAGTCCATCGGACGGATCCAGATATTCCGGAAACTGATAGGCTCGCTCGGGTCACCATGTGACTGCAGACGTATAGGGCCGTCACCATGCGCTTGTACCTTCGGGAAGCCGATCCATTCGGTGGTACCCTGTATCTCGGTGTGGTTCTGTATCACGATGCCGTTATGCAACACCGTCACGTATGGCTTATAGAGATAGGTACCGTCGGCCTTGAAGACGGGAGCGGTGTAGATGATGTCATAGACGTTCCACTCCCCAGGCTTGACCATGGCATTGACCAAAGGAGCCGCCTGCTTATAGATAGATCCTGCCTGGCCGTTGACATAGGTCTCGCTCTCGTAGCTGTCGAGGATCTGCACCTCATACTTGTCTTGCATGAAGACACCGCTGTTGCCCCTCCACTGGCTCTCGCCATGCACACACTCAGGGACACACCACTCGATATGTAACTGATAGCTACCGAACTTCTGTCGCGTCAGGATATCGCCCGTCTTCTTATTGACGGTGAAGACGCCATCATGGACGTCCCATTTTGCGTCACATCCATCCTCCATCTGCCAGGCGTCGAGGTTCTTGCCATCAAAAAGAACGATGGCATCAGAAGGCACGTTACCGGCCTTAGCAGGAGTCACGACACTTGGTTTCGGTGTCCAATACTCCGACATCTCGTTGGTCATCGGCTTGGCGGCAGGATACTTCTTCTCATACTCATCGTAAGCAGCGTTGACCGTCTCGATAGAAGTCTGAGCATACTTCAGCATATCAGAAGCGCCGAAATGCTCGACGGTAAACCAGCCGTCATAACCCTGGGTAAGCAAGCCGACGATGACCTCCTTCATCGGCACGATACCCGTACCGACAGCCGGCGAAGCCAGATCCTTCAGCGCCTTGCGATCCTTCAGATGGACGTGGTGGATGCGCGACAGGAAATGATTCATAGCCATCAGCACATCATCACCCGCATAGAGATAATTGCCAGTATCAAAAACATGGTTGAGCGATGGCGCAGCGGCAAAAAGCTTATCTAAAGCTGCCACATTGAAGCATGGAGAACGAGGATTGTCATAGTCTTCGATCATCACCTCAAATCCTGCCATCCTGCAAGCATGAGCATAGGTCTCGGTGCGATAATTGACCATGTTGATGAGTTCCTGCGATGCATTCTCAGGGAGAAGGCCAGGGACAAGCAACACCTTATCATACCCGTTAGCGATCATGAAGTCGATGGACTTACGCACCTCCTCAGCGTGTTCTCCCGTAGCGAAGTCGATCTCAGAGATAGACGATGCATGCTTGAAACCGATCTCGTCGAGAATGGCCTGCTGCTCTGGATCGATGGTGTACCATACATCCACGCCACGGTAACCCATGTCATAGACTTTCTGCGAAGCCTCCTTGAATGAGATATTCTGCTGACGTGCGATGACGGCAATATGGTCAGAGAAAATAGAGATGTGCCTCTCAGCAAAGACCGCGAGGAACGTCTGCATGAGCAGACAGCATAAAAATAGTCTTTTCATGTATAAGTGATTATGATTAGAGTTCAAGCTCCGCTGTCACCAGAATCTTGTCACTCGCGTTTCCGACCTTCACCTCAAACGATCCCTTCTCTGCCATCCAGACTTTCTTTTCTGGATGATAGAACGAGAGGTCATTCTTGTCGATAAGCAGGGAGACTTCCTGGGTCTCGCCAGGCTGCAGGAAAACTTTCTGGAAGCCTTTGAGCTCCTTTTCAGGGCGCTCCACACTTGCCTCTTTGTCTGAGAGGTACATCTGCACGGTCTCGCTGCCAGCCTTCTTGCCAGTGTTCGTCACTTTCAGTCGAACCACATATTTCAGCTCTTTGCGCGTCGAAGCGTTCTCGACGGTCAGGTCTGAGAATTCGAAGGTGGTGTATGACAAGCCATGACCGAAGGCGAAGGCTGGAGCAATGTCTTTCTTGTCGAACCAACGGTAACCGATCATCACACCTTCTTTATATACTACGGTGTAAGGCTTCTGGTCGAAAGGAATCTCGCGCTCCCACTGTGGGTAGAAAGTCTCACCCTCAGGCATATAGCCATCGGCTGGCGTGTCGCTGAAATTCTTCTCCATCGAGAAAGGAAGCTTGCCCGATGGATTGATCTCGCCTGTCAGGACCTTAGCCACGGCGCGGTTACCGTTCTGGCCAGGATAGTAAGCCATAACCAATCCGCGAACCTCATCGAGCCACGGCATCATGTTGACGCCACCACCCTGATTGAGCACCACGATGACGTTCTTGTTGTGCTTGGTGATACGATTCAAGAGCGCCACCTCTTCCTCTGGCAAGTCGAACGGACGGTCGCCGCCTTCTGTCTCGAAGATACCAGTATTGAAGATCACCACATCGGCCTCACGGATGTCGTCGTCCGAAGGTGAGCGGCGGTATTTCACGGCTTTATCCATCTCCTCGGTCAAAGCCTCAAAGAGCGATACGAAGTCATAACCCTTTACCTCCGCAGCACCACGTCCTGAGACAAACTCGGTAGCGTTGCAGCCGGTCAGCAAGACCTTCTTGCCGGTCATATTGCCCAATGGCAGGATCTGCTGGTCGTTCTTGAGTAGGGTGATAGCCTGTGCTTCAATGTCGTACGCCAGTTGCTCGTGAGCGGCATAATCCACCTCGACAGGGAGCTGAGCGATGTCTCGCTTATCGAAACCCATCATGAACTGAGCCGTGAGTGTATGCTTCACCATGGCGTCGATATTCGACAGAGGGATGCGGCCGTCCTCCAGATAAGCAGGCACGTCGCGAGTCAGATAGGTGGTCGGTTCACGGGCTCCTGCACCCGGCATCTCAATGTCAAGGCCAGAAGAGGTGGCCAACATCGGATCATAGACTGACCACCAGTCACTCATCACGAGCCCCTGGAAGCCAAGTTCGCCGCGCAGCAATCCATTGACAGCATAGTTATTTTCGGCCAAGTAGACGCCATTCAGTTTGTTATAAGAGGTCATCACACCGAGTGCTCCAGCATCCACACCCGCTTTGAACGCAGGCAGATAGATTTCATGGATGGTTCGCTCGTCGACCTCTGCATTCATGATGCGGCGGTTATGCTCGTTGTTATTGCAGAGATAGTGTTTGAGTGTAGCCATCACTCCCTGGTTCTGTAGGCCAACGACGTAGTTCTCAATCATTCGCGAAGCCAGATAAGGATCTTCGCCAAAGTACTCGAAGTTACGACCACACTGCGATACGCGATAGATATTCATACCAGGACCCAGCAGCACCGAGATGCCAGCCGCGTTGCACTCCTCGCCGATCTTCTCGGCCATCTGGTAAGCCAGCGACTTGTCCCATGTAGCCGCCACGGCTACAGGAGCAGGATAGGCGACACTCTTCTGAATCCTGTCCTTGCGACCAGGACTCATATTGACGCCTCCTGTAGCATCAGACATGGTCACCGATGGCATACCCAGTCGCTCCACGCCGTAGAGCGTAAAGCCGCTTCCGCCTGAGATCATGCGAAGCTTCTCTTCGAGTGTCATTTTCTTGACAATATCAGCAGCTTTCTTCTGCGCCTGTTTGTAGGTCATAGCAGGCGTGAACTTCGGATAGTCCTTCTCTGCCGCAAAAACATTCATACCCATTGCCAGACAGAGGGCAAAGATGGAAAGTTTACTTTTTCTCATTGTTTTATGTTTATTAATGGTAAGTATGCGTTGTATATTTGTCTCGGTATTACCACACATCACACGGCTGACGCAATCTTGTAAATCTCCATCGTCGCTGCAGCATCGAGATCCATATAGCCATGAAGCACCTCTCCCTTGAGACGATGCAGACGGGTGTTGAGGAGTTCGAGATCCGGATTAGGGATACCGAGCTGTGCGAAGTTGACAGGCATCTGGAGCACGTCATGCAGCCAGGTCTTCAAGGCCAGAGCACCCTGTAGGGCATCCTGCTCCAGGTTGCCAGAGTCGGCAATACCCAGCACGCGGTGAGCCAACTGTGCCACCTTGTGCGGATTGTGCTTCGAAGCATACTGCAGGAAAGCCGGGAAGATGACGGCAAGGCCAGCACCATGCGTGACGTCATACTCGGCAGAGATCTCGTGTTCCATGGCATGGCTGAACCAGTCTTCCTGACGACCCAGCGAACAGGTATCGTTATGAGCGATGGTACCACTCCACATGATGTTGGCACGGGCCTCGTAATCCATCGGATCCTTCATCACACGCTCAGCCATCTCCATGATGGCAAGGAGCATACCCTCGGCCAGACGATCACCGATCTGCACGTCAGGCGTATTGCTGATATAACGCTCCAGGATGTGAGCCATCATATCGCTGATGCCGCTGGCTGTCTGCCACGCTGGCAAGGTCATGGTGAGTTCAGGGTTCATGAGTGCGAACTTAGGGCGAAGCAGCATCGGCATGCGCAGACCATTCTTGACCTTGGTCTCGGTATTAGTAATGACGGTATTGCCACTACCCTCACTACCGGCAGCTGGAATGGTGAGCACCACACCCAGTGGCAGCGCCTTCGATGGTTTGGCCTTGCCGATATAGAAATCCCAGAAATCCCCTTCGTAATAATAACCAACGGCAATGGCTTTGGCCGTATCGATAACAGAGCCACCACCCACTGGGAGCAGGAAATCCGGCTGGAAGTCTTTGGCCAATGTGAGGCCTTCGCGCACCTTAGTGTCGATAGGATTAGGCTGAACGCCAGAAAGCTCGCAGCTCACGATATTTACAGCTGCGAGTGCCGACTTAACACGCTCTAATAAACCGGAACGCACCACACTACCGCCACCATAGACGATCATGACGCGTTTTGCACCATAGCGAGAGCAAAGCTCGCCCACTTGATTCTCGACTCCCTTGCCGAAGACAAACTCGGTAGGACTATAAAAAGTAAAGTTATTCATCGTTGTATTATCTATTGCGTAAAAGATTCTTTATGGCGCAAAGATAATACATTTTTATATATAATGGGCAAAAATACAGAAAAAAGTTTGTCGCGACGCGTATTATGCTTGCAGATCTGCCAAGAATTGACTACGATTCATACTACTTCTGCTTTCTTGCTTTATAGAGCTGATAAGAATTGACCGTATTGTGCCAGACGCTGTAGAAGCCGCCGACAACAGAAGTGACAGGATCGAGGAAGACGAGACCGAGCCAGATGATGAAGACGGTATTCTTCTGTCCGAAGGCCTGACCGGCGGTGATACGCGTCTCCCGGTCATAGCAGGAGCCGACACGCTTGCCAAGGACGAACTGAATGACACAACAGATACCCGAGATGAGCGCCAGACCTACCATATACCACACGCTGACCGTAGAGTGCATGATGCTGCGAACGGTGACAGCGATGGCCAAAGCCAGAGAGACAGACCAGACGTAGAACGAAAGATCAGGATACTGCAGCAACCAGCGGTGCAGGCGTGGCACACCATAACGGACGGCCCAGGCGGTGAGCAACGGGAAGATCAGCAACGGGAAGACCTTGCCAAGGATCATCAGGAACGAGGTCATAAAGTCAAGGCCAATGCCAGGTTCGACGAGTGGCAACAAGGCAGGGGCGAGGACCGAGACCATTAGATTACACAGCATGATGTAGGTGACAATGCCGGAGAGGCTACCCTTGAGCTTGCCGACGATGACGGCCGAGGCGGTGGCGGTGGGACAGATAAAGGCCAGCATAGCGCCTTCGCAAAGGATCTTGACACCATAATCGGCATCGAACCACATGGCCAGTAACGAACATGCGGTGAAGAGACCCGCCTGCATCAGGAGTACCCACAGGTGCCAGCGGCGTGGACGCATCTCACGTGGTCGGACCTTGATGAAATTGAGAAAGAGCATCAAGAAAAGCAGCACCGGCTGTAGATAGCCAGAGACGAACGAATAGGTACCGTCCTGAGCTTCGGTACTGAGTGGCAGCGCGGCAAAAGCGAAGTAGAGCAAGGCTCCGCTGATCATGGATATAGGAAGCGTCCAGTTGCGGACAAAATCTTTCACTTTCGACATAGAATAAGACGAATTAATAAAGGTATCGGCCAAATATCGCCTCAAAACCCGCGCAAAGTTACTTAATTTTGGAGTGGAGTGGACAAAATATGTCGCGTTTTTTGAGGAATCGACAAAAAAGTTGTATCTTTGCCACGTCCAATAGATATATAATGAAAGCTTTATCCCCCCTATTTCTGTTCCTGGCGCTCTATCTGGGCGTGAGTATCGTAGCAGGCGACTTCTATAAGGTGCCGGTGACGGTGGCCTTCCTGGTCAGTTCGATCTATGCTATCGCTATCAGCAAAGGCAAGATCAGCGAACGCGTAGACAATTTCTCACGCGGCGCTGGCAGTAGCACCGTGCTGCTCATGGTGTGGATCTATATCCTGGCCGGCGCCTTTGCCTCGAGTGCCAAGGCGATGGGTGCGGTAGACGCGACGGTCAACCTCACGCTCGAACTCCTGCCAGCCAGTTTGTTGCTGCCTGGCATCTTCCTTGCCGCGTGTTTTATCAGCCTCGCCATCGGCACCAGCGTCGGAACCATCGCCGCTCTGACGCCTGTGGCTGTAGGTGTGGCACAGCAGAGCGATGTGAACATGGCGCTGATGGTGGCCATCGTAGTAGGTGGCGCATTCTTTGGCGATAATCTTTCTTTTATCAGCGACACGACCATCTCAGCCACGCAGACACAAGGATGCCAGATGAAGGATAAGTTCCGCACCAACCTGCGCATCGTGCTTCCTATCGCGCTGATCATGCTGGCCATTTATTACTGGCTCGGTCGCGGTATCACCGTGCCACAGGACTTGCCTGAGGTATCGTGGTGGAAGGTTGTCCCTTACGTAGCTGTCATCGCTACGGCTGTGGCTGGTCTTAACGTGATGCTGGTATTGCTTCTTGGTGTTGTACTGACAGGTGTCATTGGTCTTGTGGATGGCAGCTATGATGCTTATGGCTGGATGGGTGCCATGGGTGACGGCATGAACAGCATGGGCGAGCTCATTATCATGGCGATGCTAGCAGCTGGTATGCTCGAGATGATCCGTCTGGCCGGTGGTATTGACTACCTGATCAGTAAGCTGACCCATGGCATTCAGGGACGCCGCGGCGCAGAAGGTGCCATCGCTTTGCTGGTGTCATTGGTCAATATCTGCACAGCCAATAATACGGTGAGTATCATCACGACGGGTCCTATTGCCAAGCGTATCGCCAACCAGTATGGCGTCGATCCTCGTCGCTCTGCTTCGCTTCTTGACACGGCTTCGTGCTGCACACAGGGACTCCTCCCCTACAGCGCTCAGATGCTCGTCGCAGCCGGATTGGTCGAGGCCTCGGCAGGTTTGGAACTCAATCCGATAGCCATCCTACCCTATCTCTTTTATCCGATGGGATTAGGCGTGGCGGTGATCTTGTCGATTATCATCGGACGCAAAAAGTAATCCGTAATTTGTAATTAGTAATTTGTAATCAGTAATTTGATTGTCAAATCATGAAAGATTTTATCTATAAACTTGAGATGAAGACTCGTGACTACGAGTGCGACATCCAGGGCGTGGTCAACAACGCCAACTATCAGCATTATCTTGAGGTGACCCGCCATGAGTTCATCCAGAGCGTCGGCGTCAGCTTCGAAGGTTGGCACAATGCCGGTATCGATGTCATGGTATCGAAGGTTACTATTTCTTATAAGACCTCTCTGCGTGGTGGCGAGGAGTTTATCTCTTGCCTCAACTTGCACCGTCAGGGTGTCCGTTATGTCTTCGAGCAGGAAATCTATCGCAAGTCGGACGAGAAGCTCTGCATCAAGGCGCAGGTGGAGTGTGTCTGTGTGGTGAATGGTGCGCTGACTCGCGGTGACGAAATCGCCGATGACTTCAAGGAGTACCTAAGTTAAAGAATATCTCTCAGCAAAGGAATACTCCTAACTCCTCACTCCTAACTCCTAACTCCCATGGACTCTCTCCTCACCCTCCTGTCCATCCGTGGTATCGGATCCATCCGAGCACGTCACCTGATCGAAGCTTTTGGCAGCGCTCAGGCAGTTCTTGAAGCACCTAAAGACCAACTTTTACAACTCGGCAACGTCGGCCAACTGATCCTTGACGGAAAGGCTGATCCTTTGGCCTCAAAGCGTTTTGAGGAGGAACTGGTATTCATCGAGAAGAACCATATCCATCCGCTCATCTACGGAGAGGAAGGATATCCTAAGCGACTCATCCACTGTGAAGATGCTCCTGCCTTACTCTTCCAGTTGGGTGACACCCCGTTGGATGAAACCCATCTTATCAGCATCGTCGGAACCCGTAACTGCACACAGTACGGACGAGAGCTCGTTCATCGTTTCGTCAACGAGCTGCACGAAGCCTTGCCTAACATCATCGTCGTCAGCGGTTTGGCCTTAGGTATCGATGTTGAGTCGCACAAAGCCGCACTCAGTTGTGGAGCCAGAACCGTTGGTGTCGTCGCTCATGGTTTGGATCGCATCTATCCGCCTCAGCACCGCTCTGTGGCCAAGGAAATGCTGCTCAACAACGGTAGCCTCATCACGGAATACATGACAGGTACCGAGCCCGAGAGG
>JAZRXZ010000150.1:0-31630 GCA_045600445.1 Bacteroidales bacterium | reverse complement strand
GGTATCAAGATGGTGCTTTCGGGCGAAGGTGCCGATGAGGTATTCGGTGGCTATCTTTACTTCCACAAGGCTCCATCGGCTGAGGAGTTCCACAAGGAGACTGTCCGTAAGCTTGCTAAGCTTTATCAGTATGACTGCTTGGGTGCTAACAAGAGCCTCGCAGCGTGGGGCGTAGAGGGTCGTGTGCCATTCCTCGATAAGGAGTTCCTCGACATTGCCATGCGTCTCAATCCTGAGGCAAAGATGTGTCCGGGTACCGTCATGGAGAAGAAGATTGTCCGCGAGGCCTTCGCAGACATGCTCCCTGAGAGCGTAGCATGGCGTCAGAAGGAGCAGTTCTCTGATGGTGTAGGTTATTCTTGGATCGACACCCTCAAGCAGATCACCTCAGAAGCAGTAACCGACGAGATGATGGCTCATGCAGCTGAGCGCTTCCCAATCAATACTCCAATGAACAAGGAGGAGTATTACTACCGCACCATCTTTGAGGAGCACTTCCCAAGCGACAGCGCTGCGAAGAGCGTTCCTCACGAGGCTTCAGTTGCCTGCTCTACTGCCATTGCGCTGGAGTGGGATGAGGCTTGGAAGAAGATGAATGATCCATCGGGTCGTGCAGTCAAGGGAGTACACGAACAGGCATATTAATTACCCGCACAAGAAAGATGATCAAATTCACCAAAATGCACGGCGCCGGTAACGACTACATCTACGTCTATACCCCGGAATATCCTATCGCCGACCCAGTAAAGACTTCCATGGAGTGGAGCAAGCCACACTTCGGCATCGGCAGTGATGGTTTGATCCTCATCGGCAAGAGTGATGTGGCTGACTTCAGCATGCACATATATAATAATGATGGCAGTGAGGCCATGATGTGTGGCAATGGCACACGTTGTGTCGGTAAGTTCGTCTATGACAAAGGCTATACTGACAAGACCGTCATCACGCTCGAGACCTTAGCTGGCATCAAGATCATCCACCTGCACCTCGGTGCTGACGGTAAGGTCGATAGTGCTACCGTCGATATGGGTGAGCCAATCCTCAAGAACCCTAAGCAGTGTGTTACTGAAGATGGCGGTCGTGTAGGCCTCGATGGTACCTTTGTGTGCATGGGCAATCCACACTTCGTGCAGTTCGTCAAGGACTCTTGTGCCATCGATCTGCCAGTCGACGGCAAGAAGCTCGAGTTCGATCCGATGTTCCCTGAGCGCTGCAATATCGAATATGCTACTTTGCGTCAGGATGGCAGCATCCGCATGAGAGTGTGGGAGCGTGGCAGTGGCATCACCTGGGCCTGTGGTACAGGCGCTTGCGCCACGGCTGTAGCTGCTTGTCTCAATGGCCTCACGGGTCGTGAGAGCGACATCGAGATGGATGGCGGCACGCTGCATATAGAGTGGCGCGAGAGTGACAATCATGTTTATATGACGGGACCTGCGGCGATTGCGTTCGAAGGTTCTATTGAAGAATAAAATAATGGTATACGTTAACGATAACTTCCTCAAACTTCCTTCCAGCTACCTCTTCTCAACCATCGCGCAGAAGGTAGCAGCATTCAAGGCCGCACATCCAGAGGCCAACGTCATCCGTCTCGGCATCGGCGATGTCACACAGCCATTGTGTCCAGCCGTCATCGAGGCTCTGCACAAGGCGGTCGATGAGATGGCCAGTGGCGAGACCTTCCGTGGCTACGGTCCTGAGCATGGCTATTCGTTCCTCCAGGACGCCATCATCGCCAATGACTTCGCGCCTCGTGGCATCACCCTCGAGCGTGACGAGGTCTTCATCAATGACGGTGCCAAGAGCGATACCGGCAATATCGGCGATATCCTCGGCCTCGAGAACACGCTCTGTATGACCGATCCGATCTATCCTGTCTACGTCGACAGCAACGCCATGTGTGGCCGCGCTGGTGACCTCATGGCCGACGGCAAGTGGACACGCATCGAGTACCTGCCATGCAACGCCGAGAATAACTTCATCCCAAGCCTACCACAGGGCAACAAGGAGACCGGCGAGGCTCCATCGGTCATCTATCTCTGCTATCCAAACAATCCTACCGGCACCGTCATCACCCGCGAAGAGCTCAAGAAATGGGTCGACTACGCCCTTGCTCATGACTCTTTGATCATGTACGACGCCGCCTACGAGGCTTACATCCAGGAGGAGGACATCCCTCATTCTATCTACGAGATCGAAGGCGCTAAGAAGTGTGCCATCGAGTTCCACAGCTACTCTAAGACCGCTGGCTTCACCGGCGTCCGCTGCGGCTATACCATCGTCCCTAAGGAGGTCACAGCCGTCGCTAAGGACGGCAAGCGTGTGGCTCTCAATCCGCTCTGGAATCGTCGTCAGTGTACCAAGTTCAATGGCACCAGCTACATCCAGCATCGCGCCGCAGAGGCCATCTATACCCCTGAAGGCAAGCAGCAGGTCAAGGCGACCATCGACTACTATATGAACAACGCCAAGATCATGCGCGAGTCGCTCACCAAGCTCGGCTACGAGGTCTATGGTGGCGTCAACGCACCTTACATCTGGCTCCGTTGTCCTAACGGGATGACCTCGTGGGAGTTCTTCGACTACCTGCTCAACGGTCCACACATCGTCGGCACCCCAGGCGTCGGCTTCGGTCCTGCAGGCGAAGGCTACTTCCGCCTCACCGCCTTCGGCAACCGCGAGGATTGTGAGGAGGCTATGCAGCGACTCGCAGCGCTCTGATAAGGCGTCTGCATCGCACAGAATAGAGATTCCTTTTTGTTGTTTTTATTCCCGTTATTCCATCTTTTCGCGAGGAAAGGTGGAATAATTGTCTATGCAGTGCGATTTTCGAGATAAAAAGTTGTATGCGATGTGAATAATTCCTATCTTTGTGCCACACAATCAATAAACACACATTTTATTTATCACACTATTCGAGACAAGAGAAAGCTCCTTACCGCGCTCCTGGCTGGAGAAATAATTCTATTTATATTGTTTTATGATACTTGACGAAAGAAATTCCCGACAGCAGCTGGTCGAAGAGGCTGCACGTAAGATAATGATTGCCGCACGTACTGCACCCAAAGGCAAGGGTGTAGACGTGATAGAGATCTGTATGCTCACCGGCGAAGAGATCTGCCTGCTCAGCGATGAGATGCGCCGCATCGGCTGGAAGATCGGTCAGAAGTTCTACCTCCGCGATGCCGATAACATCCTGTTGGCCGAGGCGGTTATTCTCATCGGTACGCGCGACCATTGCCAGGGATTGAACTGTCTGCGCTGTGGCTTCGAACATTGTGCCGACCGCCCAGCGGCAGTACCTTGTGCCATCAATACCATCGACGTAGGTATTGCCGTCGGCTCGGCTTGCGCCATGGCCGCAGATCTTCGCCTCGATACCCGTGTGATGCATAGCGCTGGCATGGCAGCCATGAACCTCGGGTTCCTTGGCGCTGGCGTGAAGAATGTGCTGACCTTGCCACTCAGCTGCAAGTCTAAGAATCCGTTCTTTGACCGTCAGACCACCCGTCAGCCTAACGCGGAGCTGCAGAAATACATCGAGACAGAGATCCTGCCACGCTATCAGTCGTTCGATGCAGCTCATCAGCTCGATCATGTGCAGATGGTCATCGATCAGAGCCTCCGTCTGGCCACTACGGTCAGCAATTCGCCGAGGTATCGCAATGCCGATGGCACGAAGACCGTCATCTCTACCAATATGGCATACACGATAGCCGCCTATCATGACACAGGCCTGGCAGAAGGCCGTGAGACTCATCACATCGCCTCTGCACGTATCATCCGTGAGGACAAGCGCCTGCTACAGTGGTTCACCCCTGAGCAGATAGAGGTCATGGCCGATGCCGCCGAAGATCATCGCGCCTCTTCAAAGTCAGCGCCTCGCACCATCTATGGCCGCATCGTGGCAGAGGCCGACCGTGCCATCGATCCTGAGAGTATCATCCGCCGCACCGTGCAGTACGGCCTCTCTCATTATCCTGAGCTCGATAAGGAAGGCCACTATCGTCGCACCCTCGATCACATGGCCGAGAAGTATGACGACGGCGGCTATCTGAAGCTCTGGATCCCAGAGTCTCCTAATGCAGAGCGCCTCGCTAAGCTCCGTGCCATCATCCATGACAAGGCGCGTATGCGTGAGGTCTTCGAGCAGCAGTGGGAGGAGCTGGAATCCAAGGATTAATACATCCGGTAATGATACCAGAATAAAGAATGGACGTCGTGCATGCATGGCGTCCATTCTTTTATTCAAGATCGTCCGTCCTGCTTGCACGCTGTCCAATCCTGCAGGCAGGAACGTCCATCCTGCAAGCAAGACGTCCATTCCGACAAACGGGATCGGACAAACTGCAAGCAGGATGTCCAATCCTGCTGCAAAGATCGGACAAACTGCAAGCAGGACGTCCAATCCTGCTGCAAAGATCGGACGCCTTGATTGCAAGATGTCCGATATTATGTTAAAGAACATAATCCAGGCAAAAAACGTGGTGTCTATTTGGCGAAGAAAGAAATTATGACTATCTTTGCCGCGAAATATCTTATCATTATCAGATAACCAGAATGAAGAAAGCGATAATCATAGGAGCGACCTCGGGGATCGGGCTGGAGACTCATTCCGAGATGGTTGTGGGTGAGGCTTACTATCAGGTCCTGATAAATAAGATTATCTGGGTTTTTGTTTTCGGTCTTGTATTATTAATGCTATATTAAGTACTTTTTGAACCGAATATTTGGAGATATCGGGAAAATGCTGTACTTTTGCACTCATAAAGAGTACGATGCAAATCGCATAGATTAAATATTTTGTTTATTGTCTTTTATTAATATATCTCTATGAAAAGATCTTTTATAGTATCGATGATGGCTACCGTCCTGCTGGCGGGTTGCATACTGTGCGGCTGTAGCAAGGGACAGAAGAATGAGAACAAGGTGCCACAGGTGAGGCTGGCTTACGCGGAGATGTGCGCCACTGAGCAGATGAACACCTATCCGGGCCGTACACAGGCTTCGGAGACGTCTAATGCAGCCTTCCGTGTGAGTGGTACACTGGCCAGCGTGCCGGTGAAGGTGGGTGATCACGTCCGCCAGGGACAGGTCATTGCCCGTATGGATAGCCGTGACTATGAGGTGCAGCTCAAGGCTGTGTCCGCAGAATATGAGAGTACCAAGGCGGAGTGCGAGCGTATCATCGCGCTCTATGGCGATAATGGTACCAGCCAGAATAACTATGATAAGGCGCGATACGGATTGGAGCAGATCACGATGAAGTATCAGCATGCCAAGGATCAGGTGGCCGACTGTGTGCTGCGTGCTCCGTTTGACGGCTATGTGCAGTCGGTCTTCCATGAGAGCCATGAGACGGTGTCTGCGGGTATGCCAATCGTCGGCCTCTTCGCTTCGAAGGGGGTAGAGGTGGTAATCTATATCCCTGCCGTGGAGTACTTGCGTGCGGCCGACTTCAGTCGCTTCCATGCTTCGTTTAATATCCTGCCAGACAAGGTGTTCAACCTCCGTCTGCTCACCATCGGTCAGAAGGCCAATGCCAACCAGCTCTACGAGGTGCGCCTGTTGCTCGATGATCCTGACAAGCTGATCACTCCGGGTATGACTGCCATGGTGGATATCCTGTATAAGGAAGAGGGTAACATCCCGATCGAGATCCCGTCTACGGCTGTCTTTGCAGAGGGTGAACAGAGCTACGTCTTTGTCTACGATGAAGCCAGCAGTTCGATCCGCAAGACCGCGGTACGTATGTCGATCATCGAGAGCAATGGCATGGTCAGAGTCGTCAAGGGCCTGGAGCCTGGCCAGAGAGTGGTGACTGCCGGTGTGCATCATCTGACTGATGGCCAGCAGGTGGTACCGAGTGCAAGTGTAAGTAAAACCAACGTAGGAGGCCTGTTATGAGTTTTGATTTCGGTAAATGGTCGTTCGACAACAGTAAGCTTGTCAGCTTCCTGATTGCCGTCCTGATCGTTGGCGGCATGGTGAGCTACTATGTGCTGCCAAAGCTCGAGGATCCTGAGCTGAAGGTGCGTCAGGCGCTGGTGGTAGGTGTCTATCCGGGTGCATCGGCCCATGAGGTGGAGCTGCAGCTGGTAGACCCGCTGGAGAAGTCTATACGTCAGGCTCCGGATGTGAAGTCGGTAGAGTCGTCTTGTTTTGCCGACATGTGTCTGATGTCGGTGGAACTGTTGAGTACGGTTCCGAATGAGGAGCTGGAACAGCACTGGGACATCCTGCGTCGCAAGGTGCAGAGTGCTACGCTGCCAGAGGGTGTGGCTTCGGTGCAGGTCAAGGATGACTTCGGCGATGTGTTCGGTATGTTCTATGCCATCACGGGCGATGGCCTCAATGATAAGGAGCTCTCTGACTATGCGGAGTATGTGAAGCGCGAACTTGCCTTGATCGAAGGCGTGAAGCGTATCGATATCTATGGCAAGCGCTCGGAGTGTATCAATGTAACGCTCCGTCAGGATCGTCTGGCACACCTGGGTGTGTCGCCTATCGAGGTGATACAGACGCTCAACGGACAGAGTGAGTCGGTCTATGGCGGCTACTTCGAGAATGGCAACAACCGCATCCGTGTGTCGGTAGGTAACCGCTCGAATGCCGTTGAGGATATTGAGAATCTCATCGTACAAGGCCATGAGAATGACCAGCTGCGACTGAAGGACCTGGCATACGTGCATAATGAATATGATGAGCCTGTACGTAACTCGATGACCTACGACGGTGACCGCTCGCTGGGTATCAGCATCTCGGCTTCATCGGGTGTCGACGTCACCAAGCTGGGTGCGGCGGTCGATGAGCGTATGGAGGAGCTGAAGATGGCGATGCCGGTAGGTGTGGAGTTCCATAAGGTCTTCTTCCAACCGGAGCGTGTCAGCAATGCACTCAATACGTTTATCATCAACCTCATCGAGTCGATCGCCTTGGTGGTGCTGGTGCTCATCTTCTTCATGGGATGGCGCTCTGGCCTGATCATTGGCTATGCATTGCTCGTCATCGTACTGGGGTCGATCCTGATCCTCAATGGTCTGGACGGTACGCTGCAGCGTGTATCGCTGGCATCGTTCATCCTGGCTATGGGTATGCTGGTCGATAACGCCATCGTGATTGTGGACGGTATCCTGGTCGACAAGAAGAAGGGATTGCCTAAGCTCGAGGCGCTGACCAGCATCGGACAGAAGACGGCCATGCCACTGCTCGGTGCGACGCTGATTGCCATCCTGGCATTCCTGCCGATCTTCATGAGTCCGGATACGACGGGCCTTTATGTGCGCGACCTCTTCATCGTCATGGCTGTGTCGCTGCTCCTGTCGTGGATCCTGGCATTGACACATGTGCCACTGATGGCTTCGCGCCTGCTCTATAGCAAGCGTGCAGAGGCGGCCGATAAGCGTGCAGAGGAGAAGGCTGCGGCTAAGGCGGCTGACAAGGAGTTGGAGGCTACGGCGGAAGATGAGTATAACAGTGCATCCTACCGTCAGCTGCGTCGCGTCCTGTGTGTGATGCTCGATCATCGCTGGACGTGTGCCATCGTGTCGGTCATCCTCTTTGCCGTCAGCGCGTTCTGCTATCAGTTCCTGCCACAGGCTTTCTTCCCGGATATGGAGTACGATCAGCTCTACATGGAGTATAAGCTGCCAGAGGGACGTAACTACAAGCAGGTGGAGGAGGACCTGATACAGATCCAGAAGTACCTGAAGACGCGTCCGGAGGTCACTCATATCGTGGCTTCGACGGGTGGTACGCCATCGCGCTACAATCTGGTGCGTAGCATCGCTTCGCCATCGCTGGCTTACGGTGAGCTGATCATCGACTTCGAGTCGCCTAAGGCGTTGGTGAAGAATCTGGATGCCATCCAGGATACCGTCTCACAGATGTTCCCAGATGCATACGTCAAGTTCAAGCGCTATAACCTGATGTATAAGAAGTATCCGATCGAGGCGCAGTTTACGGGTCCTGATCCTGCCGTGCTGCATCAGTTGTCAGACAGCTGTCGCGCCATCATGGAGCGTACGGGTGTCGTGCGACTGATTACGACCGACTGGGAGCCTAAGGTGCCGATGCTCGAGATTGCCTACAACCAGCAGAATGCACGTCGCCAGAACCTCTCGCGTAAGGAGGTAGGTACGTCGGTACTCGCTGCTACCGACGGCATCCCTGTAGGTGTACTTTATGAAGGTATCCACCAGAAGAAGGTCTATGTGGAGTGTGTCGACAAGAACGGTGAACCGCTGTCGATGCTGGAGGATGCTTCGGTCTTCGGATTGATCCCTAATCTGGCTTCGGTGGCCAATCAGGAGACGGTGGCCAATGCCATCAGCGGTAAGATCGACCGTAGCGTACTCATCAGCCAGCTGCTCAGTACGGTGCCATTGCGACAGGTTTCGGATGGCGTGGAGATCCAGTGGGAAGATCCTGTGGTGCTCCGCTACAATGGCCAGCGTCAGCAGCGTGTACAGGCTACTGCAGCCTTGGGTATGGGTACGGAACAGGCGCGTAAGATCGTCGAGAAGGCGCTGCTGGAGCAGCTTCAGCTGCCGGCTGGCTATAAGCTCGACTGGATCGGTGAGCGTGCAGCCTCGAAGGCGTCGATGAAGTATCTCTTCAACAACTATCCATTGGCCATCATCCTGATGATCGCCATCCTGATCATGCTCTTTAAGGACTATAAGGTGCCGACGCTGATCTTCCTCTGCATTCCGCTCATCCTGGTAGGTGTGATCCCTGCCGTGCTGATCTCTGGTAAGGACTTCGGCTTCGTGGCTATCGTAGGTGTCCTGGGTCTCGTAGGTATGATGATCAAGAACGGTATCGTGCTGATGGATGAGATCAACCTACAGCTGAGCCTTGGCAAGGCGCCACGTGAGGCGCTCATCTATTCGTCACTGAGCCGTCTGCGTCCGGTGTCGATGGCTTCGGTGACTACCGTCCTGGGTATGATCCCGCTGTTGCCTGATGCCATGTTCGGATCGATGGCTGCGACCATTATGGGTGGCCTGATAGCAGGTACGGTGATCGTGCTGCTGTTCATACCGGTGTTGTACGCGTTGTTCTACAAAATTAAATGATAGCAATGATTAAAAAATATATAATGTGTGCAGTGGCCGTTGTCATGATGGCCACAGTGCAGCTGAAGGCGCAGGAGGTCCTGTCGCTCGACAGTTGCGTGCAGATGGCGCTGCGGAGCAATCGTGAGATCAAGACGGCTGCGATGCAGGCCG
This sequence comes from Bacteroidales bacterium, assembly GCA_045600445.1. GTDB lineage: Bacteria > Bacteroidota > Bacteroidia > Bacteroidales > UBA3663 > Liminaster. The sequence continues at coordinate 22,397 of JAZRXZ010000150.1, read as the reverse complement.
AACAGTACAAGCATACGCAGAAGGCCTATCTGGCCAATTTCTTCCCGAAGTTCTCAGGTAGTGTACTCGATGTGCAGAGCTTCAGTGGCCAGCAGAGGCTGAATGTCGATCTCTCGAAGTTTGTACCTGCAGAGCTCGCTCAGACGATGGCTCCGTATGTGCAGGAGTTCCAGCAGTTCCTGTCGCAGATCTTCTCTCCTGAAGAACTGCAGGGACTTGCAGCGTTCAATCCTACCATCGGTATCAACTATAAAGTCGGCAATGTCTTTCATGCCGGTGTTTCTGTAGAGCAACCTGTCTACATGGGTGGCAAGGTCTCTGCAGCCTATAAGATGAGTAAGCTCGGAGCGCAGATGGCACAGGCCAACCAGCGCCTTACTGAGGCGCAGGTGATACTGTCGACCACAGAGGCTTATTCCTTGCTGTTACAGGCCTCTCAGATGCACACAGTGGCCTTGCAGTACGATAGTCTTCTGTCGCAGCTGATGAGCGATGTGACCGCTGCAGAGCGACACGGATTGCGTGGCCATAACGATGTGCTGAAGGTGCAGGTCAAGAAGTCTGAAGCTGAGTTGCAGGTGCGACAGGCGGAGAATGCTATCCGTCTGGCACAAATGAACTTATGCCATTATATCGGACAGCCATTGACGGCTCAGCCACAGGTAGAACCTATCACCGCAGAGATCGTCCCTGCCAGCAGCGATGCTACGGTCGTAGGCCGCCCGGAATACAACATTTTGGAGCTGAAGAGCCAGCTCTCTGCTCAGCAGGTCAAGCTAACTCGCAGTGACTTCCTGCCACAGCTCGGTGTGATGGCTCATTATGGCTATACCCATGGCCTGGAGGTGATGGATCAGTACTTCTTCAAGAAGCCTTCTGGTGCCGTGATGATCAACTTGACCGTACCTCTCTATCATGCCAACGAAGGCTATCATAAGGTCAAGGCTGCCAAACTGGAGCATGAGCGTACGTTGCTCGAACAGGAGGATCTCATCGAGAAGATGAACCTCGAGCTGCAGCAGTGTGCCAACGCGCTCGATGAGTCGATCCTCGAGCTCGAGATGACGCGCAAGAACGTAGAGCAGGCGCAGGAAAACCTGAAGGCCAGCCGTAAGTCGTTCGACGTAGGACTGGAGTCGCTCAGCGACCTCATGGAGGCGCAGACACTCTGGCAGCAGGCCTATGCCAAGCAGGTGATCTCACAGGCGCAGGTCATCGTCAATACGGTGAAGTATCGCAAGGCTAGTGGTACGCTCTGATCTGCTGTAATAATAAAATTATTAGCACTTTTTGCTCGTAATTATAACAAAGTGACTTTTAATTCCGGAAATCTGGTATTAAAAGTCACTATTTTTTGGTATTTATAGAAAATATTTCTATATTTGCAGCGTCTAGACAACATTGACCACCATGGGAAAATCAAACAATCTGTCAGAGAAAACACAAGAATGCTACCTCTCTGATTACTTGAAAAACAACCAAATCTCTCTCGAACTTCTTGACTCTATCAAGGAGGTCTTTACTCGTGCAAATAATATCTCTGTTGAGATCATTTGTGCGCAGGAAGAATCTGTGCTGCATCTGAGTGGACCTTTCCAGTTCATGAGCAAAGCCGATGAGAACGAGATGCTCGTCCGCGTCTCGCCTTTAGAACAGTGGCGTAGCACGCTGGCTGAGGCTTTCGAAGGGGAGTTCGACCGTACTCGTTTCCTGCGTCGTACCACGCTCTCAAACCTTGTCGCCAAGTCGCTCGATCACGAACACTATTCGTTTATCGCTCCCGTCAGAAAAGGCAAGAATGAGTGTTCGTTGCTGTATGACTTCATCAAGCTCGACCGTGAGGCGAAGTTCATCCTCTGCATCTGTGAGGAGGTTACCTCTTCGCTTGAGCATGATACGCTGACCGGTGGATTGAACCGTAAGGGCCTCATGCGTGAGCTGCAGGTCAAGTTCTCGACCATCACGGCTCCTGATCAGTATTCGCTTCTCTTTTTCAATGTCCAGAACTTCCACCACATCAACGAGCAATATGGCACGGAAGCAGGTGATAGGGTCCTGCAGTCTATGTACACGTCGATGGTCTATTCGGACTTGCGTCCGACTTCGTATGCACGTCTGGAGTCTGATAAGTTCGTCTGCCTGATCGAACATAAGAACTTCAATGTCGACCTCATTACTCAGCTCTGTCATCAGGAGTATGTCGAAGGCAACCTGAAGATTCCGTTCTCCTGCCTTTGTGGCATCTACCATGTGCAGCGTGCCGATGAGTCGCCAGTCAATGCATGTGACTATGCCAAGACTGCCACGACCTATGTCAAGGACCGCTATCTGCAGCCTTGGATGGAGTTCAATCCAAAGATGCAGAAGACAGATTTCACCGACACCGAGATCCTCTCGATGATCGATGAGGCCATTGCCAATGATGAGTTCGTCCCCTATTATCAGCCTATCGTCAATGCACAGACGGGCAATATCGTGATGGCAGAGGCGCTGGTACGCTGGAAGTCGGCCACTAAGGGTCTGATCTCTCCTGGCGTCTTTATCCCTGTCCTGGAGCGTCATGGAGGCCTTTCTCGCATCGATATGATCATGGAGCAGCATATCTATGACTTGCAGAAGCAGCGTCAGGCAAAGAACCTCCCTATGGTGCCGGTCGACATCAACCTCTCATGGGTCGACTTTGCCGATAAGCACCTGCTCAAGCAGCTCTACGACCATATCCTCGATGATACCATAGCCAATGATCATGTGCGCTATGAGATCACCGAGTCTGCATTGGCCGACATTGCAGACAACCGATATGACGTGCTTGACTTCTTCAAGGATCATCAGGTCAAGCTGACGATCGATGACTTCGGACAGGCCTACTCGTTCGGTACGATGAAGGATGTAGACTTCCTGATCGTCAAGATCGATAAGTCGATGATCGACCAGATCGGTACTACCCGCAAGGCCAACCTGCTCATCGAGACCATGATCAGCATGTTCCACAAGATGAATGCCAAGGTCGTGGCAGAAGGTGTGGAGACCGAGAAGCAGGCCAACTATCTCAAGCAGGTAGGCTGTGACTACATCCAGGGCTTCTACTTCTATCGTCCGATGGATGAGACTTCGTTCCTTCAGGAACTGGAAGCGAAGAGAGAGTCGTTGGGAGAGCCTGTCGTCAAAGAGGAGATCGCTCCTGTAGTGGAGGAGGTGCAGGAGTCACGACCAGGACTGAGGAAGAAGGCCAAGAAGTACCTCTTGCCATTCAGTTCGGTAAAGTTCGAGGATCTGAAGTCCACCTTCATGATCGTAGGTATCTGCGGACTCCTGTCGGCCGTCATCTATTTCTCTACCTATCGACTGGTGTCTAATCTTGTCACTGACAGCTGTGACGAACTCACGTCGCGCGATATTGACAAGATCAAGCTACATATTGATCTGGAGCTCAGTACGGCTCAGGAAGCGCTCAACGCCTTCAGTATGGCCGTCTTCCAGAATGGTCTGAGTATTCCAGCGTCTGAAGAAGAGATCTATGTGCAGATGGAGCGATTCCTCGGCAATACGCCTATGCTGTCTGGTATCGTCGCTGGCTTTGAGGATGAAGTCTTCCCAGAGTATGCAGATAAGCTCGGCTTCGGACCGTTGATCCGTAACCTTGGAGATACGCTCATGCGCTATCAGGTAGGTGAGATTCGTGACTTCCGCAAGACCAAGGAGTGGTACTCAGAGTGCTACTCACAAGGTAAGTCCCGCTGGTCGGCGCCTTTCTTCTCTGAGGAAGGTGACATCATCATCGACTACAGTATACCGCTCAAGAATGCACAGGGAGAGGTTGTCGGTGTCGTCGCAGCCGACCTTTCTATCTCGCACCTGCGAGAGATCGTGGAGCATATCAAGCCTTATCAGACCTCTGTCGTCATGATCATGCAGCCAGATCTTACCTTCGTAATCCATCCAGATAAGGGTTATCCGATGCATAAGTCGCTGCCGGTCTACCTCAAGGAGCGCGAGATTGTGGCTGATACGCTTCTGCTCAAATCTCTGCAGAACGGAGAAGTAGGTAAGACCATTCTGGCTCCAGAAGGAGAAGAGCTCTTCCTCTACTATGACGTCATCGACAAGGCTGGCTATCGTCTGCTGATCGAGAGTGAGAGTAGCGATGTCTATGCTTCGCTCAATGATATCTCTACCACGATGAAGTGGATCGGTTTTGGTGGCCTTATCTTCCTCATCCTGACGCTCGGCTTCATGATCTATGATAATAAGATGCGTGAGCGTCGCACCGTAGAGCAGAACATGCGTATCCTCCGTCATACGGCCGATACCGATGGTCTGACAGGCCTTAACAACCGTACGGCTGGCGAACGTCTCATCACGCAGATTATCTCAGAGCGTACTCCTGGCTTCCTGGCCATCCTCGACTGCGATAAGTTCAAGCTCGTCAATGACCACTATGGTCATGGTGCAGGCGATAAACTCCTGCAGAAGCTGGCTGGAGCTTTGCAATACTGCTTCCCTGACGATATCACGATGCGACTGGGTGGCGATGAGTTTGCTATCTACTGCCACACCTCCAAGGATAGGGAGGCTTTCGAGGAGAAGGTAAAGGTCTTCTTTGTTGAGGTCCGAAACATCCGCATCGATGGTATGGGTGACTATGCTCCAGCCGTCAGTATGGGTGCTGCACAGTATCGTGGAGAGGAGGTGCTCAACTTTGACCTGCTCTATCGTGAGGCCGACCGTCTGCTCTACAAGAGCAAGAAGGCCGAGGGTTGTACGCTGACTTTGTCTTAACCCAATAAGGGGAGTCTGGATTGCGCCCCTTTTATTCTGCTATAACATTATATAAATAAATTATGAAACATCTCTTATATGCAGCCGTACCACTTCTCCTGTGGAGCTGCACATCTTCAGCACCTAAGCTGACCGATACCCAGGCTCAGACACAGGCAGGTATCGTAGAAGGCCAGAAAGAAGGCGACATCGTTGTCTATCGTGGCGTACCATTTGCTGCACCTCCAGTAGGTGATCTGCGTTGGCAGGAACCTCAGCCAGTCGTGGCATGGGAAGGCGTCCGTCAGTGCACCGAGTTCGGTGACGATCCTATGCAGCCAAATCTCTTTGGCGATATGAACTTCCTCGGTAAGGCCAAGAGCGAGGATTGTCTCTACCTCAATATCTGGACTCCTGTGCAGGCTAAGCAGGCTCCAGTACTCATTTACTTCAATGGAGGTGGCCTGATGTGTGGTTCTGGTTCTGAGCCACGCTATGCAGGCGATTCGCTGGCTCATCATGGCATCGTAGCCATTACGGCCAACTATCGTGAGGGTATGTTCGGCTTCCTCGCACATCCTGAGCTTAGCGCTCGCTCTGTACATCATACCTCTGGCAACTATGGCGCGCTTGATCAGGTAGCAGCCATCCAGTGGGTCAAGGACAATATCGCAGCCTTCGGTGGCGATCCTGAGCATATCACCATCGTAGGTGAGTCTGCAGGTTCGTTCTCTACTTCGATGCTGATGGCTTCTCCATTGAGCCGTGGCAACCTTGCAGGTGTCATGGGATCAAGTGGTGCAGAGCTCAAGCCTTCTACCGCCATGCCACTGGCAGAAGGTGAGGCCATGGGTCAGGCTTTGGTCGAGAAGACTGGCTACACCATCGAGCAGCTCCTCCAGATGTCGGCCGACTCAGTGCAGATGCTTCTGCCACCTACCGGCATGTCAAACTTCCTTGTCGATGGCTATCTGCTCGACGCTACTGTCGATGAGATCTTCGCACAGGGTAAGCAGGCGCAGGTGCCATTGCTCCTCGGCTGGAACTCTATGGAGGCTCATCCTATGCAGTCGCTCGCAGGTCAGGCTCCTACGCTCAAGAACTTCAAGGCTGCTATGGAGCCACGCTTCGGTAACCGTACTGATGAGGTATTCGAGGCCTTCGGTATCAAGACCGATGCAGACGTACTCGGATGGGGTGCTATCGAGCTGCAGGGTGCTTTGTTCACTGCATTCCCTACCTGGAAGTGGGCCGAGCTCCACAAGGCTTCTGGTCAGCCAATCTATCGCTATAAGTACAACCACGCTCGTCCTGCCATGGCCGTAGAAGGCAAGGTGGCAGGTCTCGCTGGTGGCTTGAAGGATGCTGACGATGACGACGCTGTAGCCGCTCCTGAGGCTCCAGAGAATGCCATCACAGGCGCTGTACACTCAGCTGATATCGAGTACGCAATGGGTAATCTTGCTACCAACACTGCATTCGCATGGAATGAGGATGACTACAAGGTGCAGCATACCTTCATGAACTACTACATCAACTTCATTAAGTATTTCAATCCTAACGGTGAAGGTCTCGCTCCTTGGACTTCAATGACCGAGTCGGAAGTTGCTCCAGTTATGCAGATCGACGTCGTCAGTGGAGAGAAGTCTGACGCTCAACTCGAAGCTGCTTATAAGCTGTTGGATGAGATTCTGAAGTAAATAATCCCATAAATATATCATTAACGGACGTCATGCTAGCATGATGTCCGTTAATATATTATATAATGTCCGTCCTGCCTGCAAGGTGTCCATTCTTACATCAAGGAATGGATGTCCTGCTTGCAAGGCGTCCATTCTTTCATTCAGGAATGGATGTCCTGCTTGCAAGATGTCCATTAATTATTTCAGGAAGGTCTCCTAAGGAGATAATAGAGGATTACCGGTACTCCGAAGACCGGAGTCAGTGCATTGATAGGGAGTACGGTACCTCCGTCAGGTGATGTGCTGATCAATAAGCAGAGGCTGCAGCATAGAGATCCGCAGAGAAGAGAGGTAGGGAGGAGACGACGGTGATCGTCAGTGCGACAGATCAGACGAGCCACATGTGGCATGGCCAAGCCAACGAAGGCAATAGGTCCACACCAGGCGGTAGTGACGGCAGAGAGAAGGCCTGTGATAAGGAGTAGGAGATGGCGTGTGCGAGAGACGTCGATCCCGAGATTACGTGCAGAGATCTCGCCTAGCATCCAGCCATTGAGCGGCTTGATGAGAAAGATGCTGGCCAGTAATCCGACAAGCGTGAGTGGAACGAAGAGCCAGAGGCCCTGTAGACCTACGCCATTGAAATTACCCATACCCCAGAGCATAAGGCTCTGCACGCCATTGGCTGTAGCATAGTACCCCATGAGCGTGATAGCTGCAGAGGTGAGATAACTTAAGAGGATGCCGACGATGAGCAGCGTGACGTGATTGCGCACGTATCGGCCTAAGAACAGCAGTAAGGCCAGGATCGCGAATGATCCGATAAGAGCTGCCAGCACGAGGTTAGTGTCGAAGCCTAAAGAGAGTGCACCATAGCCAGCTGCAGAACTGCCAGCCAGCGTGACGATAGCTACCATGAGGTTCGCTCCACTGGTGATACCTAAGATGGATGGACCTGCCAAAGGATTGCGGAAATAACTCTGCAACAACAATCCACAGACACCTAATGAAGCGCCAGTCAGTGCAGCTGTAATGGCTGCAGGCAAGCGGCTCTCAAAGACGATGAAGTGCCAGCGAGAGTCGAGGAGTTCGCTCCAAGGGATACTTACGGAACCGAACAGGATGTTGGCAATAAGTGCCAGGAGGTTGAGGAGAAGTAAGATCCACATACGTTATTTCAGTTTTTTGAAGAATCGCTCATCGTCATTGATCAGACTCTCTAAGAGTATGTCCGGACGGAAAGGTGTGATGTCGAAGAAGTCAGAATAGGAGGTATTGCATCCCCAGACTTCTCCTGTCTTCGCAGCACGGAACTGGCCATAGAAGGGGTTCTGTGCAAGGAAGTCATTGAGCGTCCAGTCGCCAGCTGGATTCATGTATTTGAAGATCCATCGGTCACAGTCGATGGCCTTGGTCAGGACAGCTTCAGGACTCAGCGAGAGGCTGCCAGCATGACTGTCCTTCGACCACGGATAGTCGTAGCCAGCGTCCTGATAGAGCAGAGAAGAGGTGCTACAGCCACCAGGAACGTACCAGGTAGGACCGTAGGGAAGTTCTGCCAACAGTGTGCAACGAGCCTTGAGTGTGTCTGCATGAGACACGCTGATGAGTGAGTCATAACGTGTCTCGATGCATTGGAAGAGGGAGTCTGCTTCGTGGCCTTTATCGACCAGACGGCCATAGAAGCGCATCCACTCGGCGCGAGCTAACGGAGAGGTCTCCATATAGTCGGCGCAATAGATAAGGGTTAACGGAAGGTGGGAGAGTGTGCCAGTAGAGGCGTTCTCATAAGGCGAGATCCACACTGCATCGGTCTGTGCAGCCAGCAATACCTCAGCGTTAGGAGCCATGCTGCTGCCACCGTCAAAGGCCAGCCCGTCATGCATCCAGCGATGTACGGAAGGAGCCATGACATAGCCGGTATCGCACATCACTGAGACATGATCGAGAGCTCGCAGCTCATCGAGCAGATAAGCGTGGCAGGAGGAGGTGAGGGTGATACGCTGCAGAGGGGTGCGGAGCAGGGTGAGATCGCCATACTTCTCTTGCGTCTTCTTTGCGGTCTGCTCATTCCATCTTGCATCGTCAGCAGGGACAAGCAGGTATTGCACCTCCACCTCTGCTGGTTGCCAGGGATTGAAGATCTGCACCAGCGTGTAGTCATCTTCTGTCTCGTGGAGGTTGAGAAGCGACGCGTACTGGCAAGAGTGTTGATCGAGGTCATGCTTCCCCGTCCTCATGCTATGACATGAGGCGAGGAGAAGCAGGACGATGAAAAGAAGGGAGCACCTCATTATTTATTTTTTCTGTTCCTGTGGGAAGGTGATTGTCAGATTGTCGAGGCAGAAATAGGTAGGGGTGTTGATACCCCATTCGCCTTTGTCTGACGAATCCATCTTGAAGCGGATCTCATCGACCAGTCCTAACGAACGAAGATCGGCAGTGGCCCAACCCTCCAGGAATCTGCCATTCTCTGCCATAGGAAGCTTGAGGCTCTGGGTCTCGTTGCCATTTTTGTAGCCAGTGACGTAGAGGTAGAGATAATCGTTAGCGTCGAACTTCTTGGCGTATGCATCGCCATTCTTCATTGAAGTGAGCGCGTAGGCTGCATTGGTGACATCGACAGCGATAGGATAGAACGGACGGTGTGTCTGATCGGTCTTCGACACAGTGGTGTAGATGGTTGGTTCACCATTGGCCCAGGCGCTGTAGTAGCCTACCAGGAAGACCTTGGAATTGATCGCAGTGGTGCAGCAGTTGTACTGATCGGTGTAATAGTTGTCGGCAGAGAAAGAGGTGGAAGTGCTGCATGAGAGAGCGAAGCCATCCCATGAGCCATATTCTGCATTGTAGTTGTTGGTGTAGACGAAGAAATCGTCCTGCAGCTTGCCGCTGCCATCTTCGCCATTCCAATAAGTCTTGCCCTTGAAGACACTCTGCATGTCCTCTAAATGAGAGACATAGTAGGTGATAGGATCGACGTCATCATTGTCGTCAAGACAGCTGCTGAACATTGCGGTAGCTGCAAACAAAAGTGCGAAATACTTTTTCATTTTGATGATTAATTAATTATTTTTGGTTACTATTAATTTTTGCTTATTGGTGCAGTAGACGTGCTCCGCTGATCTCTGTACTCGTCTCTCCTAACCAGCCACAGGTCTGCTGCATGGCGCTATAGACACGGATAAAGTGAACCTTGGAGAGCTTGACAGGTTGTCGTGTGGCAGGATCGACGGCCCAGGAGAGATCGAAGGAACATCCTGCGACATCCGAGTTAGGGACATTGTCGACATAGCCGTATGCGAAAGGATGAAGTTCCCATTGAGAACCGCTGCCGCTCTTCTCTACGCTGTTGTCTGGCAATCGTGTACCTGTGAACGATAACGGAGAGGTGAGCCATTGCGGGAAGTACGATTGGTCATGAAACTCATTTCGATAGATGAATCCCTGCTGTCCCTGATTGTTGCTCCAAGGGATGTCGGCCAAGCCTGTGTCCTGATACGCTACCTGATAATGATAGATAGGTGTAGCCATGTTGGCACTCTCAGTGGAAGAAGCGCTTCCTGCCAACTCATACCACGCGTCATCGGCGCTTCCATTGTCATTCTCATCGACTGAGACCATCACGATACCAGGCTCGCTGCCATTGACGTTGGCATTGCCAAAGATCTGTAGGTCGTATTCTCCTTCGATGTTCTGCACAGGTTGTGCGAAGTGGAAGGTGATATAGCCACCGAAACCTCCGAGCGTCACCAGACCCTGGCGATTCTCTCCGATGGCTTCGAAACATTTCTGTGCCATGCGAGTATCGTCATCGCCAACCTCATACACTGGTAAGGTATTGACGAACTGGCCAGGAGCCGGCACGTACTCATCTACACCAGCGATATAGGACGTCGCTGGGTCGGAGGGACAGGTACCTTGACCCGATTGTTCCGGGTCAAGGTACCTGTCCCTCTGACCCAAAAAGACCGCGCGAGAAGGGATGTCTCCTGTCTGCACACGCCAATCGAAAGAGCCATCTGCGAGGAAGTGCAGGAGCTCTCCGCTGGAGACATAGTTCTTGGCATCCATCAGATAGAAGTCTCGCGTCTCCGGATTGGCTATGAGGCCGTAGGGGTGTACCAGCTTCGGCTCCTGCCATTGTGATGGCAAAGGGAGAGACTCTCCATTGCGCGTATTAATCAATGTAAGGAGCGGATGGCCTTGATCGGTGGAACAGAGACAGAAGAGCGTATCGCCCGCCAAGGAGAAGCTCGTGACGGGAATGTCAAAGGTATGGAGCTCGGTTTGTCCTGAGGTCTCCAGATAATGCAGCTGAGCGGGAGTCTTACCGTAGTCGCCACGGCTGGTGATCCAGAGATGACCCTGCTTGTCTGCCACGACGTGATGCAGATTAGGAGCTATGTCGATAGTCTTACTGACACTCATCTTAGCCGATGACAGGTCTATGACGCTCATTGTATGATCAAAAAGAGGAGCACGATAACCACCGCTATTTGCCACATAGAGGCGGTTCTGAACGACTTTCATCTCCTCAGGCTGGTAACCTACCAGTACGGAGTCAACCTTCTGCAGCGAGAGCGTATCGACCTTATAGACGCAACCAAGCGGAGCGTCATTGCCTTGCTGCACACCACCGACGTAGGAGCTGACATACGCGAACCCGTCATGGAAAGTCACGTAGCGAGCGTTAGGAATATTGACCTGTCCGATGCGACGTGCATCAGCTGCATGGCAGACCTCCACCTTGTTGGAGCAATTGACTACGATCCAGAGACGACTGCCATAGATCTGGATGTCATTGCCGACATCGCCAAGCTCGAATACCGTTGCAGGATTCTGCTGTCCGTAGATGTTGCGAAGGTAGTGAATACGCTGATCCTTGCCCGTCCATTGTCCAGAGAGGTCGAGATAGTCGAGCGTACACTTATTCGATCCCATATTGCCTTCGCACAGGACATACATACCAGCCATGCTGGAAGACGTGGCAGGAGAGGAGCCTAACGGAGTATCGATGACATAAGACACATACTCATCCTCCCTGCACGCAGAGAGCGTCAGGAGGCAGAGGAGGATTGTTATGAGATGGTGTCTTAGAATTCGCATTGTAGTGTACAGAAGAATTGCCGACCTGGCATCGGGTAATTGATGATGACGTCGTATTGCTGATCGAAGAGGTTATTGACTTGCAGCGTAGCTTGCATCGTGGTGGCTCCAAGATGGAATCGTCTAACCAGAGACAGATCGCTCGTATACCACGGCTGTAGGTGATTGTAAGCGATATTCTCCTGCTGGCAGTAGCGTTCGCCTGTATAGACGAAGTTGTAGGTCAAAGACCAGTCGCGCCACGACAGCGAACCAGTAGCAGAACCACTGTGCCAAGGCGTGTAGGGGATCTGATCTCCGTAATAAGAATCCGCTCTGTCCGTCTTGTCACGCGCCTGCTGATAGGTATACTGCAGATGTGCGAAGAGCTTCAGATCCTGTGTCAGTTGCCACTCGTCAGAGGCTTGGACGTCGATGCCATCGATCACGACATGACCGAGATTCAACATCGTCCAGCGAAACTGCTGACCTTTCGGATAAGCCACGATCTTATCATCTACGACGTTGTGATAGGCGTCGATCGTCAGCCACTTATATTTCACACCCAGAGTACTCTGTGTGGCTTTCTCAGGCAGCAGATTCGCATTGCCAATCTCCGTATAATAGAGATCATTGAACGTTGGCATGCGGGAGCTCTGCTTGACGAAAGCGTGCAGCTGTAGGTCCTGACTGGCGAAAGGTTTGACGTTGAGAAAAAGCGCCGGCGTTAGGTGTGAGGTATTGCCAGACGAGGACTTGGTCGCATCGCTATAATGCGAATAAACCAAGCTCCCATGCATCTGCAGCCATTGCCAGTCAAAAGCAGTAGATACTCCCACGAGATGCGACCAGCGCGAAGGAGAGGAGAAGAGCGCTTTGTCTGACCACAGCGTGTTGTATCGCACATCATAGCTGGCTGCCACATTCCACCAGGACGTAAGTGCGAACAAGTGCGACATGCTGGCGTAGGCTTCCTGCTGGCGATAGCGCTGATCGACCTGTAGCGAGGACTCATCTCTATTGATATAATGTGTCCCGTAGTAGGCGTACTTGCCTAAAACGCGAAGTGCATAGCGATCTGTGATATCCTTCTGCCATTGGCCTTGCACAAACATATTGTTGTCGCCTTGTCGCTCTCCGCGTCGCCACACGTTATTGACAATGGCTCCAGGGATGCCACGGTTGGAGTGATACGTGTAGGCCTTGATGTGTGCCACTTCGCTGTTATTGCCACGATACCAGAGATTGGCTTCTGCACGTAACGATTGCAGGTCTCCGTTATGGCGGGTAGCCGTGGTATCGTATGCCACCGTACCGTCGTAGTTGAGGCGGCGATAGTTGAAGTGATAGCGTCCATCGCTGGCCATACCCTCCACGTTGGCACTGAGCAGCCAGTGGTCAGTGAGACGCTGATCCCAGCGGAGAGAACCTCGTAGCAACTGGCTGGCTCCTGTCTGCAGCTTGACCATTTTATGTGATGGATGGCCAGCGGAGAGGAGAGGAGCCTTGGTGCGGATATACACGCTACCTGCATTTGTCTGATCGCTGGCCGTCTGTAGTAAGGCCGATCGCTGACCGTTGTAGACAGAGATCTCTTCGATGTTGTCCAACGAGAACTGACCGAGATCGATCTGTCCGTTCTGTGCATTGCTGAGCTCGATGCCATCGTAGTAGATGCCGACGTGCTGCGATCCCATACTGCGTATATTGACCGTCTTGAGTCCTCCTATGCCACCATAGTCCTTGACCTGCACACCGCTCATCAGGCGCAATGCATCGGCCACAGAGTGTGCACTGACACGCTGCAGCATCTCGCCATCGATCTTCTGCGGAGCGATGGTCTCCTGGTGGCGCAACTCACCCTGCACAGTCACCTCGGAGATGACGCGCGTCTGAGTCGTGTCAGCATTCAAAGGCTGTGTACCGCTCAACGTATTGAGCAGCACCAGACACAAAGCAGGAATCAAAATTCGGTTTCTTTGTTAACATCAATAAAACGTGTCCCTGTCTGTCGATCGCAGACATCGTGAATGGGCGCTCCTTGCAGCAGGTCTTCTGGCTCGTCCTCGTCAGATACGGTCTTCCCGCCTGTTAACATGGGCAGTGACACTCATCGGGTATCGTGACGTGTAAGTTAGGACACACAGCAGCGGGACTGTTCCGGATTCGCACCGGATTCCCTTTTGATCCGCATTTGGTCAGGATGCAGAACTGCAAAGCGAGTGCAAAGATAGTTTTTTTCTGTCGATGGTGCAAGACTTTCTTTCCATTTGAGCCAGATTTCAGCATTTTGTCTTCATTTTTTGCAATCATAGTTGCCAAAATTGATTGGCGATTTGGAAAAGACGGAAATTCAGTGTATCTTTGCGCGTGCTCTTTATGAGTGCACGCATATATATAAAAGTATGGCAAAGCATAAGACAGCATATTTCTGTTCGGCATGTGGCTGCGAGGAACCTAAATGGTTCGGTCGCTGTCCGTCGTGTGGCGAATGGGGAACGTGTGTAGAAGAGATCGTCGATACAAAGTCAGGAGCCATTGGTAAGGCTTCTAAGAAGTCAGGTGGTGTGCAATGGACGCATGCTGGCGCCTTAGGTCTGCCAGGACAGAAGGAACAGCCGAAGCGACTCAATGAGATCGAAGCGCGTGAAGAGCAGCGTATCGACATGCACGATCAGGAACTCAACCGCGTGTTGGGTGGTGGCCTTGTGCCAGGATCGATGGTCCTGTTGGGAGGCGATCCTGGTATCGGTAAGTCTACGCTCGTCCTTCAGACCGTCATGAACATTGAGGACAAGAAGATCCTCTATTGCTCAGGCGAGGAGTCCTCGTATCAGCTCAAGCTGCGAGCCTTGCGACTGTCAGCCGATCCTGACAAGGAGCACCAGAATGTCTTCATCGCCTGTGAGACCAATCTCGATGATATCTTCATCCATGTGGCCAACGTGGAGCCTGATATCGTCATCATCGACTCTATCCAGACCATTGCCACAGATGATCTGGAGAGTAGCGCAGGTAGCGTCGGACAGGTACGTGAGTGTGCAGCACGAATCCTCAAGTTTGCCAAGGAGAGTGGTACACCAGTCATCCTCATCGGCCATATCACCAAGGAGGGAAGTCTGGCAGGTCCGAAGGTTCTGGAGCATATCGTCGATACCGTGTTGCAGTTCGAAGGCGATCAGCACTATATGTATCGCATCCTGCGAGCCATCAAGAACCGTTTCGGATCAACGTCTGAGCTGGGTATCTACGAGATGCTCGGTACAGGCTTGCGTCAGGTGACCAATCCATCGGAGCTCTTGCTCAATACCGATCACAATGACCTCTCAGGTGTGGCCATCGCTGCGGCTATCGAAGGTATGCGACCTTTCCTCATCGAGACACAAGCGCTCGTCAGTTCGTCGGCCTACGCCACGCCTATGCGCTCTACGACCGGTTTCGATCAGCGTAGGATGAATATGCTCCTGGCTGTCCTGGAGAAGAAGGTAGGCTTCAAGCTCGGCCAGAAAGACGTCTTCCTCAACATTGCCGGAGGCCTCCGCGTCAGCGATCCTGCCATGGATCTGGCCGTGATGGCAGCTATCCTCTCATCGAACATGGACATGCCCCTGCCACCGCTCACCTGTATGACTGGAGAGGTAGGACTCTCGGGAGAGATCCGTCCCGTCAGTCGTCTCGAACAGCGTATCCGTGAAGCAGAGAAGCTCGGCTTCGAGCGTATCCTCATCCCGAACGTAGCACTGAAGAGTATCGATAAGAAGTCGCTCAAGATACAGGTCTGTCCGGTATCGCGTGTCGATGAGGCTTTCCGTATGTTATTCAAGTAATCATGATCAAATCCATCCGAACTCGCGTTTTGCCTCAAGTATGGGCCGATGCGGAACGACTCGAAGAACAGCTTTGTAAGGAGAATGCCATCAGTCGCAAGGCTTTGAAAGGTATTCGCATGAAGCACACCAGCATCGACGCACGTCAGCGTCAGGTGATGGTGCAGCTCGACGTCGATCTCTATATCAATGAGCAGCCACCAGTCCTTCAGTTCCAGCCAAAGCTTTATAAGGAACTGCCAGCCAATGCACCGCAGGCAATCATCGTAGGTGCAGGTCCTGGCGGCTTGTTTGCCGCTCTTCGCCTCATAGAGTTAGGAGTGAAGCCTATCGTCTTGGAACGTGGCCGTAACGTCACCGATCGTCGTCGTGACGTAGCCATGATCACCCGTGAACAGAAAGTCGATCCTGAGTCAAATTTCTGCTTCGGAGAGGGTGGCGCAGGTGCATTCTCTGATGGTAAGCTCTTTACGCGCAGCAAGAAGCGTGGCAATGTGCAGGGAGTCCTCGAAGGTCTCTGCCAGTTCGGAGCCGACACCGGTATCCTTGACGCGTCACATCCGCATATCGGTACCGACCGTCTACCGGCCATCATTGCCAATATCCGTGAGAAGATCATGGAGTGTGGCGGAGAGATTCATTTTGAGACTGCTGTGGAGGAGCTGATCCTCAAAGGAGATGCTCACTCCTCACTCCTCACTCCTCACTCCTCACTTTCCATTCCTCACTCCTCACTCCTCACTCCTCACTCAGTTATGGGTGTCCGCACCCGCAACGGCCGCGAGTTCCTCGGTCCCGTCATCTTAGCCACAGGTCACTCAGCACGCGACATCTATCGCATGCTGCATCGTCAGCACATTCTCATTGAGGCGAAAGGCTTGGCCATTGGTTGCCGTCTGGAGCATCCACAGTCGCTTATCGATCAGATACAGTATCATAGTAAAGAGGGTAGAGGTAAGTACCTGCCAGCCGCAGAATATAGCTTCGTGACGCAAGCTACAGGCAATCTGAATCAGAAAGGTGCCACCGCTGGTGTGCAGCGTGGCGTCTATTCGTTCTGTATGTGTCCTGGTGGCGTCATCGTCCCTTCGGCCACAGGTCCAGAGCAGGTGGTAGTCAATGGTATGAGTGCCAGCGCGCGTGGCAGTAAGTGGGCCAATGCAGCGATGGTGACCGAGATCCGTACCGAAGACCTTGCAGAGCTTGCCTCGCAGCTTCCTTTGGCCGAGACTCCTACTGGCCGCATGTTCGAAGGCGAGGAGCTGATGTCTTCACCTCTGGCCATGATGGCCGTACAGGAAGCCATCGAGCAACAGTGCTGGATGAATGGTAACCGCACACAGGCTGCACCAGCTCAGCGTATGACCGACTTCGTCCGTGGCCGCTTGTCTGCCGATCTGCCAGCTTCGAGCTACACACCTGGCGTCATTGCCAGTCCTATTCATTTCTGGATGCCACGCTTCATCTCTTCGCGTATGCAGGAAGGCCTGCAGTTCTTCGGCCAGCGTGCTCGTGGCTTCCTGACCGATGAGGCGTTGCTCGTCGGAGCAGAGACACGTACCTCTTCGCCTGTCCGCATCCCTCGCGATCGTGAGACCTTCTGCCATCCTATCGTCCAGGGTCTCTATCCTTGTGGCGAAGGTGCAGGCTTTGCCGGTGGCATTGTCAGTGCAGCGATGGATGGTCAGCGATGTGCAGAGGCGTTGGCTGGCGCTTGCTTCTAAGCTATCATTGCTTCTGAAATATCATCCTGAGCCACGCGTAGTGTCTACGCTGCCTGAGGTACTCAGGATTGCACTCATTCCGATACGCTTCACGCTCGAAGGAGATGGCACGATAGGCTTTCTTGTTATCAAAGCGATAGTAGCAGAGCTTGATCAGCCACTCCAGGAGGTAGAGTGGCAGGAAGAGCAGATAGCCGAGTTCGCGATACTGTGCAGTGTGAATCTGCTCGTGTGTATAGTCGCGTATAGACATAGAATCTCTTTGGTCCTTCCGGATAAGAAGGAGACCAAAGAGATTCATTGCCTTAAATCCTTTGAGAGGGAATATCTTGTTATATACTACCACTTCTATAGATATAGGATTATATCATTATTGCAGCGCCTTGATAGCAGGGAAGATATACTTGTAGATCAGATCCTGCTCAGCCTGCAAGTTCTGCGATGATGCAGTGATGGTGATGACAGCGTCCTGTGATGGCCAGACCATGATATACTGACCGAAGGCGCCATCTGCGCGATAAGCGTCCTCAGGACACATCCACATCTGATAGCCATAGCCGAGGAGCCAAGAACAGTTCTCCTTGGTGAGCCCCTTGGCCTCGACCTCATCGGGGCGAGTACCTGCAGGAACGGATGGTACGTGGCACTTCGACTGCTCTGCTACCCAGGCTTCGCTGATCAGCTGCTTGCCATTCCACTGGCCTTTCTGGAGGAAGAGCTGGCCGAACTTAGCCATATCCTCGGTCTTGAGGTTAAGGCCCCAGCCGCCACAGTTGATGCCATCAGGATTCTCCCACCATTCTGGCTGGTCGATGTGCAATGGCTGCCAGAGACGCTCTGAGAGGAAGTCATTGATCTTCTGGCCCGTGATCTTCTGCACGATGGCAGAGAGCATGAAGGTGCCGATGGAGTTATAGCAGTACCAGGTGCCTGGCTGCTTGGTGACAGGATGTGCGAGGAACTTGCCGACCCAATTCTTCGTAGTGTCGACTTCCTGCGATACGACGCGGATCGATGGCTCAGTCTCATGGCCACAGTTCATCGTGAGCAGATCATGTACGGTCATTGCCTTAAGGTTGTCCGACTGCTCGGCTGGCAACTGATCAGGGAAGAAATCCACGACCTTGTCAGTCACCTTGAGCAAGCCGTCATCGACACACATACCGATGGCTGCAGCGGTGAATGACTTGCTGACCGACCACATGGCGTGAGGCTTGTTGGCAGCAGCTTCGCCATACCAGTTCTCGAAGAGGACTTCGCCATGCTTAGAGATCATGACGCTCTCGAAGCGTACGTCGTCAAGCGTGTCGTCTTCGGCAATCATGGCCTCTACGGCAGCCTGTAAGGTTGCTGGGGTTTCTGTACGTGGCAGATCAATGATCTCTGCCTGCTGCTGTGGCTTAGGGCTGCATGCTGTGAGGCAAGCAAGAAGGCCCAGGGAAAGGTAATGTTTCATTTGACGTGATATTAATTGTTTGTTCTGTCATTGGATGCGTGAAAGTGATGCGATATGCATGGAGCAATAGTCGCGGAAATGCCGAGCCATTATAGATGGTGTCGCCGACGATGGGAAGGCCGAGGCCGAAAGGGGAGGCGGCATGGAGGCGGAGCTGATGGGTGCGGCCGGTGAGTGGCGTGAAACGCACGAGTGAGGAGTGAGAAGTGAGGAGTGAGGAATTGTTTGCTAGCTGTGCGCTTGACTCTGCCTGTGATCTTGATTCCACTCTTTCGAAAAGCGTGATGGCACGTTTGCCAAAGAGGAAGTCGACGATCTGACGTGGTCGGTCATCGGGATTCGGACAGATTGGAAGGTCGATGACTCCGCACCGGCTCTTGAGCTGTCCGTCGAGTACTGCGAGGTATTCCTTGTGGATATTGCGTGTCTCGAAATCCTGCTGCAAGCTCTTGTGTATCTGCGCGTTCTTAGCAGCCAGTAGGATGCCAGAGGTAGATTGGTCCAGACGATGCACGAGCATCGGTCCTTTGACCTCCGGATAGCGCTGATGGAGCCAGGTCTCTACAGAATCGCCCGCTACCTTGCCTGGCACGGAGAGTACTCCTGCAGGCTTCTCTACGGCCAGCAGATAGTCGTCTTCATAGAGTATTTTCAGCGAGTCGATAGGACGTGGAGACTCGGCTTCCGGTGCTTGTCCGGCTTCGATCCCTTCGGTCATGTAGCGAAGGATCGGACTGCACTTCTCGATGCACGACGGATAGAACTGGCCATGCACACGCAGCACGCTCTTGGGTGAAGCGCCATACCAGAACTCTGCCAGCTCCAGGGGCTTCAAGTTGTGCTCGTAGGCATATTGCAGTAGGCGAGGGGCTGCACACTCTCCGGATCCTCCTGGTGGAAGGCCACGCTTGGCTTCGGAGAATAGCTGTACGATGTTCTTATATCTGCCATGCGTATCGGAGAAAGAGAAGTGTGCGAAAATCTCTTGCTGCAGATTGATGCTCAGCGCCTTTCTGCGCTGTTTTAATGCAGCGACTTGGTCTTTTATTGTCTTGCTTGCTGCGACGCCTTGTAGGGCGCTTTCTGTGTGTTTTTCGAGGTCTGCGATTTCGTGGTTGATGGCTGTGATCTCTGCATCTTTCTGCAGATAGAAATCTTCTGGATTCTGCAGGTCATAGACGGGTGGCACGAAGAAGTGATCAGGATCTTCGAGGCCATTGATCACGCCACTATACGCGCATATATATAATAAAGGTACGCGCGAATAGACGAGTACTCCCAGCATCTTACCCTGGGAGAACAGATTATGCCACTTCGGAATAGAAGCGATATGAGTTAAAACAGCATCCGCAGCCCTCAAGGATGAAGGCTGCGGATGGTATAGATAGGGGTTGTTCATCCTTAGAACTGCTCGTTGTTGCCGTTGTTGTCACCACCGAAGTCTCGACGTGGACGGTCGTTGTACTCGCGACGAGGACGATCATTGAAGTCGCGGCGTGGACGGTCGTTGAACTCACGACGTGGACGATCACCACCGAAAGCCTCACGGAATGGATTGTTGTCATCACGACGAGGACGATCGTTGAACTCGCGACGTGGACGATCATCAAACTCGCGACGTGGACGCTCAGGACGATCCTGACGATCGCCGAAGTCACGACGTGGACGCTCAGGACGATCCTCGCGACGTGGACGTGCCTCTGGCTCTACGTAGTCAGCTGGCTTCTCTTTGAGCGCCTTGGTAGAGAGACGATACTTGCCGGTCTTCTTGTCGATCTCAAGAAGCTTGCAGGTGAGTACGTCACCCTCCTTGATACCGGTCTCCTCCATGGTCTCGTAACGCTTCCAGTCGATCTCAGAGATGTGGAGCAAGCCATCCTTACCTGGCATGAATTCTACGAATGCACCGAAGCTCTGGATGTTCTTGACAGGACCCGTATAGATCTCGCCTTCCTCTGGGATAGCCACGATAGCCTTGATCTTAGCCACAGCAGCGTCGATAGAAGCCTTGTTAGCTGAAGATACTGCTACATGACCCTTGCCATCTGCCTCGTCGATAGTAACGGTAGCACCGGTCTCCTCCTGGATACCCTGGATGATCTTGCCGCCAGGGCCGATGATAGCACCGATGAACTCCTTGTCAACGTCGAAGGCAACCATGCGTGGAGCATGCTCCTTGAGGTCCTCACGAGTGTTAGGCTGAGCCTCGAGCATCTTGCCGAGGATGTGTGCACGACCTTCCTTAGCCTGGAGAAGAGCCTTCTCAAGGATCTCGTATGAGAGACCGTTGCACTTGATATCCATCTGAGTGGCGGTGATACCCTTCTCGGTACCACAGACCTTGAAGTCCATATCGCCGAGGTGATCCTCGTCGCCAAGAATATCTGAGAGGACAGCGTACTTAGGACCATCCTCGTCCTTGATAAGACCCATAGCGATACCTGAAACTGGACGGATCATTGGGATACCTGCGTCGCGCATTGAGAGAGTAGCACCACAGGTAGAAGCCATTGATGAAGAACCGTTAGACTCAAGAATATCCGATACAACGCGAACGGTGTAAGGGAAATCAGCAGGGATCATCTCCTTGACTGCACGCCAAGCCAGGTGACCGTGACCGATCTCACGACGACCTACGCCACGCTGAGCCTTAGCCTCGCCGGTTGAGAATGGAGGGAAGTTGTAGTGGAGGAGGAACTTGTCGTAACCATTGCGGAGCACGTCATCGACCATCTTCTCATCCATCTTGGTGCCGAGGGTACAGGTAACGAGCGCCTGAGTCTCACCACGGGTGAAGATAGCTGAGCCGTGAGGGCCTGGGATGTAATCTGGCTCGATCCAGATAGGACGAACCTCATTCAAAGCACGGCCGTCGAGACGAGTACCCTCGTCGAGAACGCAGCGGCGCATAGCCTCACGCTCTACGTCGTGGAAGTAGCGGTCGATCATGCCGAGCCACTCCTCGTCCTCCTTCTTCTCCTCAGGAAGAGCCTCGATGAAGGCCTCCTTAACAGCTTCGAAAGCAGCCTCACGCTCATGCTTGTTCTTGTTGCCGCTCTTAGCGATGTCATAGCAACCCTGGTAGCACTTAGCCTTGACGTCAGCGCGGAGCTCCTCGTCATTAACCTCGTGGCAGTACTCGAATACTGGCTTGCCGACAGCCTCCATGAGTTCCTTCTGTACAAGGCAATGAACCTTGATAGCCTCATGTGCAGCCTTGAGAGCGCCGAGAAGATCCTGCTCAGAAACTTCCTTCATCTCACCCTCTACCATCATGATGTTGTCATAGGTAGCAGCTACCATGAGATCCATGTCAGCCTGCTCCATCTGCTCGAAGGTAGGATCGATGACGAACTCGCCATCGATGCGAACCACGCGAACCTCAGAGATAGGGCCCTCGAAAGGAATGCCAGACACTGCCATAGCTGCTGATGCTGCAAGACCTGCGAGTGCATCAGGCTGGTTCTCCTTATCAGAGCTATACATAGTCACGTTGACGAAAGTCTCAGCGTGATAATTGCTTGGGAAAAGAGGACGGAGTGCACGGTCAACAAGGCGGCTGGTCAGAATCTCATAGTCGCTTGCCTTACCCTCACGCTTGGTGAAACCGCCAGGGAAACGGCCTGCTGACGCATACTTTTCCTTATACTCCACAGTCAAAGGCATGAAATCGGTACCTGGAGTCACGGTACGTGCTGTACAAACGGTGGCGAGCAACATCGTGCCACCCATGCGAAGCTCTACGGCACCATCTGCCTGCTTCGCTACCTTACCCGTCTCAAGAGTGATGGTACGTCCATCGCTCAGGGTAATGGTCTTCTTGATTGGATTAACCAAATTGTTTACCATAAAAAATCTTCTT
>JAZRXZ010000149.1:0-41756 GCA_045600445.1 Bacteroidales bacterium | reverse complement strand
GCCTTCTCATAGGTCTTACCTGCACGCTGGCCAACGATTACGTTGAAGCCATTGTCACGAAGGTTCAATGACTGACCAGGGCCCTGTACACCATAACCAATAACTGCGATGGTCTCATCCTTGAGGATCTCACGAGCCTTCTCAAGTGGGAACTCCTCACGCATTACGACGTTCTCAATAACGCCACCAAAGTTTAACTGTGCCATAATTAAATTAAAAATTATAGAATTAAAAATTAAAAATTATTTGCTTATTAACATTCCTCGTCATTGATACCCTCTTCGAGGAAGCTGAACTGTGAATTCTCTTGCTCCTTGAGGAACTCTGAGACGCGCTCTACCTTGTCGCGAGTGATAGCAACCACTCCACTTCGAGTATATTGCAGCACGCACTTATACCTCGCGAGCTTCTTGTAGAGGTCATCAACGGCAGCAGGCTTGACGCAAAGCTGCATGGTGGTATATGTCTCGTTGATCTCAAGAATCTTAGCACCAGAGTGGCGTACAAAGCGCGAAATCTCCGGATTCGCCATCACAATAGGGGTAGATACCTTGAAGATAGCCACCTCGCTCACGAAGATCTCTTCTTCAACATAGAAATTAGCCTTGATGACATCGACCTTACGCTCGATCTGCTTGACGAGCTTCTTGGCCTGAGCCTCATCGACAATAACGGTAACCGTATATTTGTGGACGTTAGGGATGCCCGAAGGCGAAACGTTGAGGCTCTCGATGTTGACCTGATTACGGGTAAATACCGCAGTAACGAGATTCAATACACCGACTACATTCTCCGAATAGATAAGTATTGTATATAACTTCTTTTCCATTAGTTTGCCTCCTTCTCTAACATCATATCATTGACCGAAGCTCCAGGTGCTGTCATTGGCATCACATCGTCTTCCTCCATAATGATGGTCTCAAGGAAGAATGGGCCATCCGTCTTCAACGCCTGCTCAATAGCTGCTGGCAAGTCCTTGCGGTCCTTGACCTTGAGGTATGGAATCTTATAGGCTGCACAGATCTCCTCATAATTCGGATTAAGCATGTGGGTGAAAGCATAGCGCTTCTGGAAGAACATATTCTGCCACTGGCGCACGTTGCCGAGGAAGTTATTGTTCATCAGGACAATCTTGACTGGGCAATGATACTCCATGATGGTACCCAATTCCTGGATGGTCATCTGCAGACCGCCATCGCCCATGAAGGCGAAGACCGGACGATTCTTCTCGCCGAAGGTAGCACCTACAGCGGCTGGCAGGCCGAAGCCCATAGTACCCAAACCACCGCTGGTGATGATCGAACGAGGAGTGTTATACTTCGAATAGCGGGTTGAGAAGAGCTGGTTCTGACCAACGTCAGTCACCGTCACGCCCATACCCTGGGTAACCTCAGCCACAGCATTTGCCACCTCGCCCATGAGCAATGGGCCTTCGGTTGGATAAAGTGCTTTCTTGACAACCTTCTCCTGCTCCTTCTCGCGGAGTGGCTGGAAGCTCTCGATCCATTCTTTATGATCAGCCTCGTTGATCATGGCGGTCAACATAGGCAATGACTCCTTACAATCGGCAACGATAGCCACATCGACCTGCACGTTCTTATTGATCTCGGCATGATCGATATCGAGGTGGATGACCTTAGCCTGCTTGAGATAAGTAGCCAGATTGCCAGTCACACGATCAGAGAATCGCATACCGATGGCAATCACCACATCGGCCTCCTGCTGTTTGATGTTAGGCGCATAGTTACCATGCATTCCCAACATACCCATGTTCAATGGATGGTTTGAAGCCAAAGCCGAAAGGCCTAACATGGTGCGGCCAGCAGGAATATTAGCCTTCACAAGGAAAGCCTTTAACTCTTCATGAGCACCAGCCAATTCCACACCCTGGCCTACGAGTGCCAATGGCTTCTTAGCACCATTGATCAAAGCAGCTGCAGCCTCCAACTTCTCCTGCTTTGGACGTGGACTTGGAATATAGGAACGTACGAAGCTTACCGTCTCTGGCACATATTCGCACTTCGTAACCTGTGCATTCTTTGGGAAATCAAGGACTACAGGACCTGGACGACCAGACTTTGCCAAGTAATAAGCCTTACTTACAGCCCAAGCGATATCCTCTGGACGACGAATCTGATAGACCCACTTACAGATTGGCTGAGCTACGGTGATGAGGTCAAGCTCCTGAAAAGCATCGGTACCGAGTACGCCTACGCCTACCTGACCTGCGATAACCACCACAGGAGTAGAGTCAATCATCGCATCAGCAATACCGGTGAGTGTATTAGCCACACCAGGACCACTGGTAACGATCACCGTACCTACCTTGCCACTGACACGAGCATAACCTTGTGCTGCATGTACAGCGCCTTGCTCGTGACGAACCAAGATATGGTCAAAAGCTTTCTTTTCGCCTCGTGTATAATCATAGAGCGCATCATAGACTGGCATGATGCTACCTCCAGGATAACCAAAGATAGTATCAATACCCTGAGCCTTGAGCGACTCCATCAATATTTCAGAACCTGTTATTGCCGCCATTAGTCAATGATTCTTACGCCGCCTTTATCGGCAGATGAAACTGATTGTGCATAAGCACGGAGCGCCTTTGAAACAACGCGATTGCGCTTCAATGGCTGCTGTGGACGTGCTGCAAGCTCCTCATCGGAAAGCTTCACATTAATTGAACGTGAAGGGATATCTATGACGATGATGTCGCCATCCTTGATCTTGCCGATGTTGCCACCTGATGCAGCCTCTGGAGAGATATGGCCGATAGAAAGGCCGGATGTGCCACCCGAGAAGCGGCCATCGGTGATGAGTGCACACTCCTTACCCATGTGCATAGACTTGATATATGAGGTAGGGTAAAGCATCTCCTGCATACCAGGACCTCCCTTAGGACCTTCGTGAGTAATGACTACACAATCGCCTTTCTTCACCTTGCCGCCGAGGATACCCTCACAAGCATCTTCCTGTGAGTCGAATACTACAGCAGGACCTTCGAAGTGCCAGAGCTCTGGAGCCACACCTGCAGTCTTCACTACGCAACCGTCCTGAGCGATGTTGCCAAAAAGCACAGCCATACCGCCATCCTTAGTGTAAGCGTGCTCAATGTCGCGGATACAACCATTTACACGGTCGGTATCAAGGCTCTCCCACTGGGTATCCTGTGATCCCATCTTGGTAGAGAACTTACCTGCAGGAGCTGAGTGATAGATGCGAGAAGCCTCAGGATCGATGGTCTCACCAGTAATAGAATACTTCTTGATATCCTCACCAAGAGTAGTACCATTGACACGCTTGCAAGTGAGATCGAGGAGATCCCCCTTTGCCAACTCTCCCATGATACCGAGGATACCACCTGCACGGTTCTCCTCCTGGATAGAATACTTCTGCCAGTTTGGAGCCAGCTTGCAAAGGAATGGAACCTTGCGTGAGAGAGCGTCAATATCAGTCATCTTGAAGTCAACCTCAGCCTCCTGAGCTACAGCGAGAAGGTGGAGTACGGTATTGGTAGAGGCTCCCATAGCAATATCGAGTGTCATCGCATTGAGAAAAGCCTGACGGGTAGCGATGCTACGAGGAAGAACGCTGTCGTCACCATCCTCATAATACTTGAAGGCGTTCTTCACGATCTGTGCAGCAGCATCCTTGAAAAGCTGGATACGGTTGACGTGAGTAGCAAGGATAGAACCATTGCCAGGGAGTGACATACCGAGCGCCTCAGTCAGCGAGTTCATTGAGTTAGCGGTGAACATACCTGAACAAGCTCCACAACCAGGACAAGCACAGTTCTCTACCTCAGCGAGTTCCTCATCGCTGACGGTAGGATCGCCACCTTTAATCATCGCAGTGATCAAGTCGGCATTCTCACCTTTATACTTACCAGCCTCCATAGGGCCACCAGATACGAAAACAGTAGGGATATTGAGGCGCATAGAAGCCATCAACATACCAGGAGTCACCTTATCGCAGTTAGAGATGCAGATCATTGCATCAGCCTTGTGTGCGTTGACCATATACTCCACCGAGTCAGCAATCACATCGCGTGAAGGCAAAGAGTAAAGCATACCGTCATGACCCATAGCAATACCATCATCCACAGCGATGGTATTGAACTCAGCAGCGTAGCAACCCATCTTCTCAATCTCAGCCTTGACAATCTGGCCGATCTCGTGAAGGTGTGTATGACCTGGGACGAACTGTGTGAAAGAATTGACGATGGCAATGATTGGCTTGCCAAACTGTTCGCGCTTCATGCCATTGGCTACCCAAAGGGCGCGAGCACCTGCCATGCGACGACCTTCGGTGGTCTGTGCGCTTCTGAGCTGAATCTTCATATCAGTGGATTACTTCTATTTGTTTATACCTTAATTTCCTTCGCGAACCTTATTAATAAAATAAGCAGTTTCTATGTATTTTACTAAAGTAATAACGCGAAATTGTCTGGCAAAGGTACACATTATTTTAATACAAGAAACAAAAAAGGAGCAAAAAGTGTAATTTTTGCTCCTTTTTTTATCAAAACTTTATGAAATACGCATATTTACTTTTCATTTCACAGCCTTGAAGCTCATATCGAGTCCCTTAACCGAATGGGTCAATGCTCCGAAGCTGATAAAGTCGACACCAGCCTGAGCGTATGGAAGCATAGTATCGAAAGTGATACCACCCGAAGACTCGGTCTCAGGACAGCGGATACCGCGCTCTGCAGCATAGTCGGCTACAACCTTGACTGCCTTGGCAGTATCTGCAGGAGTGAAGTTGTCGAACATAATACGATCTACGCCCTCTGCCAAAGCCTGATTGAGCTCATCAAAGTTACGTACCTCAACCTCGATGCGAAGGTTCTTGCCTTTCTGGCAGCAGTAGGTCTTAGCACGAGTAACGGCATTATGGATACCTCCAGCGAAGTCGACATGGTTGTCCTTGAGAAGGATCATATCAAAGAGGCCGATGCGATGGTTGCAGCCGCCACCGATCTTAACAGCTTGCTTCTCAAGGATACGCATACCAGGGGTAGTCTTACGGGTGTCAAGCACACGGGTACCCGTACCCTCCAAAGCCTTGACGTACTTAGCGGTCATGGTAGCAATACCACTCATACGCTGCATGATATTTAGCATCAGACGCTCAGTCTGAAGCAACGACTGCTCCTTACCTGTCACGATGAATGCTACATCACCTGGCTTGACATGAGCTCCATCCTCAATGAAGACCTCCATCTTCAACTCGGGATCGAAAGCCGCAAATACCTTCTTGGCGATCTCAACGCCTGCAAGGATACCCTCCTCCTTTACGATAAGTCGCTGCTTGCCAATGGCCTCAGCAGGGATACAACACAGGGTGGTATGATCGCCATCACCAATATCTTCTGCAAAACTAAGCTTAATCAGCTCTTCTATAAGTTCATTAACAATCTTCTCGTCCATAATAACATAGGATAAATGAATAATGGATAATTAATCAGTTAGTGGCTTTGGATTTTCATTAGGCTCGCGAACCAGCGCCTCCTTATTGGCCACAGGGTTGCTATACATCGTCAGGAGCATCTGCCAGAGGAAGTCCTCATCCTTGTTAGGGATATCGATCTTATCCAACTGCCCGTTGAGATACTCGGTAGCCTTGTTGCGCTCCTCATCGGTATACATCTTGGCGTACTTGTCTGTATCGTACTTGAGGTTGTATGCCAGATAATTGATCGGATAAAGCACCATAGCATTATGCAACTCACGGTCGATGGTCTCGCAGACGCAGTTGACCTGAGCTGTCTTGTCGTTGATCCAAGGATAGTTGTCGAAGATCGGATTCAACTCTCGGGTGAAGGTATAGTTCACACGACCTTTATAGCCTCGCATACCCGTCACCATGCTCTTCACATCATCAGCCTTGGTCTTCTTCCACTCCGGATTATCGCGCTTCAGCTGGAACTCGGCAGCTTTCAGATAGTCACAAGGGTCGAACTCATAACTGATAGCCACAGGTACGACATGAAGATCTCGGATGTTCTGCATCAAGTCTCGGCTTGGGCCTCCCATGGCGAGCATCTTGATGACCGATGACTGAGTCTTGTCCGAGTTATCCTTGCTTCTACCCTCTCGCTGAGCAATCCACACGGTCAGGTTTTTGTCGAACACTTCCTGACGGATAAAGGCAGAAAGCACCTTTGATGACTCAAGCATCTGGCGGCCAGTCAGGTCACGACGAACGACGAACGACTTGTTGATTCGCACCAGATCCTCGATCCAAGGAGCAGCAAAGAGGTTGTTGCCAATAGCAATCTCGCTGGTTTCCTTACCTGACTTATGCAACATCATATTCAAATATGCACTATCAAGCACAATGTCTCGATGGTTGGTCACAAACACATGACCACGGCTGAAGTCTGTTGCCTCTACATTATGACAAAGGACTTCATCACAACTATTCTTGCTCAAAAGATCCAGGAAATAAAGAACAATCTTGCTCTGGAAATCCTTGACAGTCTTACAAGAACGGATCACCTGACGAAACTGCTCCATGTCAATCTGAGGGAACGCTCCTTTTATAAAGCCTTCAATCTCAGGGCGATCAGCCAAAGGCCATAGCTTCGCCGGAACGTCTTCGTCATAATAGCAACGAATCTCATCAAAATTCATTTCCATTTTATTTCTGAATTATCAATTATGAATTGAATTCTCTATCACATCATCCATGACATCTGCAATGTCAAGGCCAGCCGCACGTACCTCCTGTGGGATAAATGACGTAGCGGTCATACCTGGAGTAGTGTTGACCTCCAGCAAATGTGGCGTGTCTCCGATGATAATATAGTCTACACGGATGATACCCTTGGCACCGATGTAACCATAGATTTTCTTGGTCAGTTCCTGCACCTTGGCAGTCATTTCCTCCGACAAGCGGGCTGGTGTGATCTCCTCTACTGCGCCATTGTACTTAGCATCAACATCGAAGAATTCCTTCTTAGAGACCACCTCGGTAATTGGCAATGCACGAAGTCCATCACGGCAGGTGTAGCAACCGCAGGTAATCTCAGTGCCCTGCATGAAAGACTCGATGATGACCTCGCCGGTTGCCTCCTGCTTAGCAGCGGCAATAGCTGGCTGAAGTTCCTCGGCAGTCTTGACCTTGAAGGTGGCATAGCTAGATCCACCACCATTGGGTTTCACAAAGACAGGCAATCCAAGCTGTGCGATGCAATCCTCGGTCTTCACTTCCTCTCCCTGACGGAGTAGGATACTTTTAGCTACCGGAATACCAAAGGTCGAGAGATAACGGTTGCAGACGAACTTTGAGCAGGTCAATGAGGCAGCCAATACACCACAGCAGCTGTATGGCATCTTGATCATGTCAAAGTAACCCTGAAGGATACCGTTCTCGCCTGGGGTGCCGTGGATGATGATGTAGGCAAAGTCAAAAGATTTACGATTTGACGATTTACCATTTACCATCGGGAGTTCTACAGTAAAATCCTCTCGGCTCACTTGCAGCGTGTGCTCCCAATCATATTCCTTACCATCGTATGGCACATACTTCCAGTCGGTTCCCTTGATCACGATGATCGAAACCTCATACTTATCGTGATTCAGGAAACTCCAGATGCCCTGAGCACTACGGAGGCTGACCACATATTCGCTGCTATCGCCACCAGCGACAATGGCTATCTTTTTCATTCTAATATACTTTTTATTTTTCTCGATTTGAGATATAATCTCTCCACCTCTCCACCAGCTTTGTCATATCTTCTGGCAAAGGTGCCTCAAAGTCCATCTCCTCACCAGTTCTTGGATGCTTGAACCCAAGTGTCCTGGCATGAAGAGCCTGACGCGGACAAGTATCGAAACAGTTACGAACGAACTGAGAGTACTTGGCGAAGGTCGTACCTTTTAGAATCTGGTCGCCTCCATAAGTCTTGTCGTTGAAAAGCGTATGTCCCAGATGCTTCATGTGAACACGGATCTGATGTGTACGACCTGTCTCCAACCGGCATTCAACCAAAGAGACATACCCCAGTCGCTCGAGCACCTTATAATGCGTCACTGCCGGTTTACCTTCCTCGCTACCTTCAGGGAAAAAGTCCATCATGGTGCGATCGCGGTGATTACGTCCTATATTTCCGACAATGGTTCCCTCATCCTGTGCCACATGTCCCCACACTAAAGCGGTGTACAAGCGGCGTGTGGTCTTGTGGAAGAACTGGCGACTGAGTTCAGTACCAGCATCGTCATTCTTGGCAATAACCAAAAGTCCTGAGGTCTCTTTGTCGATACGATGCACCAGTCCCATACGAGTCTGGTAAGAACCCATCTTTTCAGCAGTCTGCTGATCTGCTGAAGAAGATTCTTCTGCATCCTCCTCCATCTCTGGTTCCTCACCACCCCCCAGATCTACATCGAGACCTTGAGCAATAAAATGATGAGCAAGCGCATTGACCAAGGTGCCCGTATAATTACCATGGCCTGGATGCACCACCATACCTGCCGGCTTATTGACCACAAGCAGGTCATCATCCTCATAGACGATATCGAGCGGAATGTCCTCTGGGACAATCTCGGTGGAGTGACGGGGACGATCCATCATCACCTGCACTACGTCTCCAGGACGCACCTTGTAATTGCTCTTTTCCGATTTCCCGTTGACAAAGATATAGCCTTCATCTGCAGCTTTTTGCACACGGTTGCGACTGGTGCCAAAGATCCTGTCGGTGATGAACTTGTCTACACGGAGCGGCTTCTGGCCTTTGTCTGCCACAAAGCGGAAATGCTCAAAGAGATCAGAACCACTCATTCTCTATGGAATCATTATTGGCCTCAATCTCGATGTGTGTGCTACCGACACGCATGACCAGACGAGTATGATAAGGGTACTCCTTACCCGGAACGACTTCACTTCCCTTGGCCGTGACAGAAAGAACCAGATCATCGAACTCACTGGCGACCTGCTTGATCGAATCAATGACAAAGCCGAGTTCACGAAGACGGGTCTGAGCCTGACGGCTGCTCCACTCCCTCACATCGACCATCTTGACCATACGCTGGGTCTTGGCATTGATAGTCAGATAAATCATACGACCATTCTTGACTGGCAAACCAGCGGCAGGTAGCTGCTCAATGACCGAACCTGGGCGAGCATCGGTATATACAGAGTCAATGACCGTAGCATTCAGTCCCATGCGCTCCAGGTAAGCAGCCGCCTCATCTGCCTCAATACCGGTAAGATCAGGCACATCAATACGCTCATCGTGGCGAGTGTAGACATCCAACCACATGCTAAGTGCCCAGACCAATGCCAGCACAGCAACAATCAATAATCCGAAGTTGATGCCGAGTACCTTCCAGAAATGCCCCCACGGGCCCTTTGTTTTATTTTGCTCTTTTTGCATTTTCTAAATATAAAAACGGTGCAAAGATAACAATTTTAGCATACAAAAACAAACAAAAGGATAAAAAAACGTTAGTTTTTGAAAAAGATAGGTTAAAATGCTGCTAGTTTAAGAAAAAAAGAGTAACTTTGCCGCCAAAATAGTTTAGAATATGAATAAAAAAATCATTATTATCGTAGCTACAGTCATCGTTCTGGCTGTATTGGGAGGTGCTGCATATTACATCAAAAAGCAACAGGAACAGATCCAGGAAATGACCGAGATCTTCCAGTTAGAAAAGGAAGAACTCGAGGATCAATATAACCAGACTGTCATTGAATACGAAGGCTATAAACTACAGGTCAACAATGATTCTCTGGAACAGAAACTCGAAGATCAGCGTATCAAGATGCAGCGTCTCGTAGAGGAGCTTAAGCAGACCAAAGCGCAGGATGCCAAGAAGATCAATGCGCTGAAGAAAGAACTTGAGACCGTACGTGGCGTGCTACGCTACTACGTGGCTCAGGTCGATTCGCTCAATCGCGTCAATGAAGCGTTGGTCAGCGAGAACACCCAGATTAAGGGCCAGATGCAGGCCGTTCAGGCTCAGAACCAGCAGGTGCGTGAGCAGAATGCGGCTCTGACACACAAAGTGACCGTTGCAGCACAGCTCTCTGCCACCAACGTACATGTCGCATCTCTTACTTCGAAGGACAAGGTCGATAATAAGAATAAGGCAAATAAACTGGCCAAATTCCAGGTAACTTTCTCCATTGCTGCTAACGTAACAGCTGAGACGGGAGAAAAGGATATCTATATGCGTATCCTGCGTCCAAATGAGGAAGTGCTCACCAATGGCTCAAGCGGCAAGTTCAAATATGAGAATACCAGTATCGACTACTCAGCCAAGAAAACCATCGAATATGGCGGAGAGGAGACTCCTGTCACCATTTTCTATAAGCGTGTAGAGAATATCGATCCAGGTACTTACCGTGCAGAGATCTACGCTGATGGCAACCTCATCGGCCGTGGCAGCATCACATTGAAATAAATGACGGAAAAACGAAGCAAGAAAAATCCGTTCAAGGCGGTTAAGTGGTCCTGGCGATTCCTGACTCACGACATCTGGAGTTATACCAACGACGATGTACGTGGCATCTATCGTTGGCTGATGAATGTCTTTAAGGCGCTCTACCTCAGCATCCGTTTCTTTATTTCTGACCGTATCATCGAGAAGGCTTCGGCTCTCACTTACTACACCCTGCTGGCTATTGTTCCTGTGGTTGCATTGATCATTGGCATTGCTAAGGGATTCGGCCTGCAAGGATATATATCGAATGCGCTTCATGGTTTGATGCCCGGCCAGAAAGAGGTCTCTGATTATATCGTCACCTTTGCAGCCAACTATCTGGAGCATACCAAGACCGGGGTAGTGATGGGTATCGGTGTGGTCATGCTCATCTACGTCATCTACAGCCTGATCGGCAACGTAGAAACGGTCTTCAACCAGATCTGGCAACAGAAGAAAGGGCGAACAACGCTGCGAAAGATCACCGACTATCTGAGCATCATGCTGCTGGTGCCATTATTTCTGGTCATCACTTCTGGTTCTCAGATTTTGCTTCAGACCTATATTAAGACCGACCTATATGACTATGAGTTCAGTCAGACATTGATACGCGTACTACGTTGGGCGCCATACGGTCTTACCATCGTGGCTCTCACTTTTATATATATAGTCATTCCCAACACCAAAGTTCGCTTTGTCAATGCACTGGTCGCAGCCGCTATTGCCGGTTCAGCCTTCCTGATGTTCCAAGGCTTATTCATTTCTGGTCAGATCTGGGTCAGCAAGTACAACGCTATCTATGGTTCATTCGCTGCTCTACCTCTCCTCCTGCTTTGGATTCAGATGGCATGGGTCATCTGCCTTTACGGAGCGGAGTTGTCGTATGCATCGCAGAACGTTCAGAACTTCAACTTTGAAGAGGACATGCAGAATATCTCGCGCCAGTATAACGACTTCCTCACCATGCTTGTAGCGTCATCTATCTACCACAACTTCAGCACGGGACAGCCAGCTCCTACGACTGAGGAGGTCTGCCATTCGTTACAATTACCTTCAAAACTGGTAGGTAGCATCATTGCCAACCTATCAGAGAGAGGCATCATCCGTGAGACAGTGGATGTGAAGCGCAAGAACGACCAGCATACCTGGATTCCTGGTCGCGACATCTCTACTTATTCTATTGCCTCGCTGCAGGATGAGCTCGATAATTTTGGTATTACAGACTTCAAATACAAGTACAGCCAGATCTATCATAAGGAATGGGAAGCGATGGAAGCCATGCGAAGATCTGCTTTTGAGACAGGCAAGGGCATGTTGCTCAAGGATGTCGAGACTAAAGCTATCATTAATGAATGAAGTATCATTTAAACCATTCTGTCGCAAGATTGTCTAAAAATAAAAAATATTATCAATCAACTATAATTACATTAACTATGAAGAAGATTCTTATGATTGCAGCTATTGCTGCGACCGCTCTGCTCAGCAGTTGTGTTACTAAAAAGGAATATGCAAAGTTACAGAGTGATTATGCCAACTTGCAGAAGGACCTGAATGATGCTCGTGTTGAGCTTGCCACCTGCGTCTCTGGCAGTAAGAGCCTCGATGAGCGCTTGGCAGAAGCCAAGGCCAACAATGAGGAGCTCCAGAAGGCATACAAGGCCATTCAGAAGACTTTGGACAAGAGCATCTATCAGTCAGGCACCAACATCAACAAGCTCGTTGATGAGATCAATGCCAGCAACAAGTATATCAAGCAGCTCGTTGATGCCAAGTCAAAGAGTGACTCTCTGAACCTTGCCCTCACCAACAAGCTGACCCGCAGCCTCAGTAAGAGTGAGCTCGCAGATGTTGACGTACAGGTACTCAAAGGTGTCGTCTATATCTCACTCAACGACAACATGCTCTACAAGAGTGGCAGTTATGAGATCAGTGACAAGGCAGGTGAGACCTTGGGCAAAATCGCCAAGATCATCACCGACTACAAGGAGTATGAAGTACTCGTAGAAGGCAACACCGACAATGTACCGATCAACAAGCCAAACATTCGTAACAACTGGGATCTTTCTTGCCTCCGCGCCAGCAGCGTTGTTCAGGCTCTCCAGAACCAGTATGGCGTTGATCCTAAGCGCCTCTCAGCAGCTGGCCGTGGCGAGTATAACGTAATCGAAAGCAATGATACTGCAGAAGGCCGCGCTCGCAACCGCCGTACTCAGATCATCATCACTCCTCTCCTCGATCAGTTCCTTGAGCTCATCGATCAGGCTCCAGCCACAGAATAAACGAAAACGAAATAACGGCACAAAAATAAGCGTAAGGGAAAACCTTTACGCTTATTTTTGTCTTAAAATCAGTCCAAATAAAATCATTTAGACCTATCTATTTCGAATAGTAAGTTATCCATCTACCCTTGCTTAAAGTCACTACCTCTCTGATAAGCACGCAAGCCAAATTGTGAAAGGCTGGCAAGAGCAAACTCAATCAGCTGCGCTTGGATGTGCTCGTAAGGGATCCAGTCCTTGGTACGAGTGAAGGCATAGAGTTCTACTGGAATTCCTTCAGTGGCCATATCAAGGGTGCGAACCATAAAGGTCATCTCAGGGTTGAGATCCTTGCAGTATCGGAGGTGCTGTTCCATGGTATAGCGAAATGCCTCCAGGTTGGTCACCGTTCCGCCACGCTTGGCAGCCTCTGCCGGCAGCAGGTTATTGGCTATAAAGTCATTAACCTCTTTCGAGGTGAGGAAATGAACAGTATGTACATCCACGTTAAACGATCGGCTGAAACGTCTACCGTTACTATCCTGCATGCCACGCCAGTTGAGGAATGACTCCTGCATCAATGCATAAGGCGGTACCGTGGCAATGGTATTGTCCCAATTCTGTACCTTAATTGTATTGAGCGTAATCTCCGTAACTACACCATTGGCATTGCGCGAAGGTATTTCGATCCAATCGCCGACACGGACCATGTCCTGAAATGAGAGCTGAATACCAGCCACAAGTCCCTTGATAGAGTCCTGGAAAACCAACATCAGGATGGTGGCTGCTGCACCAAGACCAGTAAGGAGATACGCGGGATTACGATCGATGACCACTGCGGCAATCAGGATGGCTCCGATGATCCAAACAATAATAGCGAAAGTCTGACGGATTCCTCCCAGCGACTGAGCCTTCTCCTCTTTCTTATGGACAAAAAGATTGAAGATGGCATGAATGATGGCCGTAGCAAAACGGCAAGTGGTGACAATAATATATATGATCGTGATACGAGCGATCAGCACACCCCATACACCATCAATAGCAAATGGCAATGCTGCCGTCAGAATCAGCGCAGGAAGGATGCGCGAGAATGAACTGCAGACATTATCATCGAAGAAGATATCGTCCCACTGCGCCTTAGTCTTGAGGGTAATCTTACGGATGATCGGGACAATGACCTTACTAAAGAAAAGATCTACCAGATAAGCAAAAACAACAATCCCGAGAATGATACCCATTCTGATCCAGGTATCCATCTCGCTGACACTCATTCCAAAGGTATTCTCAATCCATTGTTCCATAGCTTAGTTTTCTTTTTATCTTAAAAACATAGAAGGGATTGCTTAAAGCGATCCCTTCATTCTCTTCTGCTCCATCAAGAAGGCCTCAGCTCGCTGCAGGTCTTCTGGAGTATCTATGCCGACAGTTTCGATATCAACCTGTCGGACGAGGATGCGCAAACCGTTCTCCAGCCAACGCAACTGCTCCAGACTCTCAGCCTGCTCCAATGGGGTCTGTGGCATAGCGGTGACTCGTGCCAGAGCCTCTGGACGATAAGCATAAAGGCCAATATGCTTGAAGAAGGTATGTTTCTGGAGCCACTCTTCCTGTGGGATACCACGCAGATAAGGTACTACTGAACGACTGAAATACAGCGCCTGCCCCTTAGGGCTTACCACAACCTTAGGAGAGTTCGGATTAAGCAAGGCCTCCAGGCCGTCCTCTGGATGGAATGGCTTGACAAGGGTTGCAATATCGGTCTGCGAATCCATGAAACAATCAACGACTGCACGGATCTGCTGTGCTGCAATAAATGGTTCATCGCCCTGCACATTGATGACGACATCATACTGTGTACCCAGCGCCTCTGTGACTTTCAAATAAGCCTCCTGCACACGATCAGTACCACTCTTATGCTCTGTACTGGTCATCACCACACGACCATTGAAAGTCTCTACAGCATCGTAGATACGTGCATCATCAGTAGCCACCACAGCCATATCGACCAATGGAGCAACCTTCTCATAGACACGCTGAATCACAAGTTTTCCTCCCAACAGAGCCAATGGCTTGGCTGGGAAGCGGGTGCTCGCATATCGAGCAGGAATTATAGCAATAACTTTCACGAAATTCTCAATTATGAATTCTCAATTATGAATTACAACGCTCTCACTTCTTCCACACCTGGCACCTGCTCGATGATTCGGATCGTCTCTATCAACTCATAAGCTGAAGGTACACGCATCTTGACGATTGTGCGGACAATGTAGTCGGTGGTGACGGTGTTGAGTTCGTCGATGCTGAGATGCAGTTCGTTCGAGATGATATTGACCAAATCCATAAGCAAGCCATTGCGATCCACTGAGTTGATCTCAATACGGGTGCTGTAGGTACGGCCAGGAAGAATCGGGAGTTCTACATCAACGATGGTATCACCCTCGGCAGCAGAAAGGGCGATGGCCTCCTTGCAGTTACGCTTATGCACGAGGATAGAGCCATCCTTGCGCTTGAAGCCCATGATCTCATCGCCTGGCAATGGGTTACAATCAGGACAGAGCTCATAAGGGAATTCCTCCATCGAGATACCGCTCTTGTTGAGCGATACGGTAATGCTTCGGCGAGCCTTATAGGTGGTGATATGCTTGAGCCAGCTTGCCTCAGGCAACTGAGCCTCATCGGTACCGATCTCCACACGGTCACCACGCTTCAGGACGGTGAAGATCGAGACGAGCTTACCATTGACACGCGCATACTTAGCGTGATTGCCCACGTTGGTATGGATCTCATAGGCAAAATCAAGTACGGTACTGCCGGTTGGGAGGACAATGCTGTTGCCCTTAGGTGTGAAGGCAATGATGTCGTCATGATAGAACGAAGAGATGACCGAATCCATGAAGCCACCCTCCATGCCCGACTGAGCCACATCACGCAGGACGCTTCGGAACTTCTGGATCCATCCCTCTACACTATCGCTTCGGTCAGAGATACAGCCACGCTTGCTGTTCATATCCATCTCCTCAGTACAGATATGCACCTCTGCCCACTGCCCCATCATGGTCATCACCTGCACGTGGAGAGCCTGATAGCCATTCTCCTTCGGCTGGTCGATGTAGTTGATCATCGAATAAGGACGCTCCTTGTAGAA
Organism: Bacteroidales bacterium; assembly: GCA_045600445.1. Lineage (GTDB taxonomy): Bacteria > Bacteroidota > Bacteroidia > Bacteroidales > UBA3663 > Liminaster. The sequence goes on along the minus strand of JAZRXZ010000149.1, from coordinate 25,920 downwards.
GTCGGTGAGACAGCTGTAGATACGCAGACACTGCTCCTTCTCTGTGAGTGGCATGGTGTCGTCAAATTCAAAGACGATATGTACCTGATGCACATGATCGAGCTCCTTGAAGGTCTGTCCCGATGTCTGCATCTTGCGCCACAACGCATAGACCGAACGAGGACGCGCATAGACCCTTGCATTGATCTTACGCTCGCGGAGCATCAGGCGGATCGGCTGCATGAACGACTCGATATCATCGGCATGCATCTCCATATATCGGCTGATTTTCTTATCGATACGTGCATATTCGATCGGTGAACGGAACTTCAGTGAGAGGTTCTCAAGCTCCGACTTGATGTCGTAAAGACCCAGACGGTTGGCCAAAGGTGCATAGAAGTAGTCGGTCTCCGAGGTAATCTTCATCTGCTTGTCAGTACGCATCGAACCCAGCGTACGCATATTGTGCATGCGGTCAGCAAGTTTGATGAGCAATGCTCGGATATCGTAATTGATACTATCGAGCATCTGCTTGAAGTTGTCGATCTGCTTGCTCACCTTATAGTTACCATCCGTATTCTTGGTAAGCACCTGCACCAGACTTGCTACATCCGGACCGAAGTTACGCTGGATGTCCTCTACAGTATATTCCGTATCTTCTACTACGTCATGAAGCAAAGCCGCCATGACCGAATTAGTCTTCAAGCCTAACTCGACCAGAGCCACACGTGCCACGGCAATAGGATGCGTGATATATGGGATTCCCGACTTGCGTATCTGCGAGGAATGAGCTTCTGCAGCGAAGGCATAAGCAGCCTCAATACGAGGAATCTCATGGGCTGGAATCAGTTCCGCTACTCGTTCAAAAAACTCGGAGCGATCTTTTTCCACGATTTGCTGACCCTCTTCGGGTGTGCACTTTGCTTCCATAACTACAATAGGTGTGATGTTTATTTTAATTTCCAGAAATGTATGTATTTTGCGTCTGTTTGGTGTCAGGTCCTAGTTCTTCAATGATCCCCATCAGCTTCTGACGTAACATCTGAAGCCGCTGTATGACCTCTTGCCGATCCTGCAGTTCGTCGACATTCCCCTGACTAAGCCTGCGCTTAGCACCATCAATCGAAAGTCCTTCTATGCGGATCAATCGGTAGATAGCTGCTACCTGCTGTACATCTTTGTGATTATATAGGCGACTATCTCGTCCCGTACGGCGAGGATGCAGGTAACGGGGGAAAGCCGCCTCCCACTTTCGCAGCAAGTCTGTACTGACATCAAACTTCTCCGCAACCTCTCCAATGGAGAGATAGGGTTTCTCCATTGTCAAGTCTTTGATATCCTTGCTGCGCTGATACATTATAATAACTCGTTTAGAACTGCAAATATGCAATTAAAAAACGAACTGACCAAACTTTTCTTCAAAAAAAGGATAGCAAAACAAAAAAATACCGTATTTTGCAATCAAGCGTTGCATAATACGGTATTTAATGAATCATTATAGATCGATTTCCCACTATCTATCCCTCCTCCTTAGGGGAGCTGGAGGGGCGTTAGTCATCGCTTCTGCGACCCAGGAACATCATGATATAATAGATCAGAGTCATGAGCGAAGAGAGTGCAGCTACCACATAAGTATAAGCAGCTGATTTGAGCGCTTCACGTGCCTCCTGATGTGTATTATATGAGGTCAAACCACTGCGGTCGAGCCAAGCCAGAGCGCGCTTCGAAGCATCAATCTCCACTGGCAGAGTCACGATACTGAAGAGTGTGGTGATTCCGAAAAGAATGATACCTGCCAGCATCAGTGTTGGAAAAGACTCGATAAGCAGGATACCCACAAACAACACGATCTGCGTAAAACGACTGGCAAAATTCACTGCTGGCACCATCTTACTGCGCAAGGTAAGCCACGAATAAGCCTCAGCATGCTGCACCGCGTGACCACACTCGTGAGCTGCCACAGCTGCTGCTGCAATATTGTTCATTGCATAGGTGGCGTCACTCAGGTTCAGAGTCTTGTTAGTTGGGTTATAATGATCGGTCAGTTCACCTGCCACATGAGTGACGCGCACATCATGCAAACCATAGCTATCAAGCATCATCTGAGCCACCTGTGCACCGGTATAGCGCAAAGGGGTCTGACTATATTTCTCGAACTTGCGCTTCAAGTTCCACTGAACTACATATCCCAAAAGGGCGATCACGCCCATTATCACAAAGTAACCGTAGTTACCGTGCATTGCCATGTAATATCCTTCCATAATCAATTTTTTTGAAATTAATAATTAATAATGAATAATTAATAATTGAATGAGTAATTAATAATGGGTATCCTGCTACGCGATAGAGCAATGAAAAAATTGGCGTAACAATGGTCATTATTCATTTAATTAATCATTACTCATTAATCATTATTCATTTTTCTCTTATTATTCATTAAAATTATTTTCCTCTCGGATTAGAGCGTGAGCCCCTGTCGTATCGATTCGGCTTGCTCTTCCCCTGGCTCTGGTTGCCGCGAGGTCCGAAACCGCCACCTTGAGGCTTGCCATTTTGACTGCCACCGGCACGCTGTCCTCCAGCATTATACCTACCTGCAACATTCATGCCAAATAGGCGTTCGGCCAGGTCTCGCCTACCCAATTTAATGAGCGAGGCACGCAACTTTGGCACATTTTCCTGCTGATACCAGAAGAAATAAGCACGTTGGCGAAGCTTCTCCTCCTGACTATGAGCACAATAGCACGGCTCCAGCGTATAAGGATGGAATCCGCTATACCAGATTTCTGTCGAGACGGTCATTGGCGTTGGCGTGAAGTCCTGCACCTGCTCCAACTTAAAGTCGAGGCTCTTAGTCTCAGCAGCGAGCTCTGCCATGGCAATCTCATCACTGGCCGGATGACTGCTAATAAAATAAGGTATAATCTGCTGCTTCAATCCGTTTTTACGATTCACCTCATCAAAGATACGCTTAAACTGATGGAATTGCTGGAACGAAGGCTTGCGCATCACGTTAAGCACCTCAGGGTTGGTATGCTCCGGAGCCACCTTCAGTCGGCCAGAGACATGATTCTTAATCAGTTCCTCCGCATAGCGCATATTGCAAGCCTTGAACTCGCCATCCCTACCCTCATGCAGGATCAAGTCATAGCGCACACCGCTACCGATAAAGGACTTCTTCACCCCAGGTAACGCATCCACAGCCTTATAGACTTCGAGCAATGGCCCGTGGTCGGCATTCAGATTCGGACAAACCTGCGGATGAAGGCAGGATGGCCGCTTGCACTTCTCACAGATGGAGAGGTTCTTCCCTCGCATCTGGTACATATTGGCCGATGGACCTCCAAGGTCGCTGATATACCCCTTGAAATCAGGCATCTGCGTCACCTTGATCGCCTCTCGTACGATACTCTCTTTGCTACGAGACGAGATAAACTTACCCTGATGCGCCGAAATCGTACAGAATGCACAGCCACCGAAGCAGCCACGATGCATACAGATGGAGTGACGAATCATCTCGTATGCTGGTATCACCTTGCCATTATAGCGAGGGTGTGGCATACGAGTATATGGCAGATCAAAAGAAGCATCCACCTCCTCAGTGCTCAATGGGGGATACGGCACATTGACCAGAATCGCCACCTCACCCGTCTGCTGCCAGATACGAGCGGCATGCCATTTGTTCGACTCCTCCTCGATGTGACGGAAGTTCTCAGCTTGCTTCTTCTTGTTCTTCAAGCACTCCTCAAACGGATGCAAAACTACATCATGCACTCCATCAGGATTCTGAGGAATCTCGCTCAATGACCTGCGACAGACGACTTGAGGAATATCTTTGAGAAGATCAATCTTTTCGGCCAAACTATAACTCCTCACTCCTAATTCCTCACTCCTAACTACAACCGAAAGTCGCTCCGCGATTTCGGTCGTCACCTTCTCTCCCATACCATAGGTAATGATATCGGCCTGGGTATCGATCAAGAGAGATGGACGGAGTCGATCCTCCCAGTAATCATAATGCGAGAGTCGGCGCAAAGAGGCCTCAATGCCGCCTAAGATAATTGGCACATCAGGATAGAGTTCACGCAATATCTTGCTATACACGATCGATGGCATATCCGGACGCGCTCCGAAGCGACCACCTGGGGTATAAGCATCATCCGAGCGGCGGCGACGATTGGCCGTATAGTGGTTGACCATGCTATCCATCGCACCCGGTGACACACCGAAAAAGAGTCTTGGTTTTCCTAATTTCTTAAAGTCTCGGAAATCACCATGCCAGTCCGGCTGTGGGACGATAGCCACCCTATAGCCAGCCGCCTCAAGCACTCGCCCGATGACAGCCGCACCAAAAGACGGATGATCCACGTATGCATCACCCGAGAAGAGTATGACATCCAGTCCGTCCCAGCCACGAAGCTGCACTTCCTTAGCCGAGGTTGGCAACCAATCCTGTAACATTTGCTTTATTTTTGCGAGCAAAGATACACGCTTTTGTCGAAACTTCCAAATTTTCTTGCATTCTTCATCCGAAAACACTACCTTTGCTGCCAAATACACTACAAATAGCAAACTATGAAAGGACGTTTTGCCCCCTCTCCAACGGGTCGTATGCATCTCGGCAATGTCTATGCAGCACTCCTCTCCTGGCTCTCCGCCAAGAGTCAGGACGGCGCATGGGTACTCCGTATTGAGGATATTGACCCACAGCGCAGCCGGCAGGAATATGCAGATCAGCTTATGAATGATCTCTGCTGGCTCGGTCTCACGTGGGATGAAGGTCCTTACTACCAGAGTCAGCGTGGAGAGATCTATGAGCAGTATATTTCTCGACTGAGAGACCTCGGCCTCACCTACCCCTGCTACTGTACCCGAGCAGACATCATGGCCACACAAGCTCCGCATGAGAGTGACGGACGCGTAGTATATAAAGGTACCTGTCGCCCGTCTTCAACTAATCCTTTATCGACAAATCACCCCATCGGCAGAAAGCCCGCTACCCGCCTCATCGTCCCTGATGAAGAGATCTCTTTTTCTGATGGTCATTACGGCACACACAGCATCAACTTAGCTACTCACTGTGGAGACTTCATCCTCCGTCGAGCCGATGGCGCCTGGGCTTACCAGCTGGCCGTGGTGGTCGATGACGCGCTAATGGGAATTACCGAAGTTGTACGTGGCCGTGACCTGCTCTTGTCTGTTCCTCAGCAGATTTACCTTCATCGCTTATTAGATTTCACACCTCCTTCGTTCTGCCACCTACCCCTGCTCTGCAATCTCGAAGGTCAGCGCCTTTGTAAGCGTGACAAGAGCTTGGATCTGGGAGAATTACGCAAGAATCACACTCCAGAGGACATCATTGGACGTCTTGCCTTCTATGCAGGACTTACAGATTGTCCTGAACCGGTCGAGGCTACGTCACTCATCAAGGATTTTTCTTGGGAAAAAATCCCTAATGACGACATTAAGGTATCCCAGTGATTCGAGTGGGACCTTCCGAAATGCAAGAAGGGTTCACTGAGATTCCTGTGATACCTTCCGAATTGTAGGAAGGGTTCACTGAAATTCCTGTGGTACCTTCCGACTTGTAGGAAGGGTTCACTGTGGTTCGTATAATACCTTTTTAAAAATAATAACGGACGTCCTGCATTCATGACGTCCGTTACTGTTTGAAAGAATGGACGTCTTGCAATCACGACGTCCATTCATTTTTTTATTAGATATTTGGGGTATCCCAAACCTTGGTCTCAGTAGCATTGATAGAGACTGCCTGACCGCCACAGGTGATGGCGAACTCACCAGCCTCGAGGATCCACTTGCCATCAGCTCCTACGAATGCGAGGGCGCTGGCTGGAATGGTAAGGCTGACGGTCTTGGTCTCGCCAGGCTGGAGCTCTACCTTGGTGAAGGCGCGGAGACGGCGGCTGTCTGGAACCATTGAAGCTACGAGGTCAGAGCTGTAGAGGAGCACTGGCTCCTTGCCTGCCATCGAACCAGTGTTCTTGACATCGATGGTGAAGGTGAGTTCATCACTTGCCTTGAAGTCGGTGGTAGCAGCCTTGAGGTTGCTATACTCATAAGTAGTATATGAGAGGCCATAACCGAAGGCCCACTGCTGGGTAACCTTAGCATCGTAGTCGTATGCGCCTGCCATGGTGCTGACCTGCTCAGAGACCTTGTAGTCATAGTTGATGAGCGAGTTGATCTCCTTAGGATAGGTGTATGGCATCTTAGCCGAGAAGTTAGCATCGCCAGCGAGGAGGTTAGCCAATGCATCGCCACCATAGTTGCCTGGGAGGAAGATGTCAACGACAGCCTTAGCCAATGGCTCGATGTCTGCGAGGAGACGTGGACGGCCACCATTGATAATCATGACGATAGGCTTGCCGGTCTTAGCGAGAGCCTTGACAAGATCTTTCTGATTCTGTGAGAGGTTGAGGTCAGTGAGGTTACCAGGAGTCTCGCAGTATGAGTTCTCACCGATACAAGCCACGATGATGTCTGCACGGCTAGCTGCGCTGACGGTCTTAGCGATCTGAGGCTCGTTCTCTGACCACCATGAACCCTTTTCATTGTAAGTCACACCTTGCTCAAGGATGACGTTCTGTGCACCGAATTTTTTGCTGAGTGCCTCATAGATAGTGTTGTACTGCTCTACGAACTCTGGGTCGTTGCTACCCTGCCAAGTGTAGCTCCAGCCACCATTGAGGCAACGGATCTGGTTGGCATTAGGACCGGTGACGAGGATTTTCTTACCCTGTGCGATAGGGAGGATGCCTTCGTTCTTAAGCAATACCTCAGTCTCCTCAGCAGCAGCAAGAGAGATCTCTGCCGACTTAGCAGCAGCAAAGTCAGGATGCTCAGCCATCTTGGTGTCAGGAGCATCAAAGAGACCCAGACGATACTTGAGGCGGAGGATACGAGCCACTGCGTCATCGATACGTGACATTGGCACAGCGCCTTCTTCAACGAGCTCCTTGAGGAGGATGCAGAAGTCAACGCTATATGGATCCATGCTCATATCGATACCTGCATTGATAGCAATGCGGATAGCGTCCTTCTTGTCCTTAGCCACCTTCTCACGCTGGTAGAGGTTGTTGATGTCGGCCCAGTCGGTCACAATCATACCGTCCCAGTTGAGGTCCTCCTTGAGCCACTTGGTGAGGTACTCGTATGAAGCATGTACTGGCACACCGTTGATTGAAGCCGAGTTGACCATGATGGTCATGGCACCAGCCTTGATAGCGTTCTTGAATGGCTCGAAATACTTCTCGCGAAGTACTGAAGGTGAGATGTATGCAGGGGTACGGTCCTTACCTGTCCAAGGTGCACCGTAAGCGAAGTAGTGCTTGACAGAGGTAGCTACGTGGTTGCCATCGATGTGATTGTTATCCTCACCCTGGTAGCCACGGACAGCAGCCTCGACCATGCGAGAGGTAACGATAGCGTCCTCACCATAGCTCTCCCAGATACGAGACCAGCGTGGGTCACGGCCGAGGTCGATGGTTGGATTATAGACCCAAGGACAGTTGGCAGCACGGCTCTCGTATGCACAGATCTCAGAAGAGGTGTATGCGAGGTCGGTATTGAATGAAGCAGCCACGTTGATATTCTGAGGGAAGAGTGTACCTCCAGCCACGTATGTCACACCGTGGTTGTTATCGAGGCCATAAATACATGGGATGCCGATATACTCCATCGACTTCTCCTGGATCTTAGCGATGATCTCGTTCCACTTCTCAGGGTTGAGAGCGCGACCTGGAGCATTGAGGATAGAACCTACCTTCCATTTGCCGATCATTGAGTCAAGTGCTACTTCGTTGATTGTCCACTCGCGTGGAGCATCGCCTTCGTAGATATCGAGACCATAGTTGCCCATGAGAGCTTCAATCTCCTCATCGGTCTTAGCACACATCTCATCGATCTGCTCAGGCTTGGTGCCACCAAACTGCTGCATGATAGCCTTGAGCTTGTTACGGTCGATCTTGGTTCCTGGTTTAGCTTTGACCGAACCCAAGAGGTCAAGATTCAACTCAAGCATCTGACCTACCTTCTCATCCAGGGTCATCTTCTTGAGCCACTCCTGTACGTTCTTCTCGATCTGCGGATCCTGAGGGATAGCTGGTGCCACCTTAGGAGCAGAATTGTTCTGGCAGCTTGCCAGTGCCAATGCACCTACGGCAAGTGTAAGAAATGTTTTTTTCATTAGTGAATCAGGTATTTATTAGTTATAATATTCTAATAGAGTGATCGTAAAATAAGGATTTTTACGGCACAAAGATAGGGCAAATTGCTGAGAATAGCAAATTTTGCCCTATCTTTTTTATGATTTTATTTCACAGGAATGGATTTCATCGAAAGAAAGTCATTCTGATTACTTGAGTTCGTACGAAACAGTCTGTGCAATATCCTGAGAAGAAGCACCGATGAGGAAGTTGAACTTACCTGGCTCAGCCTTCCAACCCTTGCTGGCCTCATCATAGAACTGGAATGCACGCTCGTTGAGTGCCAAAGTAACGGTCTTGGTCTCACCAGGCTGGAGGAATACCTTCTGGAAAGCCTTGAGCTCCTTGACTGGGCGATCGACACTAGCCTTGACATCCTGCACATAAAGCTGTACGACCTGTGCACCAGCTACAGCACCTGTGTTCTTAACCTCAACGGTAACAGCTGGCTGACCATTTGCCTCACTGAGCTTAGCATTGCTGATGGCGAATGTGGTGTAGCTCAAGCCATGACCGAATGGGAAGAGAGGAGTGAGCTTCTGCTTGTCGATCCAACGATAGCCGACATAGAGGCCCTCATCATAATATACGTCCCAGATATGAGGAACAGTATCAGTACGCTCGATGCCAGGATAGCGGCGTGGATCAGCAACCATCTTCTTACCCTGCTTCAAAACTGGAGCATAGACCGAACACTGGTCAAGCGATGCATACCAAGTCATTGGGAGGTGGCCCGATGGATTCTGATCGCCTACGAGGACAGCTGCGAGTGAAGTACCAGCCTCTGAGCCGAGGTACCAGTCCTGTACGATGGCAGGGACCTTCTTGACCCATGGCATAGCCACGGCATTGCCTGAGATATTGACCACTACGAGACGTGGATTAGCAGCTGCGAGAGCCTCGATGAGCTCGTCCTGGCCGTAAGGAAGGCCATACTGGGTACGGTCGGTACCCTCAGCATCCATGTGATCGGCCTTGTTGAGACCACCGATGAAGATGACTACATCAGCCTCCTTAGCCTTAGCCAAAGCCTCAGCGGTGAGCTCGGCTGGAGTACGGCTGTCATTGAGGTTCTGGCCAGTGGTTACACCATTGTACTCACCACCTGGGTCACCTACATAGCCACGCACCCACTCTACTTTGGTCTGAGTACCAGCAAGGCGCTTCTTCAAGCCATCGAGCGGAGAAACCTCATAACGAGCCTTGAGGGAAGATGAACCACCACCTACGGTCATCATCTTGACAGCGTTCTCACCTACTACCAACACATTCTTGATGGTAGTGAGGTCGAGAGGAAGAATGGCAGGAGCTACCTGCTTCTTACCCTGCATCAAAGGATTGTTCTGGAGAAGGACAATACCCTCTGCACCTACGTTGATAGCGGTCTCGATATGTTTCTCGCTATTTAGTGCACCGAATGGACGGTTAGGATTCATCGTGGTGCGGAAGATGAGACGAAGTACGCGGCGTACCTTGTCGTCAAGTTCCTTGGTGCCAACCTTACCTTCCTCGATGAGCTTCTGGTAAGGATCGGCCATCATATAGTTATCGTATGCGTTGGTAGCACCCATCTGCAGGCCATCGGTCCAAGTACCATACTCGAGATCGAGGCCGTTGTAGATAGCCTCCATGGTCGACTGAGTACCACCCCAATCAGAGATGATGGCGCCATCAAAGCCCCACTCACCCTTGAGGATATCGTTCATCAAGTACTGGTTGTGGCAAGCGTGCTGGTCGCGGAAGAGGTTATAGCCACCCATCAACGTCCAGGCGCCACCTTCCTTGATGGCAGCCTCGAAAGCTGGGAGATAGATCTCGCGGAGGGTACGCTCATCGCAATTAGCATTGCTCTGGTAGCGCTGATGCTCGTTATTGTTGAGCGCATAGTGCTTGACACACACGGCTACACCCTGCTGCTGCACACCCTGTACATACTGCACACCCATGCGGCCAGAGAGATATGGATCCTCACCCATATACTCGAACGAACGACCGTTCAATGGAGTACGACAGATATTCACGCCAGGGCCGAGCAATACGGCCTTCTGGCGATAGCGGGCCTCCTCGCCGATCGACTGACCGTAAGCCAGCGCCAGTTCCGGATTCCAGGTAGCGGCCAGGCAGGTCAATGCAGGGAAGGCGGTACATGAGTCATTGGTACAGCCAGCCTGATTCCACTCGTCCCAGAGGACGTCAGGACGGATACCGTGAGGGCCATCGGTACACCAGAGCTCAGGGATACCCAAACGAGCTACACCCGGGCTCGAGAACTTTGACTGAGCGTGGATGATACCGATCTTTTCGCGCAGAGTCATCTTGCTCAACGCATCCTCTACACGCAACTCAAGGGGTTTAGAAATGTCCTGATAGACAGGCAGGCTCTGCGCATCGGCAGGTGCCTGCGCCACAAGGGCGCAAGCTCCGACCGTCATGGCATAGACCAAGGTTTGTTTGTGATTTTTCATAATTAGCACCTAATATTAAATAATGCACCTAAATCTATATTGTATAAAGAACTATCACTTTTGGAATACGCGAACGTAATCTACTTCCATCGTAATAGGAAGCGCGCTTTCGTCCACGCCCTGACTTCCACCCCAATCGCCACCCCACGCGAGGTTGAAGATGACATAGAAAGGAGCATCGTACGGCCAATCGACCTTACCGGTGCCAGGATTTGCATAATAGAGGGTCTTCTTACCATCGACATAGAACTGGAAATAGTCCTTGGTCCACTCCATGCCATAGGTATGGAACTCTCCTTCAGCGCCAGCACACTTCACCTCCTTGGTAACCTGTGTGTTGTTGCTGTGTACGTGTCCGGTAGCATGGAGTGAAGACGACACGTAATCCTTGTGGTAACCCACTTCCTCCATAATATCAATCTCGCCATCTGCTGGCCAAGATGTAAAATTGACTGGCATCATCCAGAAAGCTGGCCAAGTGCCCTTGCCAGAAGGGAGCTTGATACTAGCCTCAACGTAACCATAGGTCCAACCTTTGTTACGCTTACCATATACGCGGCCAGAATAGATCTTACTGCCCTCTTTGAAGCAATGGATCTGGAGCTTACCGCCTTTGATCTCTGTTACTTCCTTACCGTTTGGCGAAACATGGTTGACGTATGTCTGCAACTCATGGTTCACCCAACCGGCACCTTGCACTTCATGCACCCAGTCATTGCCAAGCTCTGTACCTTCTTCAAATTCATCGTGCCATACGAGATTGTACTCATCGCCTATCGGACACTTAATGGCAGGACGCTCTGCACCAGCCTGAATGACATCGACAATATGACGAGTCTGACCCGAACGGATGGTTACTGATCCATTACGATCGTCAAACGATTCGTTAGCCTTAGCTGAGATCTTGACACTGCCACCATTGCCAGAGCCAGGAGAAACAGTGAGCCAGTTATCGAGGGTGGAAGACTTCCAGTCACCCTTGATCTTGACATTCACATCAAAGTTACCACCTTCGGCAGGAATGTTCAATGTCTCTTTAACATCTGCTCCAACAGGTTCGTCATCGCCAGAGCCGCCACAAGCACAGAAACCTACAGCAACGGCCAATACGAGAAGGAAATGCAAGTATTTCATTAATTAGTTTTTTATAAAACTTTTGTATCAGAAAAAGTAATATCGGCCCTTTGCCCCGGCTTTGACAGTGAGACAAAGGGCCGATAAAATATTATATTAAATGTGTGTTAGCCGATTACTCAGCCTCCTGGATAATGATATCCTTGATGGTAACGGTCGAACCAGCAGGATTGCCAGCGAAGTCAAGAGCTACCTTAAAGCCAGCATTGGTGATGTCACCCTTTGACAACTTACAGCCAGGGATCTCAACGACAGTCTCCTCATAAGCTGCACATGCGTGACGATCAGCAGTAAGGAAGTTATCATCATTACCATCCTCGGTGAACTTGAAGGTTACACCAGGCTGATCCTGATCAGAGTAGAGGGTAAAGCGGATATCGTATGCCTTGTCAGCCTTGATGTCAGCTGCGCCAAGGCTGGTGCCGATATGCCACTGAGCCTGCCACTGGTCAGAAGTTGCCTCAGGAAGGACGATGGTGTAGCTGTTGCCATCAACCTCAGTCTCAGGATCTGCGATCTGAGCCCAACCTGGAGCATAGTAGAAGCTGAGCGTTGGGTGCTCGCCCTTGAGCCAGAGGTTCTTCTCACCGGTGAGATCCCAAGCAATGGACTTAGGACCCTTGTGCTCCTGGAGGTGCATGTCGCTGATAACGATCTCAGTGCCAGCTGCGATACCACCGAAGTCGAATGGCATCTTGAGGTTGTTGATCACACCCTTACCTTCACCATTAGCAACGAACTTAAGGTCACTAAGCTCAATCCAAGTCTCCTCAAATGCTGCAAGTGCATGACGACCCTCGGTAATGAAGGTGTTGTCATCATCCTGCTGAGTAAGCTTAACGGTTACACCAGGATGATCGGAAGAAGAAGTAATCTTCACACGGAAGTCGTAAGTCTTCTCAGGATCAAGTTCAATACCTGTGTTGTTGAAAGTGAACTGAGCCATCCACTGGTCAGAAGCTGCCTCTGGGTAGGTGATAGTATAAACGCCATTCTCTGCTGTGTACTCAGCATCAGCAATCTGATTCCAACCTGGAGCATACCACTGGGAAATGTCAACTGGCATACCTGCGAGAAGGTTCTCACCTGTCCAGTCAACCACTGGCTTAGAAGGATCTACAGAAGGATCACCACCCTCAGATGGTGCAGAAACCTTGTTCTTGCTATGATCGATAAGAACGATGTCCTTAATTACGATCTCAGTATTGTCAGGGTTACCACCGAAGTCAAATACGAGTTTGTAGTTGCCATCGAGAGCCTTACCAGGGAGCTCGGTGAAGTAAACAACATTGTCCTCCATACCAACGATGTCAACACGCTGGTCGATAAGTGAGGTCTGGTCGTCACTTGATGTGAGCTTGATGGTCATCTGCTTGATATCGTTGTTTGGAGAAACAATACAAGAGAAGTCATAAGTTGCGTCAGCTGGAACGTTAGCGTTGCTAAGCTCTGTAGAGAGGAAGTACTGAGCCTGCCACTGTGCATTAGTTGCTGTTGGAAGGTTGATGGTAAATACACCATTCTCCTCAGAGTGGTCGTATGGAGGAAGAGCCTCCCAGCTGTCAGTATGAGCATAATACTGTGACATGAATGCAGGGCTAGCCTGCTTCCAGAGGTTATCCTCACTGTTAACATCAAAGCCATTGAATACCTCCTTCACCTCATGCTGAGTGGTCAGGATGAACTGCCATGCGATGCCACCGTTATCGATGCGGAGAGTCATCTGTTTGGTGGTCATGTTAACGACAAGGAAACGTGGAGTATTCCAGATGTCATCGTTAGCGATGTATGGGAAGTAAGTACCCTTAGGGAAGGTGAGATAGAGGTCATCACCATCAACCTCGAAGTTATAGGTAGAGTTCTGAAGTTCAACAGGTACGTTGAAGTCATCGTCCTGTACACCACTCCAGTAGGTATCCTGCCAGCTGTTGCTGGTCACACCCCAGTTAGCATAGAGCGTGCCGCTTGCACCTGGATCGAAGGTATATTTCATATCGGTGGTGAAAGTCAAAGCGTTGTCATAAACACCGAATGCAGCCTTCTCATCAGGATTTGCACTCCACCATTCAGTTCCCTCTGTACCAGAAGGTCCACAACCGAGGTGACCCTTTACGGTATTGTCGATATACCAAGGAGCCTTGCTAAGCATGGTGGTGTACTTGGTGAAGTCAACGATAGAGTTGTTGAGGTGGAACTTCTCCTCTACATAGCCAGAGCTGATACCGTTCTTGTTTCCGATCTTGCAGCGTACGGTATAGTCACCGCTGAGGGTAAAGATACGCTTGAACCCATTGACGGTGCTGACTTCGGTCTTACCCTTGCCAAGGTCGATCTCCCAGATTGGATAGATCTCCTTTGCATCGTTGAGGGTGAAAGTCACCTGATTGGTGGTCTGATCAACCTGAATGTTGATCTGCTGGCCAAAGCCTGCAGCTTCTACAATGCCAGCCTCAGACATGTGGTCGAACTCTTCTGGCGAGCAGGCGACCATAGTGCCTGCCAGCGCCAGAGTGCCGAGCAAATATTTGAATGTATTTTTCATTTTATCTTTTTACATTAATAGTTACCATTCTGGGTCAAAGTACCCTGAGCTGCATCAATATCAGACTGTGGAATTGGGAAGAAGCGTACAGCCTCTGACCAAGCCTTGGTACGATAGCCACCCTCATCGTTAGCAGGAGTAAGTACTGAAGCAGCCTTACCGGTACGAACAAGGTCGAAGTAACGCTTGCCCTCAGCAACGAACTCATGGCGGCGCTCGTCGATAATGTTGTCGAGAGTAGCTTCAGCATCAGGAAGGCCTGCACGACTACGAACCTTATTCAAGCATGCCTTAGCCTTGCCACTGGTGTCGCCAGTTGCAAGATAGAGCTCTGCGGCATTGAGGAGGACCTCAGCATAGCGATAGACGCGAAGGTTGTTGTTGAAGCCAAGGTCGGCATCAGCCTTCTGATCCTTGTTGTTTGCCTTCTTACAGATATACTTATAGGTGTGGTAGCCGGTGTACATCCAACCCTTATCGTCAGAGGTACCATTAGCCTCGAGATCGATGATAGAAGCCTTGAGACGCTTGTCTGCTGGATCGAACATCTGATAGGTGTGTACAGGCACTGAACCGAAGCCCCAACCTGCATCGACATCAGCATACATTGGGTCGGTAGAGTTGCACTGGAATGAACGTGGACCCCAGAGACGTGGAGCTACAGAACCACCGGCAGCGAGCTGGTTGCTCCAACCACGTACTGAGTTGTCATCGTAGTAGTTGATCTCCCAGATTGACTCCTTGCACCACTCGTTCTCCTCGTCCCAGATAGCAGAGAAGTCATCCATCAAGTCGAACTTATAGTTTGAACCCATGAGATCCTCCATGAAACCAAGAGCCTTAGAGTAACGGCTGTTATCCTTCTGGATCATTACCATCTCGGTGTAAAGCATGTAAGCCATTGGCTTGGTAACACGACCCTTCTCCTCATCTGGCCAATCAGTCTTAAGTGCTGCGTCGCCAATGATATCTTCGAGCTCAGCGATGATCTTGGTGTAAACCTCATCAGCGGTTGACTGCTCGTAAATGTATGGAGCCTCAAGGTTCTCGAAGTAGCAAGGGATGTTGCCAAAGAACTTCCAGAGCTGGTTATAGTAGAATGCACGGAGAAGACGAGCCTGGATCTCAACCTCAGCCTTCTTAGCATCAGACATATCAGTAACCCAACCGAGGTACTTGATTACGTCATTCGAACGCTTAACGCCTGAATATGAGTCTCCCCAGATACCTGCTGCACAGATCTGTGGAGTAGCAGAATAGTTGAAGAGGAGCTGGATGAAAGGCTGGTCCTCACTCGAACCTCCGTTTGGATAGAGGTCATCACCCAGGAGGTCTGCGATGAAGTTGAGGGAGCAGTAGTTGTAGCTGGTACCATAGTCATACCAGTGGAGAGGTGCGTATGCAGCAACGAGAGCCTCGTCAATAGACTTCGCAGTAGTATAGTACTCCTCAATGAAGGTGTCAGTAGGGCTGGTCACCTCAAGGAAGTCGTCTGAGCAAGCAGTCATGGTGAGACCCGCTGCAACGGCTGACAAAAGAATATATTTTGTATTCATAGAGTTTCTATTTTAAATTATTGAGATTGCCATCCTTAGAAGGTTACGTTAACACCCACCTTGATAGTACGTGGCTGTGGGTAAACACCGAAGTCCATACCACTTGACATACCAGCAGAAGAGATTTCTGGATCAAAGCCGTAGTACTTGGTGAAGGTCAGGAGGTTCTCACAAGCGAAGTAAGCACGCAGACGGCTGATGAAGGCCTTCTTTGTGATCCACTGTGGAATGGTGTAACCAAGTTCGATATTCTTGAGGCGCATGTAGCTGCCATCGTGAACGTAGAGGTCAGATGCCTTCCAGTTGGCAGCATCACCGATGATGTAGATAGGATACTTATCAGAGGTACCCTCACCGGTCCAGCGACCACGCATCCAACCAGGGAGGTTGATACCAGAGAGGTCAAGACGGCGGCTAGCATCGAAGATGTCATTACCCTGAGTACCCTGCCAGAACATCATGAAGTCGAAGCCCTTCCAAGCAGCGTTGAAAGTAAAGCCGAAGGTCCAATCTGGAGTACCCTTACCGAGCTTAACGCGGTCATCATCATTGATGGTACCATCACCATTGGTATCGACGTAACGAACAAAACCAGGACGTGCATCTGGCTGGATCTTCTGCCCATTAGCATTGGTATATGCATCGATCTCTGCCTGGTTCTGGAAAATACCTGCAGTCTTTAAGCCATAGAAGAATGGGAATGGCTGGCCTGACTCTGCACGAGAAACATTACCGAGGTTCTGTACGTTATCATACATCTCGAAGCCTGCTGCGTTTCCAAGCTTAACAAGCTCATTCTTAAGATAAGATACGTTGCCCTTGATGCCAAAGGTAGCGTCTGCTACATTGAACTTGTAGCCAATCTCGATCTCAAGACCACTATTCTTCATGTCACCTACGTTACCGATAGGCTTTGACTCACCAACGTATGAAGGAATGTTCATTTCCTTCAACATGCCGTTAGTGCGCTTGCTGAAGTAGTCGAGGGTCAAGGTCAAAGAGTTGTTGAGGAAACCGAAGTCAATACCAAGATCGGTCTGTTCAGACTCCTCCCACTTCAAATCAGGATTAGCAAGTCCGCTTGCCTTCGAAGAAATCCACTCTTTGATGCTCTGGGTACCGAAACCATAGTTGTTACCACCCTGTGTAAGAACGGTGTAACGGAAGTCACCGATGTTATCGTTACCATTCTTACCCCAACTGAAACGTACTTTCAAATTGTTGAGCCATTCACGGGTGTTCTCCATGAAGGCCTCGTTCATAACATTCCATCCAAGAGATACAGAAGGGAATACACCATACTTATTATTAGGACCGAAACGGCTTGAACCGTCACGACGTACGGTAGCCTGCAACATATAGCGCTCGTCATAGTTGTAACTGATACGAGCGAAAAGTGAAGACATAGTATGAGCAACACCAGGACCACCCCAGCCATCACGGTCACCATCAGCAGCGATACCGGTAGAAGCGTTGATCCAAGGCTTCTCAAAGTCCTTGATGTTGTTACGCGAAGCACCGAGGGTCCAGCCTGTATTCTTGAAGGCAGACTGACCAAGGACGACATTAACTGTGTGCTTGCCAAAATCCTTATCATAGGTCAATACGTTCTCGAGCTGCCATACAGTACCGCGGTCGCTCTCAGCACTTGCCTTAGAGTAGCTTGCGTGACGGGTTGGAGAGATCCAGTGAGGAATCTGGTATGAGTTGCTGCCCCAGAAGCTCATATCCACACCGTAGCTGGTCTTGAACTTCAAACCATCCCAAAGCTGGAAAGTAGCAGACCAGTTTGCAACAAACTTGTGGCTCCAGTTCTTACCAGCAGGGAGCTGGAATTGACCGAGTGGGTTAGCCATCTCATTGAAACCTGCACCAGGGATATTGAGCAGCATACCGTTGGTCTTGTCATACATTGGCACATACTCGTCAGGATAGTTTGCTGAGTACTCCTTGATCTGAGCCTCGGCATCTGAGCCAAAAAGGTATGGAGAGATGATTGGAGGCAAAGAGAGAGCTGAGCTCAACTGACCACCCCACTGTGAGTTGACATCGATACCGGTGCTCTTGATACGAGCATAAGAGATATTAGATGAAACGTCGATCTTGTTCAACCAATTACGCTCCTTGCTCAGGTCGTAGAGAGTAGCGTTGAGGTTGTTACGGAGAGTAAGACGCTCGTAGTTAGAGTGACCGTAGTTACCACCTACAATACCCTCCTGATTGTAGTAACCAGCAGAGAGATAATAGTTAACAGCATCACTCGCACCGCTGAGGGTAACCTCATGGTTAGTTACAGGAGCATTATCGTTGAAGATAAGATCCTGCCAGTCGGTATCGACAGTTACATTATATGGATCAGCATAGATAGGCATTTGGCCGCTGTTTACGAGACCCTCATTACGCATAACCATATACTCCGATGCGTTGAGTACGTCACGATGCTTCCATGCAGTCTGCCAGCCCTGTGAGAAGTTATAGCTTACGGTTGCCTTGCCCTTCTTACCCTTCTTGGTGGTAACGAGGATTACACCGTTTGCAGCACGTGCACCATAGATAGCACCTGAAGCGGCATCCTTCAAAACCTCAATTGACTCAATGTCCGATGGGTTGAGAAAGTCGAAACCGCCCTCGATAGCCATACCATCCACGATGTAGAGTGGATCTGAGTTGTTGACGGTACCGGTACCACGCACACGGATCTTAGAAGCTGCACCTGGCTGACCAGAGTTTGAGGTGACGTTGACACCGGCAGCAAGACCCTTCAACGCGTTATCCATACGCACTGGAGCAGTACCTGCGAGGTCATCTGAACTTACCTTTGCAATAGCTGCGGTAACCACGCTCTTCTTCTGTACGCCGTAACCTACTACGACAACATCTTCGAGCATCTTGTTATCCTCAACCAGCACAATGGTCATCTGTGGCTGAGCCTTCTTTTCCTGAGGAAGATAACCTACGAAAGTGAATTCAATCACGTCATTCTGGTTAACACCACTGATTACGAAATTACCATCGATGTCGGTGGTAGATCCGTTGGTTGTTCCCTTTACTCGGGCGTTCGCACCAATAATTGGTTCGCCCATTTCATCCTTAACCAAGCCCTTCACCGTCATTGTCTGAGCAAAAGCCCCCAATGGAGAGAAGAGCAGCAGGGCCAAAGCAAACATAGCCTTCATTGCCCATTTCTGGATTCGGTTTCTCATGCGAAAACTTTTTAAATTTAATAATGTATTAATATTGTTTGTGTTATTTACGAAGTGTGTAGTAATCCATATCAGGCTCTGCTCCTAATTGACAGACACCGAAAGAAATCTCCTTTCCCAAGGAGCATTTCTTTCAGTTCTGCACAATTTCACATTACCTATTATATAAACTAACTTACTATCTTTTCATTTTTTGCATCATTGTTTTTGACGCTGCAAAGTTAAGGCCTTTTTTTCATACCCACAATATCAAGTATAACCATCGGTAAACCATACTAAACAAAAAATGCCTGGAAACCAGGCATTTTCATTTTTCAATCGGTAAACTTTGAGTGGTGTCCTAACTGCTGTACCACGCGCGTAAAGTCCTCCTTATCGACCACTGCGCGGCTGCGCACCTTCAGTCGGTTATTGTAAACGGTCTGCGGCGAGCAGTGCAGGAACTCGGCAATCTTGGTCGAGTCGTTGATACCCAGTCGCACCAGCGCGTAGATGCGCAGGTCGGTGTTGAGCAGCTCGCCCTTCTTGGGTGTGATCTGCTCCTCGGGCGAGAGCAGCGCGTTGAACTGCTGTACGAAGTCGGGGTAGAGATTGAGGAAGATGGCATCGAAGTTGTGATAGAACTCCTTGAGCTCGTCCTGCATCACCGTGCTCTTTTCGGTCATCTGCAGGATCTCGTCCCACTGCTTGACCTTGGCCTTGCGGTTGACGTTCTTGCGGAAGTCATCGATCTTACTGATATAGTTAGAGCACATGCTGAAGAGGTAGCTGATATACTCCTCCTTCACCGCATTGCTCTCGCTAAGCTGGCTGTTGGCCTCCTCCTCCTGCGCCATGGCCTCCTGCAGGCGGGCGTTGGCCGAAGTGAGCTGCTCGTTGGCCGAAGCCAGGTCGGCGCGGTGCTGCTTGAGCTCGAAGTTGACGCGCTGCAGCTCCGTACGGCTGCGCTTCAGTCGGCCATGCTGGCGCCACACCAGCCACACCACCACCAGCAGGGCCAGTACGGCCAGAGCCAGCCCCCAGATCAGGGCTATCAGATGCTGGCGGCGGGCTTGGTCGCGCTCCTGGTAGGCGGTGAGGATCGAGTCCATCACGCGCGCCACGCTCACCATACGTGCCTGATTATTATAGAGTCGCGCCGTCTCCATGCACACGCTGATATACTTATAGGAGTGGTCGAGGTCGCCCTCGTCGAAGAGCACCAGCGCCAGTTCCTCTAGCGAGGCGATGTCCATGTTGGCAGCGCGCACATCGGCCATGCCCGAACAGGCCATGTACTTGATGTAGTTCTCACGGTCGCCCTGACTCTCATAGAGTCGCGCTAGAGCATACGAGAGCATGGCGTCATGGCGGCAGTTGAGCGGCAGCGGGTCCACCTCGGGCTTGAGGCGGGCGATGGCGGCCTGCGCCTCGCCGTGTGCCAGGGCATTCCAGGCGTTATACCAGAGGTATTCGGGATCCGACTCATTGACGATCCTGTAGAGCGAGTCGTTATATGCCTGATTGAGCTGCTGGTAGGTATCCTTCAGATCCGACGCCCACGAGTACTGGGCCATGTGGCTGTAGAGGTACTGCATCTGGTCATAGTAGGCCAACTGCAGGGCATGCGGCAGCTCGCCCACCTTCACACCATCGACGGCGGCCATTGACTCCAGGAACTGGCCGGTCGATGCCAGCAGGAACGACTCCTTGATCCGCCAGTCATTGCCCGCCGCCGCGTCCTGACGGTGCGCCGCAATCTCCTGATTCTCTTTGACTAACTGCATGGCCAGCTCGCTGTCGAAGGTGAAGCAGGCATCATAGAGCTCCGCGTTATGCAGGTAGCGGTCGGGCTCGGAGGTGATGTTCTGGCCCAGCGCCTTCATGCGCGATACCTGGTCGCGCTTCAGGCTTCGGAACGTACCGATGCTATCTACAACGTTATCAAGGCGTTGCAGATACTCAGCGTTGGAGCCAGTCTTCTGAGCCATCGCTGGGGCGGCCAGAAGCAAAGTCAGTATAAGGAGTAAAAAGTGCATCATCAGGTGCAGAAAAATATAGGTGCATTAGATTTCAGGCGCAAAGATACCATTTTTCTGCCAAAACTACAAATTTTTGGAGAAAAATATCTCAAATACTTTTCTTTTCGCCCGATCCTGCATCAAGAATTGCAAGATGCTCTACTTCGGCCAGCAGCTCGAAAGGGAGATGACTGAGGAGAACAGCATCCAGTCGCAATGCGGCCCGCAGAACCTCCCTGCGGAATTTACCAAGGAGGAGTACTACCAGATGCGCACCCGATGCAGCAAGATCGGCAAGGGCGACTCCACGCTGCGCGTATGGATCAGCCGCGGGTATGTGGAGTGGGATGAAATCGCCAATCGGCTAAAAACAAAAAAGTGAGAGGGGAAAGATAGCCTTGTTACAATTGTTACGGTGCTACAGTGATATTTTTGCTGTCTCCTTATAGTATTAACTCCATCAAAGGAAATCAAAAAAAATCAATATCTGTAGACCGAAATATTCGTGAGTCGGAATATTGGGGCAAGCAAATATTGATTTTTTTTGATTTCCTTTGATGGAGTAAAACTCAGAATAGCATAGCCTTAGCGGACGCTATTGAGCAATGCCGGAGTTGGGCACTCGTAGTTAGTGATGCCGAGCTTGATTGGCACGAGCTCTTCGAGCGAGTGTACGGCAGGCTCTACATCCTCAGGGAATGGCATCTTGCTGAATGTCTGGAAGTAGAGCAGACAGCCGTCCTTCCACCACTGGGCATCACGGGCCTGAGTGCGGAGGCGGGCGGCGATGTCGGCATAGATCTCAGCGTCGATCTTACCCTCGCACTTCTGCCACTCACGCTGCATCTGGCGGACCTCATTGAGGCCCTGCTGATAGTGATGGCAGAGGGCGTTCCAGAGGCTCTCGCGGAGGGTCTTGTCGCCACACTGATGGGTGATCTCCTTGCTCCAGCCGACGTGGTGGAACCAGAGGATGAGGTTGGCAGGACAGGTCTCTGCATTGTCGAGCAGCGAAGCGTATGGAGCTGCGTACTGGCCGGTGGCGTTGCTGCCGGTGCTTGAGCGGTTGAAGCCTAAGCCCTGCGCGTCTGCCTTATGATAGTAGGATGGCATCCAGTCAGGACGTGCACCGGGGATGTCGCAGTATGGCTCTGGGCCGTAGTGGTGACCCCAGGCGAACTGGTGGTGCAGGCCGAGTGGCATCATATAGTCAACGACGGCCTCGCGGCTGCGCATCATCATGTCGGTCATGCTTGAGAGTGCCTGTGACTGAGCCTGCAGGTCGAAGGTCTGAGAAGCCCATTCCTGAGCGATAGACTCAGCTGTGAGTTCATCGTTCCAGGCGAGGCGACCGAATGCGTACCAGTTGCTCTGCGCCATGACATTGCCGCACCAGCTCACGCTGTTGCCCACGTTGCTCACACCACTGATAGCGGTGAGGGCACCTGGGCGCGACTGCTTGTTATTGAGCGGACAATCAGCGTGTTGGCGTACGTCCTCAATGAACTCCTGCCACATCGTGCCGAGGTAAGCCACGTGGTTGCTATGACCGAGATACTCCTGGGTGATCTGCACCTCTGCCATCTCGCGGGTCTTAGGCATTGCACCGAAGAGGGCGCTGAATGGCTCGCGTGGCTGGAAGTCGATTGGACCGTTCTTGATCTGGATGACCACGTTGTCCATAAACTGGCCGTCCAATGGCTGGAACTCCAGATAGGCCTGCTTAGCGCGATCTGGATCGGAAGGGCTGTAGACGAAGGCGCGCCACATCACGATGCCCTTGTAAGGCTTGAGCGCCTTGGCCAGCATGTTAGCACCCTCAGCGTGGGTACGGCCGAAGTCGTTAGGACCCGGCTGGCCCTCCGAATTGGCCTTGACGAGGAAGCCGCCGAAGTCTGGGATGAGCGTATAGATCTCCTTGACCTTCTTGGCCCACCACTTCTGCACGTCCTTGTTGAGTGGGTCGGCGGTCTCCATGCCATCGAGCACCATTGGTGAGGCGAAGTTGATGGCGAGGTAGGTCTTGATGCCGAATGGGCGCATGATGTCGGCCATCTTGCGCACCTCCTGGAGGTATTCTGGCGAGAGGAGCTTAGGCGAGGCGTTGACATTATCAGGGACGAAGGCGTTGATGCCGATCGAGGCATTGGCGCGGGCATAGTCCTTGAGGATGTCGAGCGATGGGATCTCAGGGGCTTCCTTCGGGTGCAAGAGGTCCTGCTCGTTGACCTCACCATTGGCGTCACGGCGCATCTGGTCAGCGCTGTTGCGCCAGAAGATGCTTCGGCCGGCATAGCCACGCTCGATGGTGCCGTTGAGGTTGTCCCAGTGGTTGAGAATGCGGATGTTATAAGATGGCTGCTCGAGCAAGGTGGTGTCTGCCGCGGTCTGGCCTAACGACTGCATGCGGAGCAGGTGATAGGCGCCGTAGAGCAGGCCGGCCTCGATGTTCGAGCGGATCTCAGCTTTGCCGCCAGCGAGGGTGATGCTGAACGAGCCCTCTGGGAGCGACTTCATCTTCTTATCGAGGGTCAGCACAGGCTGCTCACCCGTCCAGGCGGATTGCAGCTCAGCCTTGGCAATCTCCAGGGTCTTGGTGACCGTTGGGGTATTGCCCTTGAGCCAGAGTTCATGGCCGTCACGCGCATTGGCCTGCATCAGGAGCAATGCGGTGAGAGCCGAAAGAAATAGCTTTTTCATGATTACAGTTTCTCCTGAAGGAATGGCTTCATGTTACCCTCACGGTCGAACCAGAGGCAGTAGTCGGTACGGCCTGGGATTGGCCAGTTGTTCTTCCACGAGTCGGTATCGGTCACACCCCATGCGGTGACGCGCTTTACGTGATCCTTATACTTGTCAACGATCTCGAAGAACTTGGTCATGCGAGCGTTCCACTCTGCTGCCACCTCCTCAGGAAGTCCGTTAGGATATGGATTGAGGCTCTCCTGATACTCCTCAGTCTCAGAGACGTTAGCACCGGTATTGACCGATGGAAGCGCGCTCATATCGACCTCAGTGAACTGTACATCAACGCCCTCTGCGATATAGGCCTTGATGCTTGCCTCGAACTCATCCCAATCAGGATGATCCATGCCCATGTGGCTCTGGAGGCCTACTGCATCGATACGGCAGCCGCGCTCCTTGAGCTGACGGATGAGACGGACGACGCCCTCACGACGGCCTGGCACGTTCATGCCATAGTCATTATAATAGAGCTCAAGGTCTGGATCGGCCTCATGAGCGTACTGGAATGCCAATGGGATGAAGTCCTCGCCGAGGATCTGATACCATGGGCTGTTGCGATACGAGCCGTCCTCAACGATAGCTTCATTGACAACGTCCCAACCGGTGATCTTGCCCTTATAGCGGGTCACTACGGTGGTGATGTGCTCCTTCATGCGAGCCTTGAGCTCCTCTGCTGAGACCTGCTTGCCGTCATCGCCGACGAAGAGCCATGGTGCCTGCTGGCTGTGCCATACGAGGCAGTGGCCGATGATCTGCATGCCGTGGTCGACGCCATACTGCACGAACTTGTCGGCATCCTCGAAGTTATAGGTATCCTTAGCTGGGTGAAGCTCTTCATGCTTCATGCAGTTCTCTGGCACGATGCTGTTGAAGTGGCGGGTAACGATAGAATCCGCGAACTTGTCCTGACCGTTCGACTGGCGCACATTGAGCGCTACACCGATGGTATAGTCAGGGAAAACAGATTTGAGACTAGGTTCCTCTGCAACTTCTGCAGGCTTATTGCCTGTACAAGAGACGAACAATGAGATACTTGCCAAGGCAAGAACTGGAAGAGTAAACAATTTGAATTTCATAATATAAATAGGTAATATAAGTTTTATGGCACAAAGATAGCAAAAATAATCGATTCTACCAAAAGCAAACCGATGATTTTGGGATATTTATGGGCAATTGGTACAATTTCCACTATTTTTTGATACAAAATAGACCAAACAAATCGGGTCTACTTCAATAAACAGAAACCAGGATATGGTTTCGTGATTGTACGAAGCCATATCCTGGTCCTTATTTAGATTTTGCTCAATTACGAAGCCTTTACTCGTAATCCTGCCAGCTCTTGATCTGGAGATCCTCCTGCTCCATTGCGCAGAAAGCGGTGATGAAAGCAGAAGCGAGGCGGGCGTTGGTGATCAATGGGATGTTGTGGTCGATAGCGCCACGACGGATCTTGTAGCCATTGGTGAGCTCGCGCTTAGAGTGGTTCTTAGGAATGTTGACGATGAGGTCGAACTTGTGATCGGCAATCATTTCCATCACGTTAGGGATGTCCTTGTGCTCCTCGTCTGGCCAACCTACTGCGGTAGCCTTGACGTTGTTGTCGTTGAGGAACTTGGCAGTACCCTCTGACGCGCAGATGGTGTAGCCGTTCTTGACGAGGGCAGCAGCAGCATCGAGCAGAGAAGCCTTCTCCTTGGTACCTCCGCTTGAGAGCATGATAGCCTTCTCCTTTGATGGGAGCTTGTAGCCGGTAGCGATCATTGAGTTGAGGAGAGCCGCCTCGAAGGTATCGCCGATACAGCCTACCTCACCGGTAGAGCTCATGTCTACGCCGAGAACTGGGTCAGCGTTCTGGAGACGTGCGAATGAGAACTGCGAAGCCTTGACGCCCATGCGGTCGATATCGAAGGCCGACTTGTCTGGCTTCTGGTATGGAGCGTCGAGCATGATCTTGGTAGCGGTCTCGATGAAGTTGCGCTTGAGGACCTTCGAAACGAATGGGAACGAACGTGAGGCGCGGAGGTTACACTCGATGACCTTGATGTCGCTGCCCTTAGCGAGGTACTGGATG
>JAZRXZ010000148.1:0-35935 GCA_045600445.1 Bacteroidales bacterium | reverse complement strand
GGTTATTCTGAAGCTCGAACTTGAGCTCAGGATGGTCATTATAGAAATTTGCCATTTTTTTATGAGTTTTTTGGGGGAGATAAAGAAGATAAAGAAGTTAAAGGAGATAAAGACATTACAAAATGCCGTCACCTCGATTAGGACCTGCATCATTAACAATACCTTTAATATAGAGATTCAAAAACTTGCTTGACTCTTCTATTTTTATGGTCATTGTTTCATACATGCTTTCTGATATATATTCAAGGTCTTTGGATAGAAGAACGTAATAGCGACACTCTTCTAAACTTCCTTGAGAAATATTCAGAAACCTCAGTTTATCAGCCTTGCTAAGTTTTTTGTACCCCTCGGCAATATTCGCTGCGATGGAAACTGCAGCTCTTGTAAACTGAGAACGAAGTCCAAATTTTTCGAAATCAGGGAAGTCTTTCGTTGCCGCATAGACGCAAAGCACAAAATCATGAGCTTTTTGCCAAGCAATAATATTCATAAAACAGAATGTGGCCATGATACATTCGTCTTTATCTTCTTTAACTTCCTTACCTTCTTTAACTCCTGAAAAATTACTTCGAATTTTTCTTGTAGTACTTGATCATCTTTGGAACAACCTCCTCAACGGTGCCGTTGATTACATAGTCAGCGATGGTGTTGATAGGAGCGTTAGGATCATTGTTGATCGAGATGATGATGCCGGAATCCTGCATACCAGCGATGTGCTGGATAGCACCGCTGACACCACAGCAGATGATGAGCTTAGGACGAACGGTGATACCGGTCTGACCGATCTGACGATCGTGATCAGCGAAGCCAGCATCGACAGCAGCACGTGAAGCACCTACCTCAGCGTGGAGCTCCTTAGCAAGCTCGAAGAGCATATCGAAGTTCTCACGTGAACCGACACCGAAACCGCCGTCGATTACGATTGGAGAGCCCTTCAGGTTGTGCTTAGCAGCCTCAACGTGACGGTCGATAACCTTGACCACATACTCGGTCTCAGGCACATACTTGGCAACGTCGTGACGGATCACCTCGCTCTTGTAGTTCTCGTCGAGTACCTCCTTCTTCATCACACCCTCGCGCACGGTAGCCATCTGTGGACGGTGCTCTGGGTTGACGATGGTAGCTACGATGTTGCCACCGAAGGCTGGGCGGATCTGCATCAGCTTGTTGTCGAAGTGCTTGACGATAGGCTTCTTGTTCTCGTCGAAGCCGCAGTTCATGTCGAACTCGTCGATTTCGAGCTCAGTACAGTCAGCAGTCAGACCGCTGAACAGGGCCGAAGAGACACGCGGACCGAGGTCACGGCCAATGACGGTGGCACCCATGAGGCAGATCTGTGGGTCTTCCTCCTTGAAGAGGTTGACGAGCACTGCGGTGTGTGGGTTCGAGGTGTATGGGAAGAGACCTGGAGCGTCGAAGACATGTACCTTGTCGACACCATACTTCATCACCTGGTCCTCAACGCCGTCGAGGCCAGCACCAGCGATGATACACTCCAACTGTACGCCAAGTGTGTTGGCGAGCTTGCGGCCCTTGGTAAGGAGTTCGAGGCTCACATCCTTGACGGTAGTGCCCTCAATTTCGCAATATACAAATACTGAATTCATAATTTCATTTACCATTTACCACGTACAATTTACCATTATCATTTTGCGATTGAGTCATTGCGGCCTGTTGGCGCGGAACCATCGATAGTTTTTTGCAATGGATGAATGACCCAATAATAATGGTACATTGTAAATGGTCAATTGTACATTATCCGATGATCTTATCGTTCAAGAGTTCAACCATCAAAGTCTCGATCTCGGCATCGCTACCGGTCATGGTGCGGCTTTCCTTGGCCTTGAAGACGATGTTCTTGACGGTCTTCACGTTGGTTGGCGAACCGGCCTTGCCTACCTGCTTGAGGTCAGCGTCGATGTCGGCAGCGCCCCACTGGGTGATGTTGAGGTAAGGCTTGGCGGCTACGAGGGCTGCCATGGCCTCGGCCTGATCGGCTGGGCGCTCTGCTGGAGCGGTGGCGTTCTTATACTTCATGACGCGCTTGGCGTTGCGTGGACGGCAAGGAGCGGCCGAGCCGTTGACGGTCACTACGAGTGGCAGTTGGGCCTCGACGGTCTCTACACCACCATCGATGTGGCGCTTGATGGTCACCTTGCGGCACTCTTCGCAGAGTGAGATGATCTCTTCGGCATAGGTTACCTGGGTGAGGCCGAGCTTCTCGGCAATCTGAGGACCTACCTGAGCGGTGTCACCGTCGATAGCCTGACGGCCGCCGAGGATGATGTCGAAGTCGCCGATCTTCTTGATGGCCTGGCTCAGGGTGTATGAGGTGGCCAGGGTATCGGCGCCACCGAGGCAGCGGTCGGTCACAACGTAGCCGGCATCAGCGCCGCGGTAGAGTGATTCGCGGATCACCTCGGCCGACTTTGGCAGACCCATGGTGACTACCGAGATGGTAGAGCCGGGGAACTGCTCCTTGAGGCGCAGGGCCTGCTCGAGGGCATTGAGGTCATCAGGATTGAAGACTGCAGGCAGGGCAGCACGGTTGACGGTGCCCTCTGGAGTCATGGCGTCTGGACCCACATTGCGGGTGTCTGGTACCTGCTTGGCAAGTACGATAATCTTAAGTGCCATAAATTAAATAATGTATATTATAAATGTATTTTGATTTGTTGCGGATGCTCTGCAGTTCCGGTCGAGGCATAGTTCACCCCGTCTGGTTGCATAATTTCAGCGTGCAAAGGTAGCGAATATTTCTGATTCCTCAAAATGATTTCGTACAAAATCAGCGACTTACCCCCCGAAACCACGCAAATTCCTTTATTGTGGCATATTTGTTTTGCACAAAGTCGGGTAATGTGTGCATCGTTTTCCTCGGTGCAAAAGCAATACCCGCCTCCGACGGTCACTCGTGGTGACGTCGGCGACGGGTACTATCTATGGTCGATGATTCAGTGTCTCAGGCACTGTGCGGGGTCACAGTCCGTTGTTGGCAATCAGCCACTCGGCGATCTGCACGGCGTTGAGGGCAGCACCCTTCTTGATCTGGTCGCCTACGAGCCAGAAGGTCAGTCCGTTCTCGTTGGCCAGGTCCTTGCGCACACGGCCTACGTAGACGTCGTCCTTGCCGGCCAGGAAGAGTGGCATCGGATAGACCTTGTTGGCAGGATCGTCCATCAGCTGCACGCCCTCGCCCTGCTGGATGGCCTCCTTGAAGGCCTCGACGCTGACAGGCTCCTCGGTCTCGACCCACACGGCCTCTGAGTGGCTGCGGAGCGATGGCACGCGCACGCACATGGCCGAGCAGGCAGCGTCGGTGTGCATGATCTTGCGTGTCTCGTTAAACATCTTCATCTCTTCCTTCGTATAACCATTGTCGGTAAAGACGTCGATCTGTGGGATGACGTTGTATGCCAGCTGGTAGGCAAACTTGTCGACCGTCACAGGCTCGTTGTTCAATACCTGACGATACTGGGTCTCGAGCTCCTGCATGGCCACCGCACCGGCGCCCGAAGCGGCCTGGTATGAGGCGATGTGGATGCGCTTGATGTGCGAGAGCTGCTCGAGGCACTGCAGCACGACGACCATCATGATGGTGGTGCAGTTAGGGTTGGCGATGATGCCACGTGGGCGAACCAGTGCGTCCTTGGCGTTGCACTCGGGCACTACCAGCGGCACGTCAGGATCCATGCGGAAGGCGCTCGAATTGTCGATCATCACGGCGCCGTACTTAGTGATGTCTGCGGCATACTCCTTAGATGTGCCACCGCCGGCCGAGGTGAAGGCGATGTCTACGCCCTTGAAGTCCTCAGGGTTGTGGGTAAGCTCCTTGACAACGATATCCTTGCCACGGAAGTTGTAGGTACGACCTGCTGAACGGCTTGATCCGAACAGCAAGAGTTCGTCGATAGGGAAGTTGCGCTCATCGAGTACGCGAAGGAACTCCTGGCCAACGGCGCCACTGGCACCAACAATTGCTACTTTCATTTTCGTTCGATTCTATAATATATTTTTGTTCGTTTGTTATCAATTCGATTGTTTTGCGGGCGCAAAGATAGGTATTTTTGATAATATGAAGCAATTATTAATCCAAAAAACAACCATCCGGGCCCCAAAACCGTACCTTTTGCTATGCCCGTTGTGCATATAGCTTGTGTCCGTAATGTGCAGGGGCTTGTCCAACCGATTGATAATCTGTACGAAACCTCCCCTCTTACCCTTTATTCTCCAACTATATATTGGACGGTGTAAAAACGTACAACTCATTGATTGCCAGTTCGGGTCGATGCGAAAGTCTTTTATATTTGCACTACTTGCTATTGCGGAAGCCAAAAATAGTTCGTACCTTTGCAGCGCAAAAATTAAAGATTCGTAAATATAGGTAATTGATTAAAGGATAGTTTTATCAAATTGCAAACTGTTAATTGAAAAATATAAGTTAGGCTTTTCATGTAATTTGTGTGTGTTTATTAAAGGTATCAAGGACCCGGACTTGTGAAAGTCCGGGCCTTTTTCTTGTTCGTTTCAAAAATAATGCGTATCTTTGCCCCCGCATTTCATCATCGTCCCAACCTCCCGATTCTTATGCATCACCCCACCACACATACCCCGACTCCTGGCCTCGACCGTGAGATATTCGATATCGCCGGCCCGAGCATCGTCACCAACATCACCGTACCCCTGCTGGGCATCGTCGACCTCGCCATCGTCGGTCACCTCGGCACGCAGGCTGCCATCGGCGCTATCGCCGTCGGTGGCTTGATATTCAACATGGTCTATTGGCTCTTCAACTTCCTGCGCATGGGCTCGAGTGGCCTCACGGCCCAGGCCTATGGCCGGCGCGATCTGGCATCGGTCCGCAAGGTCTTGCGCATGGGCCTGACCGTAGCCGTGGTGTGCGGCGTGGGCATCTTCGTCATCCAGCGGCCCATGGAGTGGGTCTCGCGCATCATCATCGCCCCCACCGACGAGGTGTGGCTCCTGGCCGTCCAATACTTCCGCGTGCGCATCTGGGCAGCGCCGGCGGTGTTGGCCCTCTTTGCCATGAACGGTTGGCTCGTGGGCATGCAGAACTCACGCTATCCCCTCCTGATAGCCGTCGGTCAGAACCTGATCAATATCGCCGTCAGCTATGCCCTGGTGCTCCATTGCGGCATGGGTGTCGACGGCGTCGCATTGGGCACCGTCGTCTCGCAATATGCCGGTCTCGTGGCCGCAGCATTCCTCTGTCGTCACGAATTGCGCAGGGCCCACTCGCGCCTCGGCGGGGGCACAGCAGGTGGCGGTGAGTTGTCGCTGAGCTATCAGCAGTTCTTCACCGTCAACCGCGACATCTTCCTCCGCATGATATGCCTCATAGCGGTCACCACAGCCTTCACGGCCTATGGTGCCCGCATGGGCGATACGTTGCTGGCGGTCAACACGCTGCTGATGCAGCTCTTCACCCTCTTCAGCTACTTCAGCGATGGCATCGCGTTGGCAGGCGAGGCCTTGGTGGGCAAGTACGTCGGTGCGCACGATCCGCAGCGCTTGCGCCAGGTGGTCGGTCGCCTCTTCGTGTGGGGCACCGGCGTGATGCTGCTCTTCACGTTGCTCTATTGGCTCGGGGGCGAGGGGCTGCTGACGCTCTTCACCGACGAGGCCGAGGTCGTCGCCTCCGCCTCGCCCTACCTCTGCTGGGCAGTGGCTATCCCCGTGTGCGGTTTGGCCGCCTTCATGTGGGATGGCGTCTTCATCGGCGCTACCCGCACGCGCGAGATGTTCCTCTCGCTCCTGCTCGGCGCCATCGTCTTCTTTGCCCTTCGGGCCCTGCTGCTCCAGCTGATGCCCGATCCCAACGACGCCCTGTGGCTCGCCTTCCTCTCTTACCTCGCCATCCGTGGCGGTTACCTCACCTGGCGTTGGTTCACATGAAGTGCTTCACCTCCTTGCCCACGATGGCCGAGAGCAGATTGTTGGCGGCCGATGAGGCACCGATGCGGTAGAGCTCCTTGGTGAGCCATTCCTCGCCGAGGGTAGCCTTCACGATGCTGTAGTACTTCACGGCATCTTCGGGAGTCCTGACGCCACCCGCCACCTTGAAGCCCACCTTGCGGCCTGTCTCCTCGTAGTATGCCTTGATCATCTTGCACATCACCAGCGCCGCCTCAGGTGTGGCAGCCACGGCGATCTTACCTGTCGAGGTCTTGATGAAGTCGGCACCTGCATACATGGCCAATATCGAGGCGCGGGCGATGGTCGAAGCCTGCTTGAGGGCGCCTGTCTCGAGTATGACCTTCAGGATCTTGTCGCGGCAGGCAGCCTTGCATTCCTCCAGCGTGTCGCACATCTCCTCATACTGTCCGGCCAGCATCTGCCCGACGTTGATCACGATGTCGACCTCGTCGGCGCCCATAGCCACGGCCAACGAGCATTCGGCCACCTTGATCTCGTCGAAGGTCTGGCTCGATGGGAAACCCGCAGCCACCACCGTGGTGTCGACCTCCGAGACGTCGAGGTTGGTGCTCACCACCTCGGCGAAGTTGGGATATACGCAGATCGAAGCTACGTTGTCGAGCTCCGGGTATTCCTCCTCAAAGCGGTTCACACACTGGGTGAACTGGGTGATGCGCTCCTCGTTGTCGGTCGGATTGAGTGAGGTCAGGTCGATACAACCGAGGCTGAACTTGAGCACCTCGGCATTGTTGTTGGCGTCATAGTTGTCGGCGATGATCTGCTGCACCTCCTGTGCAATCTCCTCGTCGCTGAGGTTGACGTCGTATTTGTTTAGGGTGTTTTGGTATTTGTCCATATTCATTCTTTCTTTTTCGAATCCATGCAAATCGTCACCGGCCCATCATTGAGGAGCTCGCACTTCATGTCGGCACCAAACTCGCCGGTGCCCACCTTGCGGCCAAGGCCAGCTTCGACCGCGGCGATAAACTTCTCATAGAGCGGCACGGCTATCTCGTGTCCGGCAGCCCTGATGTAGCTCGGGCGGTTGCCTTTGGCCGTGAGGGCATGGAGGGTGAATTGGCTCACAATCAGTATCTCGCCACCTACGTCGATCACCGAGCGGTTCATCACATGGTTCTCGTCGTCGAAGATGCGCAGCCCCAGCACCTTGCGGGTGATCCACTGCACATCCTCGTCGGTGTCGGCAGCCTCGAAGCCCACCAAGATGAA
Organism: Bacteroidales bacterium; assembly: GCA_045600445.1. GTDB lineage: Bacteria > Bacteroidota > Bacteroidia > Bacteroidales > UBA3663 > Liminaster. The sequence goes on along the minus strand of JAZRXZ010000148.1, from coordinate 28,768 downwards.
GAGGCCCAGCCCGATCTGGCTCTTCAGCCGGCCATCGATGGTGACGCTGGCGTGGGCAGCGCGTTGTATTACTACTCTCATGCCATTCGTGCCAGCAGTTCCTTCACGATGGTCGAGATCATCTTGCCGTCGGCCTGACCAGCCAGGGCGGCGTTGGCTGGCTTCATCACCTTGCCCATGTCCTTAGGCCCGGTGGCGCCAACCTCGGCTATCACCTGCTCGATGCGGGCACGCACCTCCTCTTCGGTCAGAGCCTTGGGCAGGTAGTCTTCCATCACCTTCACCTGAGCCAACTCCTCGTCGGCCAGATCCTGGCGGCCGCCGGCGATAAACTGGTCGGCGGCATCACGCCCCTTCTTCACCATCTTGGCAATGATCTTGAGGGCATCGCCATCACTCAATTCACCGTTGGCACCACCGGCGGTCTTCGCCTCGATAAACTCCTTCTTGACGTTGCGCAGGGTGTCACGACGTACGGCATCATGGTCCTTCATGGCCTGCTTGATGCCTTCGCTGATTTGATCGAATAGATTCATATTGTTCCTTTATTATTTATGATAGATTATTTAGTGTCCAGTTTGTAGCTCTAAAAATATCATACTTCACATTCAGTAAGCGCGGGCAAAGATAGAAAGAAGTTGTGAGAAATGCAAATTTTGTAACCTAAAAGATGCAAAAAGCGGGTAAAATGAATCGAATTGGCCTTTTTGAAACAGAAATATTGCTTTTTTCGACCAAAAATTTGGTGACTATCTCAAAAAGCACTATCTTTGCACCCGCTAACCGAGAGTATTCTCGATTGGTAACCGCAAGGCGTTTTCATAGCCGAGCAAATGGTGCCTGTAGTTCAGTTGGTTAGAGCGTCAGATTGTGGTTCTGAATGTCGTGGGTTCGAGCCCCACCAGGCACCCAACTAAAGTTAACAAGTAACAGTTAACAAATAACAACTCTAACGGCGCTTTCATCTAGCGGTTAGGATACCGGCCTCTCACGCCGGGTACACGGGTTCGAGTCCCGTAGGCGCTACTAACAACGAATCCCAAGTTGCACGATATCAGCAACTTGGGATTTCTCTTTTTGTCTATGCTGCGAGATTTGCTCCCCTAAATCATAATTATACGCTCAAAATGTCGATTTTTTCCGCTTCAGGGCTACTCAAATCAGGCTTTTTCAGCGTCCAAAATTATTTAAAGAAAAATAGCGGGCACTCAAGTTTGTCACTCATACATTGCATTTTCAAAAAACAATTTTGAACTTTTCTCCTGTTTTTATGATTTATTCGATTGAGCAGCGAACTCTGATGGCTTAACACCAAATTGCGCAGTAAAGCACTTGGTGAAATATGAGGGACTACTAAAACCAACCTGATAACAGATCTCAGATATACGCAAGTTTCCTTCGCTCAGTAACTGAGCAGCTTTCTTAAGACGAGTAAGCTGGATCATCTCACCCGGAGTACTGTCGGTAAGCGCCTTGATCTTAGCAAAAAGACCAGATCGAGACATACAAAGCTCATGAGCGAGGAAATCGACAGAGAGATCTGTATTGTCGAAATTCTTCTCAATCAGCGCTGTGATACGCTGCACGAAATCCGTATCCGTAGGATTGCTGGCAATTGTTGTGACAGGGGTAAGCGGGCGTGAAATGAAGCTCTCTCTCAGCATACGACGAAGCTCTAACAAATTGCGAGCGCAAGCCAATACATATTCTACAGAGAATGGTTTCTCGATATAGGTATCTGCACCACAATCCATACCTGCCACCTTGGACGCGTTATCGGTCTTGGCTGTAAGCAGAATGACGGGAATGTGGCTGGTCAACGGATTACGACGCAAGGAACGACAGAGTTCTCCTCCATCCATTCCTGGCATCATCCAGTCACTGATGATGAGTGTCACCTGACGTTCACGAAGCAAAGCAAGAGCAGCCTCTCCGCTGGTGGCAGTCAGAACTTCATAGTGATCGGACATGCACCCACTGAGGAACGACAGAAGTTCCTCATTATCATCGACAATCAGGACAGAAGGCTGCTCCGAGGCAGAGAGAGAATCTCCAGTCGCAAAAACTGGGGTGGAGGCAGATGCAACATCTCTATTGGGTAAATCCGTCTCATTTGTCAGGTTCTGAATAGCCATAGATTCCTGACTTTCCTCATCGTCACGTCTCAAAGGAAGAGTGACAACAAACTGAGTTCCTACGCCTGACTGGCTTTTCACATCAATATGTCCCTGATGTGCATCGATGATATTCTTAACGATGGTAAGACCTATGCCTGTACCTGGCTTATTGTCATTGGCCTGATAGAACGGTTCGAACACTCGGCGACGAACCTCATCTGTCATACCCATGCCATCATCGCGGACAATGATGACGAATGAAGGGACAGGCAATTCCTGCAGCGAGTTATCTTCCTTAAGTTCGATCCAAATCTTCGAACGTGTATATTTGGCAGCATTCATCATCAAGTTGCTCACCAGTTTTGTGATGGCTTCCTTATCGACTGCGGCAACAACCTCGGTGGCAGGGAAATAGCTTTCGATGACAGCTCCCTGTTGAGATACAAAAGGTTCAAAGCGCTCAACAACAGAGCGAATGATAGGCTCTACTGATTGCAAACGGTAATGATAACCCGTGGTACCTTGTTCTACCTTGCGGAAGTCGAGCAACTGGTTTACCAGATCGAGCAAGCGCTGACTATTGCGAGACACTACGCCTAAATGCGTGCGGATGGTGGTTGGCAACTGATCAGCTTGACGAAGAATCTGCTCCATCGGACCGATAATGAGCGAAACTGGAGTTCGGATCTCATGTGCAATGGTGGTGAAGAACTTCATGCGGGCCTCTTGCATCTGCTGTTCGTTGCGGGCTGCCATCTGCTTCAATTCCTCTGCATGACGACGCTCGCCTTGGTGTAGTAGCCACCACACAACTGCAGCTACCAACGCCAGGAAGAGCAATACATAGATGATACGAGCAGGTGTATTCCAATAAAAAGGAGGAAGAATAGAGATGCGCAAGCAGGTGTCGTCCTTACACCAGATACCATCATTGTTGGTGCCTCGCACGTGCAGGATATATTCTCCTGGAGGAACATTTGTATAAGCAGCGACCGGAGAAGAGGTGTTAATCCATTCTTTATCGAAACCTTCCAGTTTATAACTATAGCGGTTACGATGTGGTGTCACATAGCTAAGCGCAGAAAAATGCACGGCGAAAGAGTTCTGCTTGTACGAAAGATCCAGTTTGTCGGACAATGCAAGCTGCTGCTTGAGTATGTCACTACCGACAGGAATCGTCTGATTGAAGATCTCCAGCTCGGTCAGGACTACACGTGGAGCCGTGCTGTTAGGATGCAGACGATAAGGCAAGAAGGTATTCAAGCCTCTGGCTGCACCTAAATAGATGCGACCATCATGAGCCATAAAAGCAGCATTGGCCATGAAGTTGGTCGTAATCATGCTTTCATCTTCGGAATAATACTGTGTCGGCATGGATCCTGTCGTATCGTAACAAACCAAGCCATCGCTCATCGTTATCCACAGTAAATGACGATCAGCGACAATTCCTTTTACCAAGCCTGGGATGACTTGATCAAATTCGTCGCTTTCGGCATCATAACAGCAGAGACCATCGTTCGATCCCATCCAGATACGACCATCCTTACTAACTACCAGGCAATTGACGGTATTGCTGCGCGGACGAGATAATTCCTGATTGCCATATTCCTTCCATTCTTTAGAATCAGGTGTGTATCGAAATACGCCATGACCCAGCGTGCAGAACCATAAATTTCCGTCATTATCCTGATCGATATCAATGACAATATCTCCCAACCTACGTACCAGTTGAAAACAATCATGGATAGAGTCGAAAAGACAGACTCCATCAGAAGTTCCTACCCACATCTGTCCTTGCTGATCTGTAGTCAAGGCATAGGCGCTGGAGTTAAGTTGTTCGCCTTTCTGGTCGTAAAGTTTCTCATAATGATGCTGCCGACCTGTTTCAAGATTGACAACAACGATGCCTGTAGAATACGTACCAACCCAAAGTTGATGACCTTTGAGGTAGAGCGCATGGCAGTTGAGAGAACTCAAATCATAGGGTGCTGTAATATTGAAATTTTGCGATTTGTTCTCAATGCAAAGCAGGCCTGCATCATCGGAAGCTAACCAGATACGTCCTTTATCATCTTCGCAGAAATGACTAATGACGTGACCAGGAATCGACTCAAAAGCACCGACACGAGGCGAAGCATAACTGACACCTCCGTAATAAGTACCGACCCAGAGAGAACCCTCTGTATCGAGCATCAGTGGATAGACGAACCGGTTGGCGAGAGCTGTAGGATCAGACAAGTCTTCGGTGAAAAGCCGGTGAGTACCAGAAACAGCATCAACGGCCAACAGGCCTTCGTCACCACCCACCAGAATCACTCCTGGAGCATAATCAAGTAGCGAGTGGACATGCTGCATACCTGCCACTGATGCAGGAATAACCTGTGAGGCTACAAATGTGTGACGATCAAAGCATAAAAGACCTTGTGAGGCGGAACCGATCCACATCTGACCTAATCGGTCTTCCATCATAGCCAGGCCAGAAGGAGAGCCTAAGGTCTGACCTTGTGTTCCGTTATGTAAAGTAATAGTCTCAAACTGCTGTGTCTGCCGGTTCAGTCGGGTAATTCCTACCGGTTGATGCCAATTGGTGATGGCCCAAACCTGATTCTCACTATCAGCAAGCACCTGTGCGATGTTTCCGCCATCGCCTTCAATATAATACTGTGTCACCTTGCCTACTGGCATATTTGTGGCTGCCAGTACAGAAGGTCCCTTTGGCTCGATAGCAAAGATACCCTGACCGTAAGTAGCTGCCCAAATAATTCCTTCACGATCGACACATAAACTACTAACCGTAGCATTCAAGGCTATGCCATTCTGAGAACGGAGGGTCAAAGGGATTGTACTATCTGTCAAAGGATCGTAACGGAACATACCTCGTTCTGTTCCTAGCCAAATGGCGCTATCGGCTTGAACCATAGCAAGAACTCCTACTGCCAGATCTCCTCCATGCTCAGGGATGTGGAAGGAACGACCGTCATAACGACAGATTCCATTGTCAGTTCCCATCCAGACAAAGCCATAACTATCTTGCATCAACGCTCTGACACCATCAGAAGGCAAGCCTTGGCGGACGTTGAGCGTGCGGAAGCGGATATTAGGAATGCGATCAGACGCAACATGGTTGCCACGTTCTGCTGCAAAAGTCATAGGACCAGCAGCAAAACACAGCAACCATGTCAGGAGAAATGATGTCAGCACGAAATGAATATGTTTCATGGCGCAAAGATAGCGAAAAGATGCGTAATCAGCAAATTATACGTACATTATTTTATTATGACGCGATACGGATAAACTGGCAGCGGGTCAGTTGGTAGGAGATTACCTTCTTCATCGAACGGAACAGGCAACGGATGCCAGACCTTAGGAGTGGCCATTACCACCAGCCAACGGCGGCCGTCAGGTGCTTGCGCAACTCCATAACGCCATGCTGCATCATTCTCAACCGTCAGACCTTCAAGCTCTATATCGACGAGGTCTGTGGCTGACAAATTCAGTGGGAAGACATCAAATCCGAAAGCTTCGAGTGTATGTCCGGCTTCACGTACCTCCCCTCGGCACAATGGAGGAACTGTATCACCCATCTGATAAGCATATTTACGGGTTTCTGTAAAGGCATGCAGGAAGTCAAGACCGACAATATGTGTAGCCGCGTCGATCATCTCATCGCAGAACTGTTCATGCGATATACCAGTAAGACGCTGATAAGCCTGCACAGGATCTTCATCTTTCCGGCCTTCCTTAAAAAGACGGGCAATGATGTCACGCCCATGTTTCTCGCTCCAGTACTGGAGAACGTATGGAGAGTGGTAGATATTCTCTGTATGCAAGAAAGCTAGGTGCGTCAGATGTTTGTATGCCTCATAATGATAATTCTCGTCGGTCAGCCAATCAGGATTGACCTGCCAGAGCATCCATTGTGATGCCATCTCATAGAAGCCATAGACAGGCCACTCGCCTCCTCGATCTGCTCCGATCTGGCACTGAAAGGAATGTCCAAGCTCATGAGCAATACAGTTGAGCCGAGGATCACGCAGACGCTGAGGAGTCACCCAAAGTGCACCTATGCTATCATCATAACTTCCACCATATGCTGTTCCTTCGAGTGAATAGCGGAGCATTACCATCATGCGGGTATCGTGGCAACGCGAATCGGACAATGTAAACTGCAATGTATCACGAAAGAATGTATAGAAGTGCTCCAATTGCTGACGAAGCAAAGGAAGATCCACATCCATCGGCTGACCTTCGAGCGAATCGGGATGAGACAAGTCGTTGCCAAAACCTTTCTCCCAAAAGATGACCAGATTTTCTGTGGTATCCATGCGTGCATAACTCCAGGTGCTTGCCGGATCGGAGAGATCCATCTCCTGCAAATCCTTCGGGATAAAGATAGATTTATCCTTAGGTGAAGAATGCGTACAAGAGACCAGACAGATAAATATAAATAGGTATAGAAGTATCTTCTTCATATTGGAAAACAAACCCCTGCATGGTCATACACACACAAAAACTACCATGCAGGGGGAAAATTTATTAAAGTACCAAAAACAAGATTAAATAAACATCAGTACTGTAAAGTCAGATCGATAGTTGCCTTGTACTGCTTACTATCTTTCGTATAGATCAGCACTGGATGAAGTTCATAAGCAGTACCAGCTACACACGAACCTGGATAATTACCATACATGATGGAAAGACCCGCGAACTCAACATAATTGAAACTGTTATCGCCCCATTTGGTAAGCGAGCCGGCCTCATTACACCAGAACCCATTGTTAGCCGTTGACTGATAAGCATACGTTCCATCGCTCTGCTTCAAAGCCCAAACGATAGTGCCCTCTGCTGGCTCTGTGCCAACAGGTTGGATAAGCGTATTGATCTCTGATGGCTGAAGCACGAAGGCTTGAGCCAAATCACGATTGGTTGAAAGATCAAGGACTCCCTGCTGATAACCATCCCATGCGGCATCCATTGGAAGGGTGAAGCTGAGAGAAACATCCTGACGTTCTGCATTCTCGTCGATGGTGAAATTACCGAGCAAGTCAGTTCCCGAGAACTTCACTTTATAAGGATATTGTGCATCGGTAAGTTCCTTCTCGTCCCAAGGAGACTGAACATAAGCCTTTGGAGCACCCATTACAATCATGTAGAGATGCTCAGTACCCTCAGGAACTTCCCATGTAGCCTTACCTTTCTCATCGCTGAACATTGGACTATAGTGTCGGGTGCCGTCTGAAGTATAAGCCACAAAGCCATAATGCCAACCAGCATTCTGTTTAGTGCCTACATTATTATAATTACGAACCTGACCTTCAACCTTTTCTTTCTCCTGATAGTAGCCAGGGTCATCGGCAGCCAATGCAGAACCTACCTCAAGGCCTACAAAATCAGCCGAAATGGTAGCACCTGCTGCTGGCACATTCAAAGGAATAACGTTGAAGCCCGTGGCACTTGGACACTGAGCGTATGCCACCTGATGATAGCCGTCACCAGAATCGTAAAACTTAGTCTTATAGTCATTGAGATGTGATGCAGAGTACTGACGAGGACCTACCACATCGTAGGTAGCCATGCGAGCAGCATAGTCATATAGCTCTTCGCTGCAAAGTGCCCAGTTATCATTACAATAAAGCTGCTGATAAGTCTGAATAGCGTCGTATGGAGCCTTAGAATTACGCCAAATGCTGGCCACGGTCTTATCTCCATGCTTCTCTGTCCAGTAGCATTGCAGCCAGTAAGAAGCGTAACGCATCCACTCATGCTCGAAGTGACGGTGACAGTTAGTTGGCCAGACAGCATACCAGCCATCGCCAAAATACTGCTCAGGATAATCCTGGTAAGACTGCCACTGTGCACACTGCTCCCAGAAGCCATTACCTCCATTTGAACCCTGATAACCATATCGGAAACCGGTATTAAAATCGTTCTTGGCACCATTCTTGACCTGATCGCAATAGACTTGATACTGGAACGAGTGACCTATCTCATGACCAATGGTAGAACCAACCGGCTGACAAGTAGAAGGATTGACCCAAAGAGCACCAATCTTGTCATCATAACCGGAACCAGTAGCCAGCCATTCCTCTTGATAAAGCAGGTAGATCTCCATTTTGTAGTCATCAAGATAAGACTTACCGCCACCCACTTCGGCCATACCCAGACGGGTTATATTGGTCGTATAGAACTGCTCTGCTTTCTTGAGCAAGTCATCAATGTCTACCCGCAGATTGGCTGGTACAGAGGCTGCATTAGGATCATCTCCAAAACCAGCTTCCCAAAATACGAAGAAGTGTTCTGATTGCTTATGGCGCGCCCAAGACCATTTGCTGGTGCTCTTGAACATGTCCATATTTCCAAATTCCTGTGGCTTATAGTATTTGTCGAGATCCTTAACCGTGGTCTCATCAATAATCTCCTCGGTATTGGCATCCTGAGTCACATTGATGACAATCTGCTGTGTACCACTTGCAATAGTCACCGTTGCCTTGCGCTCTTCTTTCTTGGTATTGCGCTGTGCGGTGAAGCTAAGCGTATGAAAACCGCCGACGCCATTTGGCGTATTGACGCTCAACCAACTGTCAGAAGTCTTAGCTGTCCAAGCCGCCGTGGCAGAGAACTTGACAGATGCAGCATTGACACCCACTTCGAAATGGACATCAGTAGCACCTTCGAGCAGTTCCAAAGAGCCTTTCTTAGGTTCTTCTACACCATTATCACTATCGCTACAACCAGACAATACGATAGGAGAAGCGCAGAGAAGGCCTAATGACAGAAATAGTATTCTTTTCATTTCTACAACTAAGTTTAAGTTATTAGTTAATAGTTATTAGCCATGACCCAACGAATGACCTAACTAATAACTATTAACCATTAACTTTTAACTAATTACTCCTGTGGTGTGACGGTGAAGGTCACATGATAGGTGGCAGTAACACCCTTGCATGCAACGATGAAGTTGATCTTTACCTCAGTCTTCTCAGCAGGGCTTACATTCTCAGGGTGATGACCTGCTTCGAGTACGAGAGAGGTCTCAGTAGCGAACAATCCACCATAGGCAATACCATCAGCCCATTCACAGCTCTTACCTTCGGCAGTGAGCCAATACTCACCAGTTCCTGCAGTATAAGCAGGATCCTCCTCGCTCACCTCATCGAGATAGACCTTCATCTCTCCGCTGTTGAGTGCAGAGAAGATCTGATAGGTAGTCATCTTGAAGGTCTGACGAAGCTCTTCCTGAACATCTTCCTCTACGACAGCATAGTCAGTATTATATGAGATGGTGAGGTTCAAGTCGCGCTCAATGCTTACAGGGTCACCTTCTGGTGCGGTCTCAGGATCCTGATATGCTTCGATATTGACCGTAACATTAACAAGCTGAATCTTATTACCTGCCATGAATGCGATGTGAGCTACAACGCTCTCACCTACAGCCAAGCCATCAGGCATCTCAAGAACGCCGAGTTCTGATGAACCTGCATCCCAGCCAACCATGACAGAAGCGTTTTCGCCCCAGACACCCTTGTAGCCTTCCTTATCCATCCAGAAGCCCCAACCATCGTCGGTCTCCTGACAATAGCTGCCATCGGCATTCAAGGCGAGGAACTGAGCGTCGGCCATAGAACCGATACCTAACTTCGAGCAGATCTCATCGACAGGCAATGCCAATGGGTTGCTTGAATAGTCACCCTGTGGAGGCAATGCGATGCTAACCTCCGAAGTTCCTACTACAGTAGCAACAACCTCACCACGCTCCTGTGGCATTACGTTAAGTACAACTGCCACACGCTTATCGCCATATTTCAAAGCCTCAATGACCTTGACAGGAACACCTGCTGTCAGATGGCCTGGGTACTGGCCAACATTTAGGATACGATCCTCGCCATAGAACTCGGTGAAGATCATAGCACCTTCACCCCAGTTGCAAACATTACCATCGGCATCCCACCAATGGCCCCAGAAGGTACCAGAAGTTGAGCCACCCATGTTATCAGCATGAGTGCTGCCTTCAATGGCAAATGGTACTACATCTCCAGTTCCTTCATCGAGGTCGGCACACATTTTGGCAACATCAAGGCCAAAGAAAGAGGCAATCTTATCGATGTCAATATTTACCTCAGCACCATCATAGCTGTTAGCGCTGATAAAGAACTCGACATTATACTCCAAGATGAGATCTGCGTTGATCATGTTGCGCTGGGCCTCACGGATAGAATCTTGACGACGCATCTCTGCAAGTTCATCGGTAGTAAGCACATGCTCGCTGCAGAAGTCCTCGTTGTCGCCACAGCTGGTTAGCAGAGTGCTGGCAGCCATGAGTGCGATACAAACGATATATGATAGTTTTTTCATATCAGTTATGAATTATCAATGATACATTATATAATTAGTAACCAGGATTCTGCTTCAGATCAAGGTTAGCACGAATAGCCTCCTGTGGGATGCAATATACATCGTAGGTAGTGGTGTTGGTAGCATCCTTGCAGAACCAAGACTTGCCATCCCATACACTACGGCCGTCGGTCATCTTGAAGCGGATAAGATCCTGACGACGATGTAACTCGCAGCAGAACTCCCAGCCGAGGTCGTCGAGCAAGCCACCGAGTTCGATGTCTGCGCCACCCTCATAGGTAGAGATCTTATTACTCCAGTCATTATAGCCTGCCTCATCGGCAGTGGTGTATTCCTCATGACCGTATGCATAAACTGAACCGCCTCGCAGATCAGCAGCAGTACGGGTAGCCTTAGCCAATGAGCCAAATGAACGCTTACGAACCTCGGTAACCAAAGCTGCAGCCTCTGCATCATTTTCGGTACTGAGGCGCAGTAGACACTCTGCCTTCATCATCATCACGTCAGCATAGCGGAAGATGACGATATCGGTGGCCGTAGTACCCTTATCCTGATTCTTGCTGTCGGCTACAATTTGGTACTTGTGCAGACGGTAACCCTCCTGCTGGAATGCACCAGGATTGTCGATTGAGTGAACATTGAGATTGTAATTCAAGTTGCCAGCACCTGCCCAGTCATGAGTTGAGAAAGGAATAGGATCACCTGCATTAGCTGTATATGTACCGTCGGCATTCTTTACGCCATAGTGCTGCTCACCACCGGCCCAGGTGTAACCCAAGCGAAGGTCGTCAGGATCATAGGTGCGGATCCACTGAGGGATAGCACATGAACCATTGTAACCCGCAGCCGTTGATCCGTATGCCTCAAGACCTGTCTGTGGGAAGCAGTATGACTGCAAGCCGAACTGTGCAGTGTGGGTTCGGTCACATGGAACAGCAAAGATCACCTCAGAGCTATTCTTGATGCTCTCCTTAAAGTTATCGAGGTAATTGCTCGCCAATGCATACTGACCACCATCGATGATGAAATTAAGCTCTGCCAATGCCGCCTCATAGCCATCGTTACCTGTAGTTCCCAGATATACGTTCTTGTTAATATACATCTTGGCCAAAGCCATTGAAGCTGCATACTTGTTACCGAAACCGAAGTAGGTATCATCACCGATATTCTCCTTAACATAATTGAACTCTTTGACGATAAAGTCATATACAGCCTGTGCGCCAACTTGCTGAGGAAGGTAACCTACAGGAACCTGCTGAGTGGTCTGCAGTGGCACATTGCGGAACATATCGAAGAGATGATAGTAGAACATAGCACGGAAGAAGCGCGCCTGAGACAAAGATGTCTTGGTCTCCTCATTGTTAGGATCAATGGCATCAATAACCTGATTGGCATAACCGATACCCTTATAGGCAATGTTCCAAGGATTTTCGATCTGGCCGACCTCAGTACCCCAGTTGTGCTTGTGAAGGTTGATATAGGCATCGCCCCAGCCTACACCCACACGAGCAGGAACCATATACTGGTCACCACTCTCCTCCAGGAGGTGGAACATACCAAACCAATCAGCTACCAGATAGCGGTACTGTGCATTGGCAGCACCGAGCAACAGCGAGAGGTCGGTTGGATTTGAAAGATCGATATTTGTCTCGTTAAGATCACTATAAAGTGTCTCTTCGAGGTCAGTGCACGATGTTGTGACCAAAAGGCCCATAGCTGCGGCACCCATCATAATATTTCTAAGAGTCTTCATTGTGTTTCTGTTTAGAAGTTGATGCTAAGACCCACGGTGTAGCTGCGGGTAGTTGGATACTTGTCACGATCATCGATACCTGGTGACATGAAATAGTTGCTAACCTCAGGATCGATACCAGAATATCCGGTGATGCAGAAGAGGTTGGTTGCAGAACCATAGACGCGAACACGACTGATATAGTTCTTCAAAGCCTTTGGCAATGGAACGTTATAACCGAGGGTTACGTTCGACAGCTTCAGGAAGTCACCATTCTCAAGGTGTTCGCTCCAGAAGCCCTGTCCCATGGCAGATGAGCGGCGAACCATCAGCTGATTGCCATCTTCACCAATCACAGGAGTGCCATCAGTATTGATAGCTGGCAAGAGATCTGCAGCTGACTTCAGGCGGTTATAACCAATCGAGTTGTTCTCATAGAAGCAGCGCATAGCATTGAGGATCTTATAGCCGAACTGGCCAGTGAACTGCATTGACAGATCGAAGTCACGATAACGGAAAGAGTTATTCCAACCGAGGATTACCTTTGGCATACCATTGCCCAGACGCTGACGGTTGTCACGGGTATTGAGGTTGGCATTAAACTGCTTAACTGTCCAGCCTCCATTGCCGTCGCTTGCTTCAACGAGAGCAAAACCTTCCTTGTCATAGCCGACGAACTTCAAACCATAGAAATCACCGAGGGTGTGGCCTACCTCCATGCAATGGGTAGATACGGAAATAGGATCACTGATACCACCTACCTCCTGGAAGTTTTCTGTCTCATAAAGCTCATTGCTCAATGACAACAACTTATTAGCGTTGTGTGAGAGGGTCACGGTGCTCTCCCAGTCGAAGTCCTTAGTTTTGAAGATCTCACCAGTGAGCATGAACTCAATACCAGTGTTACGCATTGAACCTACGTTAGCCAAAGTGTAGCCGTAAAGGTTCGGTGGAACTGGCACGTTATAGTAATAGAGCAGGTCGTCAGTGGTCTTGATATAATAGTCAACACTACCATGTATGCGATTGTTGAGGAAACCAAAGTCGATACCGAAGTTCCATTCTTTAGTAGTCTCCCACTTCAAATCCTTATTTGGATTCTGGCTTACTTCAAGAGTCTTGATCCACTCGCCATTCATGCTGAGGATGTCACCATAACCAGCGAAATTGTAACGGTTCTGTGAGAGGTAAGACTCGCTTGGAGTAATACCGGTCATACCGAAACCTACACGCACACGAAGGTTGTTCAACCATTCCTTAGTGCTCTCCATAAAACTTTCGTTGGTAACGTTCCAACCAGCAGATGCAGAAGGGAAGGTAGCCCACTTGTGGTTAGCACCGAACTTGCTTGAACCCTCATGACGGATGCTGACAAGGAGATTATAGCGGTCATCATAACCATAGCTTACGCGGCCGAAGAAACCGACGAGTTTGCTGTCGTTCTTGTAAGAACCCATCCATGCATGGTGGCTCTCATCAGTCAAGAACGAGCCATTCTCCAAATTGTTCCAGAGATAAGCCTCAGTAGAGAAATTCTGGTTACCGGCATTAAAGCCATCATATACATCATATAAATAAGAGTAACCCACAATGGCATCCAGACGATGCTTCTCTGCGATAGTTGTCTTATAGTTGCTGGTCAACTCAAGGCTACGGCTTACACCATTGCCCTCGCTCTTGTTGGCTGCACCATTATAGCCGTTACGTACGAGGCTGTAATGCTTAGAGGTGGTGTAACTCTGGCTGACAGACATATTCTCACCCCAAGAGAGCATAAGATTGGTCTTCCAACCCTTTATTGGCTCAACAGTGAGGTTGCCGACTACCTGAGCGAAGCGGTTACGGACATCGCCGAAACTCTCGTTCTGCATACCGATAGGATTGTAGTACTGTAACTTATTGAAGTTCTCATAGTAAGAACCATCGGCATTATAAATTGGCTCAGAAGGATTGCGGATGATAGCCTGACGGAAAGCGTAGGTAGGATCGCTGATATCGTATGTATTGCGAGTCAACAATGCGTTGACATTGAACTTAAGGATATCATTCCAGATATACTGGTTATAATCGAGCTGTAGTTTGAAATCACGATTGCCTGTATTACGCATAATACCTTCTTCATCGCTGAACTGAACACTTGCAGCAAAGGTGGCATTCTGTGTGCCACCGCTCACCTGCAAGCTGTGGTTATGCTTGAAGCCAGCCTTACGGCTTACAGCCTTAAGCCAGTCTGTATCATAGCCCATATACTCTTGTGAGGTAAGACCGAAGATTACATCATGAGTATCCATGAAATCGGCCTTCTTGCTCCACTGTGAGAAAGAAGCGTAGCCAGAGTAGCTGACCTGAGCCTTCTGCTCACGATGACCAGACTTAGTGGTGATGATGATAACACCATTGGCACCACGGGTACCGTAGATTGCAGCCGCAGATGCATCCTTCAATACGTCAATACTCTCGATGTTCTCAGGTGCAACCGTACTGAGGTCTCCCTCAATACCGTTGATCAGGACGAGTGGAGAAACGTTACCTACCAAAGTGGTGACACCACGGAGCATGATGCTTGACTTAGCGTTAGGGTCACCAGATGAATTTACAACAGTGAGACCAGCTACCTTACCCTTTACGAGTTCGGCAGCATCGCCAATCTTACCAGCGTTGAAGTCCTCTGCCTTGACGCTGGCAACAGAAGAGGTAATATCACCTTTCTTCTGCGTACCATAACCAATGACTACGACATCCTCAAGTAACTCGCTATCTTCATCAAGAACGATAGTCATCGAACCCTTTCCATTGGACAAAACTTCCTGGGTTTTATAACCTACGAAACTTACTACCAGTGGGCTATTTGCCTTCTGCAAAGTAACGGTGAAGTTACCATCCAGATCTGTGGTAGCTCCGTTGGTAGTACCTTTTTCAACTACATTGGCTCCGATTACCGGTTCACCTGTCTTGTCTTTCACTACACCCTTGACTGTTACTCCCTTCTGTGCCTGTGCAACAACAGGCATAGGCAGGAATGAAGTTACAGCAGTGAGAGTCAGTGCTGAAGTTGCAAGACCACAGGACAAGGTCAGCATGTGACCTGCATGAGTCCAATTCTTGTTAATCTTCATTGTGTGTTGTTTTTTAATTATGTATTGTGTTTATTATTCTACTTTCCATTCCAGGACACCACCAGATTCGCCTTCCTGTAAGTTGGCGACGAGACGGAGACCTGTAGTTTCCACAGGAACAAAGGTGATGGTATTGTACTTGTCTTTAGCAACACCATAAGATGCACCTTCAGTCAATGTGACTTCTTCCCAAGTCTTGTTGACTGTCTCATAATAGAGCTTCCAGCTGGCTGGTACACGGAAGTTTCCATCATAATGATCCAGATCCATCCAGTAAACGCTGGTGCTATGAACCTCTGTTGATTGTGCAAAGTCATACGAAAGAGAAACCGGACAACCATACTTCAACCACCAATAGTGATAAGGTTTTGAGGTGTCGCTTGAGCTCTTAGGCTCCCACTGGTCATTTACACCAAAAGCCCAACCCTCTTCGACGGCCGAATCCGGAGCATCCTTCTGGATAGCGGCTCTGGTCATAAAGCTGCGTGCCTGACTGGCAATGGTAGGTGCAGGGGTAGGACGAGCGACATCAGCTGAAGCAGGTATCCATATAGCCATCTCATCGCCGGTAGTAGCATATCCTTCTGCGTTGGTCTTTGTACGATTGTTCCAAGTGCAGTATGGGATGAGTTTCACCTCTACTTCGTGAGAGGTTCC
This sequence comes from Bacteroidales bacterium, assembly GCA_045600445.1. Lineage (GTDB taxonomy): Bacteria > Bacteroidota > Bacteroidia > Bacteroidales > UBA3663 > Liminaster. The sequence continues at coordinate 12,794 of JAZRXZ010000148.1, read as the reverse complement.
ATCAAGTTCTACCTGCTGAGCCTTGCCCGTCAAAGTCATGACTCCACCCAAAAGATTCTTTTCGAAATTAGCAATGAGAGGAGTACCATCGGCCATATATTTATTAAATACGGTGCCATCTGGTTGATCCTTACCCTCGAGGCAATACATTACAGGGCCACGCTCAATAGCTAACTTGCCCTGATCATCCATGACCTGATCGTTGGCTTTCACACGACGAACATCCATTGGCAGAGAAAGTTCTACGACATCACCAGTCTTCCACTCTCTTGACAAGGTAGCATATCCATCGCTGAATACGCCATTTTCTTCCTTGCCATTTACCTTCAGGCTATACGCCTTACCTGACTTTTGATCGGTAAAAGTATAAAGATCTGAAGCTACCGGCTTCTGCTGTGCCCAACTTGGGATGCGCAAGCGGAGGGCAAAGCGTCCTTCCTGCTCAGGATTGATGACGAGGTTGACATTGCCCTCCCAAGGATACTGTGTCTCCTGACGGATGGCTACCTTACCCATCGAAGTATTGACCTCAGCCGAAGACTGAATATATAGATTTACATAGATATCCTCACCCTGAGAAGCATACATATAAAGAGGTACAGAAGCCACGAAGCGGGTGATATTACCTGGGCAACATGCACAGCCGAACCACTCTGCACGCTCATGCTGACCCATTGACTCCAGCGGATTGTCATAAAAGAAACGGTCACCCGAGAGAGACACGCCGCTCAACACGTTATTATATAATGCGCGCTCATAGACATCAACATACTTTGCATCACCTGAAGCCAAGAACATTCGGTAGTTCCAATAAACGTTAGCAATAGCAGCACAAGTCTCGCAATAAGCGGTATGATTGTGCAATTCATAGTTTGGACCGAATCCCTCTCCCTGAGCACGGCTACCAATACCGCCAGTGATATAGAGCTTGCAATCTGCTACATTCTGCCAGATGCGCTCCAAAGCATGGTAATAAGCAGTATCGTTGGTCAAGGCTGCCACATCGGCCACACCACTGTAGAGATAACCGGCACGTACTGCATGACCTACGATTTCCTCTTGCTGAAGGATTGGCATGTGGTCCTGGCTATACTCGCTTGGCTGATGACCATCGGTGCAACGGCCTGTCTCTTCGACAAAATAACGTGCCTGCTGGAGGAACTTCTCATTGCCAGTCACCTTATAAAGCTTGGCCAAAGCCATCTCTACGATAGGATGTCCGCCTGGGCGATGAATCTGGCCCTCTCCGTCACCGAATACCTGGCATACCAGATCTGCGTTCTTGATGGCGACGTTGAGCAAGGTGCGTTTGCCAGTTGCACGGAAATGAGCTACAGCAGCTTCATACAAGTGTCCACAATTATAGAGTTCATGGCTGTTGATCTTCTCCCAGCGATGAGTGCCCCACCAACCAGAGAGACGTGTACACTTATTAGTCACGCAAGTGGTCAGATAGCCATCTGATTCTTGAGCAGCGGCTATGATGGTAATGACACTGTCGAGGTAATGATCAAGGTTTGCATCATAATGAGCCGCCAGTGCATAGCTGGCACCCTCGATGATTTTATAAGGATCGGTATCATCGAAAGAGAAGTCTCCTCGGTGCTCGCCTTTTTTGAGTCCTCCGGCAATAGCGAAATTGTCGAATCGGCCATTCACCTCACACTGATAAAATGCAGATGGAATGGAAACCGTTCGGTTGGTTTCGATGCGAGGAGCCCAGAACGAGTCATCAATATGCACCTGCGTAAAGGGGACCTCCATAATCGGAGCATCTGGCTGCTGATACTTCTCTTCTTGATTACATGAGGTGGCACACAGCATCATTAATGCTGCACCGCCCACGAACAGGGGTTGAAGTCTGATAAGTTTACTCATAATATATAAATAATGTGTTTAAATTTCGGAAAGTAAGCAAAATACATGTGTGTGATTGATGTGTGATATTAATTAGCGACAATAAGTACTTTCCCTCTTTTCGGGTGCAAAGGAACATATTTTTTCACATTAAGGACGAAACTATTGTCCAAACAAATATAACAATTGTCCAAAAACATTTTTAGACTATTTTTTCATTAAAATGGACGATATTTACTTGTTTTTTCATTAGAATTATCGAAATTTGCACCCGTAAACACATATCATCATGTTACATTCGAACACAACACCTATCATTACAACACTCTTCACACTGGCATTTTTACAGCCTGTTGCAGCAAAGGACTGGAGCATCAAGTCGCCCAATGGGCAGTTGGAAGTGAGCGTTCGTGACGTTCCTCAACTTGCCTACTGCCTCGTCGATCAAGGAGACACATTGCTCTCTTGGTCACCCATCAGCCTTCAGTTGGAAACTGCCACCAGACAGCTCTCCATCAGTAAGGGCAAAGTAACCCGCATCGAGGAGCATCTCTCAGATCTTCCATTCTATCGTCAGCAGGCCTTCGACCATATTGCCAACCAGTTGCAGCTCTCGCTGTCGGGCGGACTTGGACTCACCTTCAGAGCCTCAGACGAGGGCGTTGCCTACCGATGGAGCATCCAGACAAAAAACACCTATATTATAAAAGGAGAAGAAGCCAGCTTTAATTTTCCTGAAGACCAGACGGCCTGGCTTCCTTACTCTACCAATCCAGACAAGCCTTTGGCTATGGCTTTTCAGAATTACTATGATCATACTCTGTTAAGCCAAGCCAAAGACACACCGGCTTTCTTGCCAGTCACTATCGATTGTGGCAAGGCGAAAGTAACTATCACAGAAAGCGACTTGGAGGCTTACCCGGGCATGTTCGTCCAGAAGCAGGGACATGATTTGAAGGGTCTTTTCGCTCCTTACCCCACCAAAACTGATTTCTATCCTTGGCGCAAGCAGGAGTATGTAACAGAAACGGCTGATTATATCGCCAAAGGCCAGGGTAAGCGAGACCTTCCTTGGCGTGTTCTGGCTGTGAGTCATGCAGACGAGGAATTGCCTGTCAACAATCTGGTGTACGCACTGGCTTCGCCTAACCGCATTGGAGATACCTCCTGGATCAAAGGTGGCAAGGTAGCTTGGGACTGGTGGAACGACTGGAATCTGAGCAATGTTCCTTTCCGTGCTGGCATCAATATGGACACCTATAAATATTATATCGACTTCGCCGCAAGCCAGCATATCGAATACGTGGTGCTCGATGAAGGCTGGTACGAACCAAAGTCGGGCGATATGCTCACCGTCATCCCTGAGCTCGACCTGCCTGCACTCATTGCATACGGCAAGGAGCGTGGAGTAGATCTGATTCTCTGGACGGTCTTTAACGTCCTCGATTCTCAACTCGAAGCTGCCTGCTCAAAGTATGCCGCTATGGGCATCAAGGGTTTCAAGGTCGATTTCCTCGATCGTGACGATCAGACTGCTGTAGAGATGGCCTACCGTATTGCCGAGGGCTGTGCACGTCACCACATGCTGCTTGATTATCATGGTTACTATAAGCCTACAGGCCTCAGCCGAACCTACCCTAACGTCATAAACTATGAGGCTGTCTTTGGCATGGAAGAGATGAAATGGAGTCCGAAGGACGTGGATATGCCGCTCTATGACGTCACCTTCCCCTTCATCCGCATGATGTGCGGCCCTGTGGATTATACACCAGGTGCCATGCGCAATGCCACTCGTGCTGACTGGTCAGCCGCTTATTCTTCGCCTATAAGTCAGGGTACCCGCTGCCACCAGCTGGCCACATACGTGGTGCACGACTCTCCACTCACTATGTTGGCCGATGTACCAACTGCCTACCAGCAGGAGCCGGAATATACTGCATTCCTCTGTTCTTTGCCCAACACCTATCTGCATACTTGGATTCCACAGGGCAAGATTGGAGAATATATCGTCACCGTACGTCAAAACTCAGAGATGATTTGGACGGTAGGTGGTCTCTCCAACTGGGATGCACGAGATCTCACCGTCTCCTTCGACTTCCTGCCTGCCGATGGCACTTATCAGGCCACCCTCGTATGCGATGGCATTAATGCTGACCGCAATGCACAGGACTACTGTATCCGGAAGATACAGGTCAACAAACAGACAAAAGAACAGATTCACCTCGCTCCTGGTGGCGGTTTTGCCATCCGGATCGAGAAACAATAAATAAAACATGCACATGAAAACGTTATTCACAGCTCTTCTCGCTCTATCAACCTTGACCACGACACTACAGGCGCAGGAGATTGCTTACAACACACCTGGAGCTGGAAATCCTTTCATCCCCGGCTACTTTGCAGACCCTACCATCAAGAAGTTCGGAGATACCTATTACCTTTATGCCACTACCGATGGCAGTGGTGCCGGCTTCGGTCCTTCTCAATGCTGGACGAGTAAGGACTTCCGCAACTGGACACTCCGCCCGATGAACTGGCCTAACTCCCACTGGATCTGGGCTCCCGATGTCATGCAGAAAGATGGTAAGTTTTATATGGTCTATTGCCAGCCATGTAATCTCTACATCGGTCAGGCCGATACTCCACTCGGACCTTGGCACAACCTTTTAGGCGAAGGTATCACTCAGCTCAGTGCTGCCAATGGTCCTCAGGGCATGGCGCTGGGTAAAGACTATGACAATGAAGGTCAGCCTATCTGGGTGTATGACCGATATGTAACAGGTGCCATCACGCTCGATGGTCAGACCTTTGTCGATGATGATGGTTCAGTTTATGTCTATTGGGGCACCTGGGGCATCTATGACGGCTTTGGCTGTGGTGTAGGCAAAGCTTCAGACGATATGAAGACTTTTACAGAGACACGCCTCATCCCGAACACCGAGGCCACCGATTTCTTCGAAGCACCTTTTGTCTTGAAGCGCAATGGCATCTATTACTTCATGTACAGTAGTGCCTCTTGCCACGATGAGACCTATCATGTGCAGTATGCTACTTCACGTCTGCCGATGGGACCTTATAAATATCAGGGAACCATACTCAAAACCAATGCCGATGGCTCCGTACATGGACCTGGTCACCACTCTGTCCTTGAGATCGATGGCGAATACTACATCGTCTATCACCGTCATGACAATCCGCATTCTACCCGTGGATTCCACCGTCAGATCTGTATCGACAAGTTGGAGTTCGACCGCAAAGGCCGCATCAAGCCTGTCACTCCTACACACAGCGGAGTGACCCTGGGACATAATATCGAAAACAAGAATCTGGCCTATTGTGCAAAGGTTACTGCCTCATCGCACTACGACAAGGATTTCATCCCTGCCTATGCAGTAGATGAAAACAATGGCACTCTCTGGCGTCCTCGCACCAATGGTCGTGAGTGGCTGCAAATTGACTTGGGCAAGACTCAACACATAGAAACCGTCTGGACACAATGGGAGTATGGCACACAGTACTATCAGTACCTCATCGAAACTTCTAATGATGGCAAACTGTGGCAGCTCTTTGCCGATCGCAGCCAGAATCGTCATGCAGGTTCTCCTAAGGTCGATGTTGGCAATACCGAGGCACGTTACGTCCGCATCACTTTCCTCAATGCACAGAAAGTAGGCTATCCTGGTGCTCTCTGGAACGTCAAAGTCTTTGCCACCCGAGAAGATCAAGACAACTATGAATGGCCAGCACCTGTAGATATTACAGAGACCGATGCTCCACTTATCTCTATCTCTGCCGATAACTATCAGGCAGGTGATACCCTCCCATACATACAGAACAATGGCCTTGAAGGCGGCTTTGAGATGCACGATACACCACTCCTTGTGGAGCAGGTTGAGGGTCGAATGGCATTCCGCTTTGACAGTCTTACGGTCTTTACCTCCGACTTCCTGATGCCAGCACAATGGCGTGACAATACGCCTTACACGCTCGATGCCTGGGTGCTCAATCCGCAGATGGAAGAGAATGAATGTGTAGCCGATTTCACCACCTCACACGATGAACTGGAGAAGATCATGCTTATCAGCGGCACCGAACCACGTTGTGGTGTCATCAACCATTATGGCTGGTACGAGGATGTTGGTTATCCGCCTCGTCCTGAAGCAAACGATCCGGGCATGAAGGGATTGGAAGGCAAATGGGCTCACATCTACGCGTGCTTTGATGGTCGCATGGAGCGTGTCTATGTCAATGACAAACTTATCAGCGAGCGCGATATTCAGATCATGGTCAAGCCCGTACAGTTCGTCACCCTCGGGCGCAATGCAGAGCATGAATGGCCTTTCACCGGTTATCTGCATTCGCTCAAACTCTGGAACCGATGCATTGAAAAGTGAAAGGTTTTAGCCGACACTAATAACAAAAGAACAAAACAACAAAAGAACATCATAACATGAAAAAACTATTCTTCTCTATGGCTCTGCTTTCAGCACTGCCGATCGTCGCACAGAACACCGCTTCGGGTGGTTATCCTATTACCCCTGTGCCATTTACTTCTGTCAAGATTACCCCTCAGACCTTCTGGGGCCAGCGTCTTGATGCCAGCCGTGAGACTACCGTACCTCTTGCTTTCTCAAAGTGCGAAGAGACAGGTCGTTACCGCAACTTCGAGATTGCTGCCCAGCACCTACAGGGTGTCAATACCGACACCGTTACCGTAGGCGGTCTTGCTTTCGACGATACAGATGTCTATAAGACCATCGAGGGCTGCTCTTATCTGCTGCAGACTTTCCCTAACCTGAAACTCGCCATCGAGCGCCATGGTCACACCGATATCGTTCCTGCTCAGCAGTACATGGACAGCGTTCTCGCCATCGTAAAGGCAGCACAGGAACCTGACGGCTACCTCTATACCAGCCGCACCATGAACCCTAAGCACCCGCATGAGTGGGCAGGCGAGCATCGCTGGGAACTCGTTGAAGACCTCAGCCATGAGTTCTACGATCTGGGTCACATGGTCGAAGGTGCCATCGCTCACTATCAGGCTACCGGCAAGCGTACCTTCCTCGACATTGCTCGTGGTTATGCTGACTGTGTATGCCGTGAAATCGGCGAGGGTAACGATCAGGTAGTACGTGTTCCTGGTCACCAGATTGCTGAGATGGCTCTGGCCAAGCTCTATCTGGTTACTGGCGAGAAGAAGTACCTTGATCAGGCCAAGTTCTTCCTCGACAAGCGCGGCTACACCACCCGTACCGATGAGTACAGCCAGGCTCATAAGCCTGTCATTGAGCAGGACGAAGCCGTAGGTCATGCCGTACGTGCTTCTTATATGTATGCTGGTATGGCCGATGTAGCTGCCCTTACAGGCGATACTGCTTACATCAACGCCATCGACCGTATCTGGAGCAACATCGTTGAGAAGAAATATTACATCACTGGCGGCATTGGTGCCACCTCTAACGGTGAGGCCTTTGGCGAGAACTATGAGTTGCCTAACATGTCAGCTTACTGCGAGACCTGTGCAGCCATTGGTAACGTCTATGTCAACTACCGTCTCTTCCTTCTCCATGGCGAGTCGAAATATTATGACGTGCTCGAGCGTTCTCTTTATAATGGTCTTATTTCTGGCGTTTCGCTCGATGGTGGCGGCTTCTTCTATCCAAACCCATTGGAAAGCATCGGTCAGCACCAGCGTCAGCCTTGGTTCGGTTGTGCCTGCTGCCCAAGCAATATCTGCCGTTTCATCCCATCGCTCCCAGGCTACATCTATGCTGTTAAGGACAACAACCTCTTTGTCAACCTCTTTATGGGCAATACGGCAGAGCTTCGTGTAGCTAATCGCAAGCTCACCCTTGAGCAGCAGACAGGTTATCCATACGATGGCGACATCCTGCTCACTGTCAAGAAGGGTAGCGCTCCATTTGCCATGAACATCCGCATCCCAGGTTGGGTACGTGGCGATGTTGTGCCAAGCGACCTCTATACCTATGTCGATGGCAAGCGCCTCGGCTACTCGGTTTCTGTCAATGGCACTCCGGTCGAGAGCAAGGTCAATGAGGCTGGTTATCTGGTCATCGACCGCAAGTGGAAGGCTGGTGACAAGGTGCAGATTCACTTTGACATGGAGCCACGTGTAGTACGCGCCAATGCCAAGGTAGAGGCTGACCGTGGTCGTGTCAGCGTGGAGCGTGGTCCATTGGTATATTGTGCAGAATTCTGTGATAATGAAGGCTTCGACGTCCGCAGCATCCTCGTCAACCAGAACCCTCAGTTCGCCGTTGGTAGCAAGGATCTCGCTTATAAGAAAGACGGCAAAGATTACGCCTTCCCTATCTCCACTCTCACTACCGATGCTCAGGTCTTGAAGTTCAACGACCAGGGTGCTCTCGAAACCCGTTCCGTCAAGGTCAACCTCATTCCTTACTATGCATGGAACCACCGTGGTTCTGGTTCGATGGCCGTATGGTTGCCACAGGAGCTCCGTGCCACCACTCCAGCCATGCCTCCTACACTCAGCTCACAGAGCAAAATTGAGGCATCTCACATGGTCACCTCTATCGATGCCATCAACGACCGTCTCGTTCCAAAGGATGAGAACGACCGCTCTGTACCTTACTACCACTGGTGGCCAGCACAGGGTACTACCGAATGGATCTCTTATGCCCTTCCAGAAGCTACTGAGATCAAGTCTTCAACCGTCTATTGGTTCGATGACGCTCCTTGGGGTGGCTGCCGCGTGCCAAAGTCTTGGAATATCTATTATGCTGACGAACAGGGAGAGTGGCATCCTGTTGCTAACCCAGACAAGTTCACCAAGAATAAAGGAGTAGCCAATACCGTTCAGTTTGACCCCGTCGTAACCCGTGCCATCAAGCTCGAAGTTGTTCAGCCAGCAGAGTATTCCTGTGGACTCTTCGAATGGGAAGTAAAGTAAAATGAAGAAGTATTTCATTTATCTTAACACCTGTATGGAGTACGGAGGCATCCTCCTGGGATGTCTAATCGTAGCGGTTGCCTTCGTACTCTTTATCAACCCCTATCAGCTGGTTCCTGGAGGACTCTTTGGTGTTAGCATCGTCCTGCACAATTTGTTTCCATCCATTCAGGTTGGTACTTTCGGCTACATCCTTGAGGTTCCGGTGCTGATTCTTTCGGCTATTTGTCTGGGCAAAAAAGTAGGTATCCGCACTTTGGTAGCGTCCTTTGCGACCCCATTGTTCATGAACATTTTGTCCTGGCTGGTCTATCCGACAGAAGATGCCCTGAATAGTCTTGATCCATCCCTATTGCTTGGTGGTCGTTTCAATTTATGCGATGATATTATTCTGGCAACTATTTTCGGGCCTATACTCATCGGTATAGGAGATTATCTCATCGTCCGTTCAAAAGCGAGTTCTGGTGGCAGCGATGTCATTGCCATGATCCTATCCAAATACACACGCATCAAGTTCTCCTCAACCTTATTAATGGTCGATGGGTTGGTCGTGTTCTTAGGATTCCTGGTCATAGGTCTCGGATGGGGTAGCCAGCAGGAGGTAAACGATGTTCACTCCATCGTACTTTCCGGCTATTCCCTCATCTGTATCTTTGTAACCTCGCAGACCATCGCATACATGATTTCTGGATCGAAGAATGACAAGATCATCTTCATCATCACTTCAGGTACGACAACCCGCCTGCGCAACTTCATTCTCAATGATCTTGACCGCACAGCTACTTGCGTCCCTTGCCAAGGACTCTACACGCAAGACGACAAGGATATGCTAATGCTGGTCGTCCACCAGAAAGAAGTCGATTTCATAACCACACGTATTCAGCGCTTCTGTCCTGAGGTATTCATCGTTGTGACCGATGCGTATGATGCCTATGGAGAAAGATGGAACAATCTTCCGAACCCAGAAGATCTTGTTCTAAAATAAAATAGGACTCATTGATTTTAACACTACACCCGCTATATACATCGAGAGATGCGTATAGCGGATTTTTTTATGTCTCGTTAGGAGAAATGTTACTCTTCATCCAGCTAAAGTCACATCTTACATTAGCATTTTGGCTAAAAATGGTTAAGCTCAAAAAAATCATGAGACATTATTTCTATATGTTTTCAATTATGCCGATCTTTGTAACATCTCCTCAAAAGATATTATTTCTATGGGGAGAAGAGACCTATTCAAAAATGTGCCATTTCCTTTTACGGGGTTGAAGATGTGCCACAAGATATGATTGAGTCGTTAAATATCGCAAAAATAAAAAACGAATTGTCATTTTTGTTGCCTATTGATTTTGTCCTGCGTAACTTTGTGTAAACATTTCGGGAGTAGTTTCGGAAAAAAACGGATGGATGCAAGTCGCCTCTTTTGGTTTCATTACTGACATGAAACCGCTGGGATAGTTAAGGTTCTATAAATCCTTAGTTTCATGCCCCTCCTTGAAAATAAAAGAAGATTATCTTTGCACCCGAGTTTTGAAGTAAGTCATGACTGGTCAGCATGATTTTTACAAACCGTCGCATTGACCAGCGACATTATAATAATAAAATATGATAAGAAAAATTGAACTACCTATGGACAATTTACATCAACTCGTTCAGATTGATGATGCAAGTGTTGGCATAATGATGAAAGCCATCTATCGCTATGCAGTTACACGAGAGCTCCCAGATTTTGGGAAGAGTAACCAATTGCTAACGTTTGTGTTTGCGATCTTCCAACCGCTGATTGATGAGCAGATTGCTAAGTCTGAACATCGTAGTAACGTCAATAGCAGCAATGCCAAGGGAAAGATTGGAAATGGTAATGACAAACCTCCAAAAACAAGAAACAGAGGCAAGAAGAGCGAATCGCAGCCAGTCGTCTCTACTCCTTGTAATCTGGATGAAAATATAGCAACTGATCTGGGAATATCTACTGAGGCTTCAAATCTAGAGAATCCTTCAGTTGACGAAGCTACATCTACAGACAAGATTCCTTTCTTGCAAATTGCCTCTATTTATACCAAAAGAGCAAGTAATGGCCCTTTTTATGACGAAGCTGTTAATTCGTGGGCAACACTCTCCGAAGAGGAGAAGTGTCAAGCAATCGCTTTTGCACCCATCCATCTTGGTTCAAAAGAACCGAGATTCCTTAACGAGTATCTGAGGCTTAAAATCTGGCAAGATGCCGATAATACGGGCATGAATTAAGAGCCATTTTTTAGAGGGGTGGCAAGCGGTACCAAGATACGTATGATACGTATCGTAGGTGACGAGCCACTTTCCACCCCTCTTTCCCTTATATTATAAATAATGAGTGCACGAACATGATTACAAAAGTTCTCTATTCTAAGAATATTGCAGCGACCATCAATTATGTAATGAATCCAAAGAAACTAGCAGAGGTCTCTTTGTCTCGCGGTATTGGTTCCCTGTTTGATGTCGGTCGAATCATCCGAGATTTCGAACGCCAGGCGTCGCTTCATCCTTCTCTTCAGGTAAAGGTTGTACACATTCCGACTTCGTTTCATGTGAATGATTTGCCAATTCTCAATGCCCATTCTAACGAAATCTTGCAGGACTGGCTTGACTGCATGGAGAGCAAGGGATATCACTTCGATCAGTATTTCTATGGAGAACATCATGACAAAGACCACAAGAATCCGCACTGGCATTTTGTGGGGAATATAGTACTTGATGATGGTAGTAGAGCCAATCTTGCCTACATCGGAAAAGCTGCAAAAGAGGCCTCAATTTATATCACAGAGAAATGGGGATTGACTTCTGCTATGCATTTGCGAAATGAGATTGCAAAGGAACAAGATGCTGTTTTAGGTGATTATCTTCATGCTGAATATATCACAGCCGATGGTGTACACATTAAAGAATATGGTTCAGAAAATATTGATGTGAATGATATTACTGATGGCAATCCGTCTCCTTTTGATGTTGATTTCGGTTCATTGGATGTGGTAGGGATTTGTCAAGCTATCTTATTTCCAGATACAGCACCATCTATTTCCAGTGGCGGAGGCGGTGGAAATGACGAAGATGAAGACAAGAAAAAGAAGAAAAAATGCAGATCGAATAATAGTAGTCTAAGACGATGAAAGAAGGGAAAGATAAGATGGATTCAAAAGGTAAGCACCAGAATCCACGCACCATCAGAAAGGAAATACAGTTTAGCGATTCAGAGTTTGCGGTGGTTAGCCAAAAGGCTCTGGAGGCTAAATTATATCCAGCAGTATATATTCGTGAAGCTTCATTGGGACATGAACTTAAAGCCGCAATGACTCCAGAAGAAGAGGCGTTATACAAGCGTAGCACGAATTATTCTTCTAGATACACAAACAACTTGAATCAGTTGATGCGACTCGCAAATACATATCACGAACTGCTTGATTCGCCAGTTTTCGCTGATGCAATAGTTCAGTTTGTGCGAAATGCAGACAAGCACCTTCAGGGAGAAGAATACGTGCCAATTGATACGTACTCTTTGGAGTTGGAACTGAAGAAACTGGAACGTGAAGCTTCTGCTCGGTCTAATTTTTCAGAATCTGAAAATCATGCTCTACAAGAAGAGAATGAACGACAGAGAAATGAAATCAAGAAGCTAAAGAATGAGAAGTCATCTCTTATAGACAAATTACAGGAGATGGCGAAATACTACCTTTTCACAAAGGCTGGAGAAGAGGAGTATATTGAAAGACATAATATCCTATTGTATCCATCTACCGGGATGGGATGCTCCTGGTTCTTCAAAATTGGGGATGATCCAGCCTATGAATTGCCGCAAAAGATAGTCTCAAAGTGGCATGAAAAGAGCTATTCCATTGCTGACATCCATCAGCATTATCTAAAACATATAAATAATCACTAATCTATAAGATGATAAAGAATATATTCAAACCAGAATAAAATAACCCTTAACTATGTCATCAAATTTAGACAAACCTCTTTTCAACATCAC
>JAZRXZ010000147.1:0-1075 GCA_045600445.1 Bacteroidales bacterium | reverse complement strand
TGGAACCGGTAATCTTTGTCTTGGTACCGAGAACCGAGCGGGCCTCTGCAGAGAGAGCTGCGGAGTTCCACGCCAGAATCTGGGCATTGGTGAGAGCCTGCCAAGCCTGTGAGAGCTGCTTGAAGATGGCTTTCACAGATGCCTGGTCGGAAGTGCGGACTGAGCCGCCGTATCCGCGGTTGCGGATATACTTGCGACCACGTGTTTTGGCCGCCGTAACACCCTTTGCGGAGCCTGACATCTCCTCAAAGGCGATAGAAGGAAGATACTTCATAATAGTTTGAATTTTGAGTGAAACATAACGTATAGTATCGCGACTACTATCAGGATGATTATGAGGGCGAAGGCATAGCCGCCCAACTTGATTTTGAATGACTGCCAGGCAGTAAGTTCCGCCGGCATCTCGATGTAATGGTCAACGTCAACCTCCTTAACAATAATCGAGTCTTTGTAAACAATCTGTTTCTGGACGATTGCAGGCTCCTTGACGGGCTTTATCTCCAGATTGTGAGTAAGTACTCCATTTGATACCTGAGCCTCGGAAACGGCGTATTTCGTGTCGATAACGGAAATCGTGTCAAGAGTCTGTACCTTCTCGACAATCCGGGGAAGCTCGATGTACACCGTGTCCGGAACGTAGACGGTATTCGTTCGAACTTCTACCGTGGTTTGTTCTCTCGGTGTGACCTGTCTAGTAACAGAACAGGCCACAGAGAGGAACAGGAGGAGAAAGAGTATGTAGTTTTTCATTGAGTAAGATCTATTCGATTTCCGGCTTGTCGGCCTTCTTCCGAAGCTCGGCATCGATACGAACAAACTTGGCGTCATAGCTGGTCTTGACTCCCAGGATGGCTCCGGCCAGAACCAGCAGTTCCGAAACAATCGAGATTGCAGAGTTGGAAATTTCTCCCGGAGGAGGAACCAGGAACAGGCAGACACAGGCGATGGCCACGCCCGCCGCAAATGATGCGACGGCCATAATACCCTGCAGGCGTGTCATTTCTTTCTGTGTCATTTTTGCCATAGTTCTGAGGTATTATTCGGTGTCACGTACGGCAAAGAACTGAATGAATGT
>JAZRXZ010000146.1:0-2103 GCA_045600445.1 Bacteroidales bacterium | reverse complement strand
TTTTTTTGAGGTGTATTTTTGTGCACCACAGATTTTATCTTTCCAAGCGGATGCGGATTGATGTCCAGAAGGGAGTAGATGGCAGAGAGTTTGTCTTCCGCTTCAGTGCTTTGGCGTACCCTTACCGTATCTCCGTCCGTTGTCTTCATCTGTGCAGTCACGATTACCTGTGTTGACGCAATGCGCATGATTTCGTCCCAGCGTACATTCTCGTACCCATTGATTTTCAGCCTGTGCTTGGTTACGGATACCAGCCAGTATGCCAGTACTGCCAGGTTGAGATGGGCCTTGATGCCGCCATCGCTCTTGTGATATACGGGACGGATGTCAAGGTCGGTCTTCAGGACGTGAAACGTTTCCTCCACGGTACGGATGACATTGTAGAATTTCCAGATGTTCACCTCGTCACTCTCGTCAAGGCTTGTGAGCAGGACGTACTTGCCATGGAATTTCTGCACTTCGCCCGTCTTACCATCATTGCGCTTCCATGTCATCGCAGTGGCAATCTCTTTCTTGCCCTTGCCCTCGTATGTAAACTCAACGGTATAGCTCTTGCGTATGGCTCCGTACTTCTGATCAAGCTTGCCGAGCCGGTTGTTCACGGCATCGCGCTTCTTCGTGCCGCCTTTCTTCTCAATGCCAGCCTTGATGGCGTCCAAACCTTCCTCGTAACGCTTGCATGCCTGCTCATACATGGATCTCTCCTTCAGGGCCTTGGCATCACTGTCCACGAGGAGCGCCTTCTTCACGACATCGTCTATGGTGACAGTGCCAAGTTGAAGACGTATTTCCTGCTCGCGGCAGTCCTTGTGCTGAACAACCTTGTCCGAGGATGGAGTGAACCGCGTCTCGGCAGAAGGAAGCACGGTGATATAGTCGAAACCATGATCGGTAATCCACTTCACGTTGCTTGCGGAATAGAATCCGGCATCCATTACCACGATGCGTCTTGCTTTGGATACTAGGTCGTTGGACAGGGAACCAATCACCTCCTCCAGCGTGGTTGAGTCATGGCGGTTACCTTCATATATCGATGTGCGCACGAGCAGTCCTTCTGTATTTACTACGGCTGCCAGCACGACTATCTTACAGTCGCTGCGCTTTTCCTTGCTCCTGCCGTACTGGCATATCCTGGACTTTTCGTACTTGCCCTCGAAGTAGGTGTTGGTGATATCGAACAAAAGGACCTTCTCCTCTATGTTGAATATGTTGCACACACGCTCGTGCAGCCAATCCTCGAGCCCGCGATGCTCTTCCCACAGACGCAAGGCGCTGTTGTAGAGCACATCCTTGGTTATCTTCTCCTTAGGTATCTTGAACATCTCCGCAAGGGCGGTATTCTCTTGGAGGTAGCGCACTGTCTTGAGTTCCGAGTACGGATAGATGGCTCTTGCTATAATCTGCATCAGGGCTATGTCAATGTCGGTGCGTCCCCAGCCTCTCATGGCGAGGTAATTGCGTATCTTCAGCATGCGGAGTGTGGAGTGGCAGAGGTTCTCGCAGCCGATGGAGCGTGCCTCATGCTGGGTCAGCGAACTGATTTTTACCGTGATGGCATCACGCATCACCTCGCGCTTCTTCCTCTCCGCCTCAGCTATGAGGATGGGATCGTTCTCCCTGGCGTACTTGCTTTCGCGGTATTCGGCATAGAGTTCCATCGCCTTCTCATACACCTTGAGGTTTTCATGCATGACGTACTGCCCCTTCTCTATCATCACGGTGAGCAGACCGGCTAGTTCATCTCGTTCTTGTTGGGTATAGTCCTCCAAACGGCCCATGCCAAGGACGCAGCGGTTATGCTTCTTGCCTTTGGCATCACGATAGGACTTCGTAAGGTGGTAGTAGTCATATGCAGCCAACGTGCCGTCCTGCTTCCTGTAGAATCTATCGACCTTTCTGATGAACATGGATGCAAGAGTACAACTATTAAATCGGACAGCAAAATCGTTTTGGGCACCACATTGCGCGTGTTTTCGGAAAGACGGTCTGGGTTAACTACAATTAACTAAAAATCATACGAAAACCGGCATAACACGCCATTATAAGGCTGTTCCCGTAACATCATTTAACAGTTGGGTGCAAGGCTTACTGCAATGTGGGTTA
>JAZRXZ010000145.1:0-3562 GCA_045600445.1 Bacteroidales bacterium | reverse complement strand
GTTCAGCTCAGCCTTATCCTTGAGATCGAAGTCATCGGGCAACAACCCAAAGACAAAAACCTTACCAGACTGAGGTGAATCCTTCCACTTCTCCAGAATCTCAATGGCAACATCGTCCAGTTTGAATTCATGAGGCTTGTTACCCTTAAAGAGAAGTTTCCTAAGGATGCGAGTCTCAAAGTTAATGTGCTTCCACTGAAGTGTGAGGATATCTGAGAAACGAAGTCCACAAGCATGGAATGAGAACAGGAACATATCCATAAAATCTCGCGTACGAGGGAAATGAACCTTTGGATAGAGTGCAATGAACTTGTTAAGCTGCTCCTCTGTAAGGTAATTGACCGTTGAGTCCTCTACATCTTCCTCTGATAATTCTTGACGCTTTGGCAGATATTTACTCTCAATGAGGTTGGCAAAAGACAATTGGATATGATTACGGTTGGCCGCAGTTCTAAGTCCTTTGATGATTGGTGTTAATGCCTTATTAATAGTTTCTGAATCATTACCCTTTGAAAGACGCCATAGGATATAATCATCAACCATCTGCTCAGTAACCATACGTACGTCTATCTTAGAGTTGCCTGTTGTTTGGATAAGGAACTTACGGAAATTCTCCATATAGCGCACGCCATTATAATATGTGGAATAAGCGAGCTTACCTGTCTTGTATTCTAGTTCGAGAACTCCGCTGGTAATCTCAAAGAAGTCTGTCCCCTCCTTCTCTTCGATTATAGCAGCCTTAGGATCATAGGTGCCAGCCATCATTGAACGGACAATCTCAACGGTCAGATGTCCGCGCCCCTCTGTCAAGAAAGCCAGAATCAGCTCATCGACCTTAGCTCTAAGGGCATAAAGCTGGTTATTCAGGCGCTTTGCCTGACCATGACAAGGACGAACACGTTGCGTCAAGGCATCCCATTCTGATTCCTTAAGCCATACTCCAGTAGTACTCAAAGCCTGTTTGCGGTCAATGATATACTGTAGATTGACATGATAGCGGCCCTGTGAATCAGGGCTTAAGTTCGTGCGTAACAGGAACTTACCTTCCGGATTTAGGATCTTTTTTCTTCCCATAATTAGTACTCCTTTTCTTTCTTCTCGCTTTTGGAAATATCGTCTATCTTGTCAAGCAAACTAGGCTTTATAAGGCCGCAAAAGGAGAACGACAGCAAATACTGCTTCTCGTCCTCCTTCGTCTTTTGCCTCATTTTGAGGCATTTATCTATATAACTCGTTGATTTTCAGATCAGTACTCCTCTTCGTTGAAGAAGAAGTCATCTTTCTGTGGATAGTCAGGCCAAAGATCCTCGATTGAATCATACATTTCACCTTCATCCTCCATCTCCTGCAGGTTCTCGATTACTTCAAGAGGAGCACCTGAGCGATTAGCATAGTCGAGTAGTTCTTCACGTGTAGCAGGCCATGGAGCGTCTTCGAGCTTTGAGGCCAATTCAAGAGTCCAATACATTAGTTTAAATGGTTAAATAGGAATTCGATTTCTTCTCTTTTTTCACTCAATTTCTAGCGTATTATGCTGAAATTGCGCGCGAAGATAAGAATTATCTTAATAGATCGTATCTTTTGATGCTATTTTTTAACGTTTTTTATCGGTTAAAACGATACAATGTAATGCTGCTTGAAGAAATTTGGCTTCAAAATCGCCAAACCATAGTCATAAAGATCCATGGTGATCTGCACTTCGTCCAACTCAGAAAAAACGTCCCAGAAGGTCTCTAAGGAACGCCTTGGCTGGATGCCTTTAGCGAAGACAATTGCCTCAGGAACAAGATGATTCAGCAACCACTCAGACAGCTGTGCTTCGCTTTGGAATGGATTCTGATTGACCACTATCATATCATACTTGGCTTCGTCAGACAGCGAGAGGGATTGCATATCGCTGAGAATGCACACAACATTGCGACTATCGACCTCGGTGAGCGGCATCCTGGCGTATTGCTCGTCGCCTAAAATAGCGATATTTCGGCAACGGAAACGATTAGCAAGGCGGAAAAGCAGGCAAACGACCTTGAAAGGGACCTGCGACTTTTTGTCATAGCGGCGCTGCATGGAGCTGTAGGCATAATATGGCAACTTCTCCTCGATCACCTCAGTGATGACAGCAAAGGCGAATGGGGAGTGGACGCCGAAGCCCTTACGGTGCTTGATCTTGCGTAATCCTTTATTGAAATAGCTATTCAGTTTTGTCATAAGACTAATCCATTAAGTATTGACCAATAGAGTGTTATGGCTTCGTTGATCTCTTCGATGACGATGTATTCGTCGGCCGTATGGCTGCGCGATGACTGACCAGGGCCCATCTTGACGCTCGGGAATCGCATCAAAGCCTGGTCGGAAAGCGTAGGCGATCCGAATGGCTGTCGGCCCTGGCGGATGATGCTCTGCAGCAGCGGATGTAAGACCTCAATGCCGGATGGCTGGAGGCGTGTGCTGCGAGGAGTGAGCGTGACGTTGGCTGGAACTCCGACAGCTTCGCGAAGCATCTCTACGACGTCTTCGTTGGAGTATGCGTCGGTGGTGCGGACATCGACCATGAATGTGCAGGTATCGGGAATGACATTGTGCACCGTACCCGCCTGAATACCCGTGACTGTGACCTTGACTGGGCCTAACGTAAGTGACTCATTCGGAAAGCGATAAGTGCGAAGCTGCTGGATAGCATCGAGCGCGATATAAAGCGCGTTAACACCCTCATTTCTGGCAGCATGGCCGGACTTTCCGTGAGCAACGCCATCGATCACGACAAGGCCTTTTTCGGCAATGGCGGGGTGCATGCCGGTAGGTTCGCCGACGAGTGCGACATCAATCTTCGGCAATAGTGGAAGGACACTCTCGATACCGTTCTTACCACTCACCTCCTCTTCGGCCGAGGCAAGGAAAATGACGTTATATTGCTGTGGCTCGGCTATCAGAAGCATCCAGATATGGAGCAGCGAGACGAGCGAAGCACCATCGTCATTGGAGCCAAGGCCGTACAGTCGTGTCTGGCCGTCTGCATCGACCTCCTCATTGGGCGTGAACGGATCTCTTTGCCAGGAAGCGACAGGCTTGACGGTATCGATATGCGCATTGAGCAGAAGCGTCGGCCGGTACTCATCGTAGTTCGGATCGATCAGCCAAAGGTTATTATTGTGACGATGCACGGGTTGGCCGGTGGCATCGGACATATATTGCTGAAGCATATCGGCTACTGCCGTCTCATCGCGACTGACAGACGGAATTGCGATCATTTTGCGCAACAAAGCTACAGCTGATATTAGTGCAGACGAAATATCCATTATGTTATAGAATTGTCAACTATAGTTGTGTTTTGGTCGCGAAGATAAGGATTTTTATTGAACAAAAACAATCTTTGACATAAAAACTTTGATTTTTGATGTGTTTTGATTATCTTTGCCCCAAAATGTATATATAATATGATAACAATAGAACAACTTAAAGCGACACAAGAACGACTTTCTGATTTGCATCGTTATCTTGACATCGAGAATAAGCTGATACAGCTGGAGGAGGAAGAACTCCGTACTCAGGTGCCAGGATTCTG
>JAZRXZ010000144.1:0-74084 GCA_045600445.1 Bacteroidales bacterium | reverse complement strand
ACTATCATCGTTTAATAGTCCGCGTGCAATAATAAGGAACCGCCGTATGCCGAACGGCACGTACGGTGGTGTGAGAGGTCGGTAAACGTGAAAGTAGGAGATAAACGCCTACGACTAGCGTTTACCTCCTACTCGATTTATTTTTACTCTGTATTTGTTCTTTCTCCTTTTAAATATATATATAGGACCTTTTAAATTTATCAAGAGTGTATTATTCTTATTGAAAATTTTTTTATCCCAAAAAAACTAATTATCTTTGCAGCGTAATATCCTCTTACTTGTATTATGTCAGATTACATCGTCTCTGCAAGAAAATATCGTCCTTCGACCTTCAATACGGTTGTTGGCCAGAAAGCGTTGGTTCAGACGCTTAAGAATGCGATAGCTAATAGTAAGCTTGCGCATGCCTACCTGTTCTGCGGTCCTCGCGGAGTGGGTAAGACTACTTGTGCTCGTATCTTTGCAAAGACAATCAATTGCGAACACAGAACTGCAGATGGCGAAGCATGTAATGAGTGTGAGAGCTGCCGTTCGATGGGAGAACAACGCTCATATAATGTTTATGAGCTCGATGCAGCTTCGAATAACTCTGTGGATAACATCCGCGAACTCATTGATCAAGTACAGATTCCTCCTCAGATTGGTAAGTATAAGGTCTTTATCATCGACGAGGTACACATGCTTTCTACAGCAGCCTTCAATGCATTTCTCAAGACGTTAGAAGAACCACCTAAGCATGCTATCTTTGTGATGTGTACCACTGAGAAACAGAAGATTTTGCCGACGATCCTGAGTCGCTGCCAGACGTATGACTTCCAGCGTATCTCTATGCAGGATATTGCAGATCAGTTGGCTTATATTGCTGGCCAGGAAGGTATCAAGACCGAGCCACAGGCATTGTTGACCATTGCGCGTAAAGCAGATGGAGGTATGCGCGATGCATTGTCGGTCTTTGATCAGATCTCTTCATTTACCAGTGGTAACGTCACCTATCAGGCAACGATTGAGAATCTGAACATCCTTGATTATGAGCTCTTCTTCCGTTTGACCGATGCAGCACTTCAAGGAAATATTCCTGCTGCAATGGTGATGCTTGATGAGGTCATTCGTAAGGGTTTTGATCCTCAATATTTTATCGGCGGTTGGGCAAGTCATTTGCGAGATCTGATGGTGAGCCAGGATCCTGCGACCTTAAAGTTGATAGAGGCAGGGCCAGAAGTTGCTGTTCGGTATCAGCAGCAGGCGGCTAACTGCAAGCCATACTTCCTTTACAATGCGGTGATGATCGCCAATGATTGCGATTTCAATTATCGCAATTCTCGCAACAAGCGCCTCTCTGTAGAGATTGCCATTGTAAGAATCTGTCAGCTGATGAATCCTATGCAGGCTCCACAGCAGCCGCAGAAGGCTCCTATGCAGAATGTGCAGGCAGCTCCTGCTGTCCGTCAGATGCCGCAGCAGGCCCCTGCTCCGCAACCACAAGTACAACCTGCTCCACAATCTGCGCCAGTCGCACCACCACCTTCATCTGCCGCTCCACGCCAAACTGCTCCAGCTCCTGTCGCACAGCGTCAGGCTCCTGTTCAGCCTATAGCTCAGCGAGGCGCTCCGATGTCTGGTAGGGGAATGTCGATGATGGCCTCATTGCATGCTACAGGAGCAGCAAATCAGCCAGCAGCTGGTCGTGCCGCAGGTTCGAATGCTGCGCCGCAGGAAGATCAGAACGAACCTGTCGATGAATCTGCGCTAAGAAATCAATGGACTGAATATACGCAGACAATTCCTTCAGAGAAGATTTTGATTACAGCCATGCTCAATAGTCGCGTGCAGTTGTTGGAAGACACGCATGTGGCTGTAACTGTGATGAGTGAGGAGCAGCAGCAGCGTATTGATGAGCATCGTGAGGAGATTCTTCAGTATCTGCGTCGCCAGTTGCGCAATTCTCATTTGCAGATTTCCTTTGCTGTATCTAAGGGTGATGGCGTAAAGTTGGCATTTACACCTCGAGAGAGAATGGATGAGATTCAGAGTGAGAATCCTGAAGTCATCCAGGAACTACTTGATACCTTCGGTCTTGAATTGTCCTAAGTAGTTATTCCGACGATAAAAAAGAAACACCCGGCAGTCGAAACTGTCGGGTGTTATTGTTGTCGAAGACGTCTTGTCTATCAACAAAGCATCGCCAAGGATTATCGACGGAGACCGAGCTCCTTGATGATAGCACGATAGCGATTGATGTCCTTCTTTGCGAGGTAGTCAAGCATACGACGACGCTTACCTACGAGCATCTTCATTGAGCGGCTGGTAGCGTAATCCTTGTGGTTTGCGCGGAGGTGCTCAGTGAGGTGTGCAATACGGAAAGAGAAGAGAGCAACCTGTGCTTCTGGAGAACCAGTGTCAGTAGCACCCTTGCCATACTTTGCGAAGATCTCTGCCTTCTTAGCTGAATCAAGATACATAATAGTAAATGATTTAAATAGTTAATAATGTAGGTCGAGCCGAAACTCTTCCAGATTAAGTAGATGGAGGTCAAGCCGAGACTTTAATCCATTCTTGCTTTTAGTTTCCTAAAAAGCGGTGCAAAGGTAGCAATAATTTTTGTGAAAAAGAAAAATTATAAGCGAAAAAAGATTTTGATCTGCTAAAATTTTGATTATTACACGAAATATGATATCTTTGTTGCTCAAAATAAGTAACCTTACACCCATGAATCAGTTACAGCATATACATCCGCCCTGCTGGTGGGCAGGCATGAAATACTCCAAGATACAGCTCCTCCTACATGGTTCTGGCATTGGTCGTTATCAGTTGCATTTGAAGGAGGCGAGAGGCGTCTATCTGACGTCGTTCAACGCCGCTCCTAATCCCAATTATCTTTTGGCTTATATCCAGACAGAGGGAGCTCCGGCTCAGACCTTGCATTTCGTGCTTTGGAAGGAGGGGGAGGAAGACATTCCTTTCGATTATGAATTGAAAGAGCGAGAGCATCAGGAAGTCGACACTTTCGATGCTTCAGACGTCGTGTATCTGCTTATGCCAGACCGTTGGATCATGGGAGAAAGCATCGAGCAGAAACAAAAGACCTACCAGGAGATGAAGGAATCCACATGGGATATTCATGGCGTAGAGAAACGTCATGGAGGAGACCTCGCTGGTATGCAGCAAGGCCTCGACTATCTGCGGGACCTAGGAGTGACTGCTATTTGGCCAACTGCCATGTTTTGCAATGATAATGACCGGATTACCTACCATGGTTATGCCATTACAGATTTCTATTCCATCGATCCGCGCTTAGGTTCAAATGAGGCTTTTAAGGCCTGGGTAGCCGAAGCAAATCGGAAAGGACTGAAGGTCATCATGGATATGGTATTCAACCATTGTTCGCGCCAGTGTTTCCTCTTCGAAGACCGTATCAGTGACGACTGGTTCTATCTCTATCCACATTTCACGCGTACCAATTATAAGACGCAGACTGCCACCGATCCTTACGCTTCGGCCAAAGACCTCGAACTGACGAAAAAAGCCTGGTTCGACACGATGATGCCAAGTCTGGCAGGAACGAATCCGCAGGTGGCGCAGTACCTGACACAGAACAGCCTCTGGTGGATAGAATATGCTGGCATCAACGGAATCCGCATGGATACGTATCCTTATAATGATTGGCAACAGATGTCTGACTGGTGCCAAACGATTGAGCGAGAGCACCCTGGCTTTAATATCGTGGGAGAGACGTGGACCGAAAGTAATGTCAGCATTAGTCTCTGGCAGAAAGACAGCAAGCTGGCTGCACCAAAAAACAGCCATTTGCCTTCGGTGATGGACTTCCCGCTCTTTACGATGCTCAATGGTGTGTGTGACGAGGAGACCGATGACTGGTTCTCCGGCCTGGCTCGTATCAGCAACTATCTGAGTCAGGATGTGGTCTATCCTGATCCGTCGCACCTACTCATCTTTCTAGCCAATCACGACGTTAACCGCTTTGCGTCTAATCCTGAGAAGGCTAAGCGTTTCTCCCGTTATCGTCAGGCACTTACGATGCTGCTGACGCTGAGAGGCATCCCGCAGCTTTATTATGGCGATGAGCTCTGTATGGTCGGTGAGAAAGATCCGCTTGACGATGGTCAACGCCAAAACTTCCCAGGAGGTTTCCCTGGCGATAAGGCCAATGCATTAACCGGAAAAGGACTGTCTGCCACGATGAAGAAACATTTGGAGTTTACGCGAAAGCTCTTGCAGTGGAGAAAGCATCCTTCAGTCAATCCTGTTATTGCCAAGGGTGAGCTCGTGCACTTCAATCCACGATCTGGTTTCTATGCCTATGCTCGTCGTTATCAGGGGAAAATGATCACTGTCGTGCTCAACGGAACCAGTCGGAGCCAGACGCTTCATCTGGATACATTCAGGGAGATTCTCCCTTGTCAAAAAGTACGGGAAGTGCTTTCGTCTAAGGAATTGGATTTGACCAAAAAGACTTGCCGAATGAAAGCTCGAGAAGTCTATATTCTCGAATTTGGTTTATAGGATCCAAATAATTGATTGAATATTTGGTCTTTTGCCAAAATCATTGTATCTTTGTACGCTTAAAACAACCGATTATGCCAACTAAAAAAGAAAAGCTCAGCTACGCCAGTGCTATGAAGGAACTGGAAGAGATTGTGCAGAAGCTACAGCGTCCTGATTGTGAGATTGATCAATTGTGCCAACTCACTGAGCGTTCTGTAGAGCTTCTTGCATTTTGCAAGGACAAGCTCACCAAGACCGACGAGGAACTGGTCAAGTTGCTCGATAAGATTGAGTAATGTTGGTAATGGGTTGAAAGGGTTCAATAGCATTTGTGCCCTGATATTTGATAACAAAAATACAATAGAAAATATGAATCGTCCTGTTGTGGTGCGTTTTGCACCATCACCTACTGGTCCACTTCACATCGGTGGCGTCCGCACTTGTCTTTATAACTATCTTTTTGCTCGTCAGCATGGTGGCAAACTCCTGTTCCGCATTGAGGATACTGACTCACAGCGCTTCGTGCCAGGAGCTGAGGAATATATCATTGAGTCATTCAAGTGGCTCGGCATCCAGTTCGACGAAGGCGTAAGCTTCGGTGGCGATCATGGGCCATATCGTCAGTCTGAGCGCCGCGAGATCTATAAGAAGTATGTCCAGGTTTTGATCGATGCAGACAAGGCCTACTATGCATTCGATACCAAGGAGGAGCTCGACGCTGCTCGTGCAGCTACTCCAAATTTCCAGTACGATGCTTCTACCCGCGGCCAGATGCGCAACAGCATCAGCCTCGGCATGGAGAAGGCTCAGGAACTCATCGCTGCCGGCGAGCCATACGTCGTACGTTTCCGTATCGAACCAGGTGAGGAGGTTTTGGTCAATGACCAGATCCGTGGCGAAGTCCGCATCAACTCTTCTATCCTCGACGATAAGGTACTTTATAAGAGCGCAGACGAGCTGCCAACCTATCATTTGGCCAACATCGTTGATGACCACCTGATGGAGGTTACTCACGTCATCCGTGGTGAGGAGTGGTTGCCAAGCTCTCCACTTCATGTATTGCTTTACCGTGCTTTCGGTTGGGAGGCTCCACAGTTCGCACACCTGCCATTGCTCCTCGCTCCAGAAGGCAACGGCAAGCTCTCTAAGCGCGATGGCGATAAGTATGGTTTCCCTGTCTTCCCGCTCCAGTGGAACTTCATCGACAAGGAGACTGGCGAGCCAAAGTCTTACAGCGGCTATCGCGAGAGCGGTTACTTGCCAGAGGCTGTTGTCAACTTCCTCGCTCTCCTCGGCTGGAATCCTGGCAACGATCAGGACTTCATGACCATGGATGAGATGATCAAGATGTTCGACCTTAGCAAGTGCTCAAAGAATGGTGCACACTTCGATGTGAAGCGTCTTCTCTGGTTCAACCACCACTATCTGCAGGAGTGCGACGAGCAGATTCTTGTCGAGTCTCTCAAGAAGCAGGTCGTTGAGAATGGTGCTGATCCTAAGTCAGATGCATACGTCCTCAAGGCAATCCAGCTCATGAAGGAGCGTATCAACCTCCCTCAGGAGCTCTGGCCACAGTGCTGCTTCTTCTTTGCTGCTCCAACCTCTTACGACGAGAAGTCTATGAAGAAGTGGTGGAAGCCAGCCAGCGTCAACCAGGAAGGCGTGGCTGTTCCAGCTTCAAAGCAGATGGTCGCTGAGCTCTGCGAGTTCCTTGAGGCTCAGGAAGACTGGACAGGCGTCAACCTCGAGCCAAAGGTGATGGAGTGGATTGCCAGCAAGGGTTACAAGGTAGGCGCTGTGATGAACGCTTTCCGTTGCACTATTGTCGGTGAAGCCCGTGGTCCTCAGATCTTTGATATCACCGATATGCTTGGTAAGGAGGAATCTTTGCGCCGTGCTCGTGTCGCTGTTGAGAAATTATAATTCTATCATTCCACAACGTGAATATATTTTATAACATCGGTACGAGCGCCTATTTCCTCGGCATTAAGCTCGCTGCAGCCTTTGGTCATCGTAAGGCCAAACTGATGGAGGAAGGCCGTAAGGATTGGCAGGCTCGTCTGATGACACAAGTCAATAACGTCAAGCAGAAGATCGGTAAGGAACCACGCTTCATCTGGTTCCATGCCGCCTCGCTTGGCGAGTTCGAGCAGGGGCGTCCTTTGATCGAGGCTTTGCGCGAGCGCTATCCTGATTATCAGATCCTTCAGACCTTCTTCAGTCCATCAGGCTATGAGGTCCGTAAGAATTATAAAGGTGCTGACGTCATCTGCTATTTGCCCTACGACAAACCCTCAGAGTGCCGTCAGTTCCTCGACATCGTCAAGCCAGAGATCTCGTTCTTTGTGAAGTATGAGTTCTGGGGCAATATCCTCGAAGAGCTCAACCGTCGCAGCATCCCAACTTATCTGGTCAGTGGTATCTTCCGTCCACGTCAGGCTTTCTTCAAGTGGTACGGCGGCATGCTTCGTCCGGTGCTCGACAACTTCCGTCACATGTTTGTGCAGGACGAGGAGTCTCGCCAGCTGCTTGAGCAGATAGGTTATGGCCAGAAGGCCAGCATCTGTGGCGATACACGTTTTGATCGAGTCATTGCCATTCAGCAGCAGGCCAAGGAGTTCCCTTGGGCAGCAACCTTCAGTGGCAGAGAGAATGGTATTGACGAGAAGACTCCATTTACTTTGGTCGCAGGTTCTTCTTGGCCAAAGGATGAGGATATCTTTATTGAACATTTCAATCAGCATCCTGAGATGAAACTGATCCTCGCCCCTCACGAGATTCATGAGGAGCACGTCCAGGGGATCATCAGCAAGCTGAAGCGCCCTTATCTCCGCTATTCCGAATTGAAAAAACTTTGGGACGAAGGCGTTGTCCCACAAGGCCAACTGCCAACAGAAGTAACTTCAAACACCCTCCCTTTGAGGGAGGGTTGGGGTGGGTCTTGCCTCATTATCGACACCATCGGCTTCCTCAGCAGCATCTATCGCTACGGAGACGTCGCTTATATCGGAGGTGGTTTTGGTGTCGGTATCCACAATACGCTCGAGGCGGCAGTCTATGGTATGCCCGTCATTTTCGGACCTAACCATCAGGCTTTCCGCGAGGCGCTCGGTTTGATCGATGCTAAGGGTGGCTATCCAATCGCGTCTTCTGAGGATTATGTCAAGACTATCACGACCTTCATGACCGATGCGAATGCACTCAAAGCTGCTGGCGAGAATGCTGGACGCTATGTGCAGGAGGGCAGTGGCGCTGCTGAATTGATCTTTAAAGCTGTATTCGGATGAAGAGCAACCACTGGCCTTGGGTCATCAGTACTAACTTTGCAGAAGGATTACCCTACGCCATCATCACCACCTTGAGTGTTGTGATGCTGGCAGACATGGGTTTAGGCAATGCAGAGGTGGCTGCTTATACTTCCTTACTGGCCATGCCATGGTCCCTCAAAGCCTTGTGGAGTCCGGTCGTCGAGATCTGGCGTGGCAAGCGTTGGTGGATGTGGATGATGCAGGTCATTCTGGCGTGTTGTTTCGTCGGAGTGGCCTTTGATTTATTGTCTGCTACGGCTCAGGGTACAGGTCTTTGGCTGGCGTGGGTACTCGCGTTCTTTACCATAGGAGCCTTCACGTCAGCTACTTACGATATTGCCTGCGATGGCTTCTATATGCAGGTGCTCAATACCGATGAGCAGTCATTCTTTGTCGGTATCCGCAGTACGGCTTACCGCCTGAGCATGATTTTTGCCAGTGGTTTGCTGACCACGCTTGTCGGTTTGTTGGCTCGACGTTCTGGAGGCGATCTT
This sequence comes from Bacteroidales bacterium, assembly GCA_045600445.1. Classification (GTDB taxonomy): domain Bacteria; phylum Bacteroidota; class Bacteroidia; order Bacteroidales; family UBA3663; genus Liminaster. The sequence goes on along the minus strand of JAZRXZ010000144.1, from coordinate 65,779 downwards.
TCTTCCGCTTGGGTACAGGTGATGATCGGAGTCGGCGTCCTGATGCTGGTCTTCGCCCTCATGCATGCTTGGCTATTGCCTAAACCTGAGCAAAAACAAGAGCAGGTTCCGACCTCAGCAGGTGGAACCTTCCTCTCTACATTGACCACTTTCATCCAGAAGCCAGGTCTCTGGTTCATCCTCCTTTTCTTATTGTTCTATCGCTTGGGCGAAGCGCTGTTGAGCAAGATGACGATTCTCTTCCTCAAAGCTCCAGTCGAGACCGGAGGTTTAGGGTTGGATAATGCAGAATATGGCTTGATCTATGGCACCATCGGAGTCGGCGCCTTGACCGTAGGAGGTATCTTAGGAGGCATGCTTGTCTCGAAGTATGGCTTGAAGAAATGTGTCATTCCTTTGGCCTTAGCGCTCAATGTCCCAGACCTCTTATATGTCTGGATGTCAATGGTTCAGCCCGACAATCGCTGGCTCATCGGTTCCTGTGTCGGCATCGAGCAGTTAGGCTATGGCTTAGGCTTCACCGCCTATATGGTCTTTATGCTCCAGTCGGCCAAAGGCTCTTTCGCCACCGCTCACTATGCCATCCTGACCGCCTTGATGGCCATTGGCATGAATATTCCTTCCATGCTCTCTGGTTGGCTGCAGGAATTCCTTGGCTATACCGATTTCTTCTGGTTTGTCATTGCCAGCACCATTCCTGGAATTTTCCTCTCTTTCTGGCTGGCAAGGAAAACAGGTAAATAACCAGTGTCGTATTTCTCCGTTTTAAAATTAAGAATGGATCCCATGCAAGCAAAATGTCCATTCCTTCATCGTGGCATCCTCTACACCGTACCGTGTAGAGGATGCCATGGTCGTGGACATTAACACTACGGACGTAGTGTTAATGTCATGCATGAAAGAAATCAACACTTGGTACCAAGTGTTGATTTCAATGGCCTTGAAAACTGACATCGCGTACGTAATGTTGAAATTCACGATCAATGATATCAACACTACGTACGCGATGTCAATATTTGTTTTACTTTATTATTAGTATGCAATCATAGGCTTCTCACCATGACTATCTGCTACCTTCATGCTGATGCGTAGGTCCTTGCTTTCGCCAGGCATGAGGAAGAAATAATTGTCGTTGTAGAGAACCGGCGTGATGCGCTGATGCGACTGGCTGGTCTCGGCGGTGAGATGTACCATCAGAGCTGGAGTTTGGCTCTGGTTAGAGACTTTACCTGTGATGATCCATTCATCTCCTACCTGCTGTGTCTCTGTCACGATGCTGAGCTGCGCCTTTGGCATGCTGAGGAGCGACTTGTAGTTGCCTTCCTCCTTGCCCTGCCAGTAGAAGTTGTCAGAGAGAGTCTGGCCCTGAGCGTCAGTGAGGTAGAGACGTACGAAGTAGGTGTCAGAGAGCAAGCTGAGCGTAGCATCATCCTGAGGCAAATCGAAGCAAGTGACGGTCTCGTCCTCTGGGACGCTGTTGAGCGTGGTCTGTTGTTCCCACTTGACCTCGCCCTGCTGGGAGAGGAGCTGCGCCTTAGCGATGAGGTCGGAATGGTTTCCTGCACGATAGTTGACTACCTCGATCTGATCGGTCTCGGCATTCCATTGGATGTGGATAGGTTCGCAGGCCTTCTTACAGCCGAAGTAAGCCGCAGTTGGATCGAAGTAATAGTCGTAGGTCTGCCAGACGAACGATGGCCAGGATGGATGGCTCATCCAGAGCAGCATGCCACGTCGATGAGCGCTTCGTGCCTCAAAGATGGCGCGTAAACCATTGTAGCAGAGCCATTGAGAATACTCGGCGAACTGCTGTGCAGATTGTGGTTCGCCGAAGGCCAGTGCCAGTCGTTCGTTGAACGTCTGTGTGCGCTGTGCGGAGGTCAGACAGTAGTCGTGCAGGCCATACATTGCATTCGGATGCTCGGCTGTGTTTAGAGGCCACATGTCAGTTGTATCCATAAACTGCACCATGCTCTCATAGTTAGGGATACATGGCATGCCTCGCTCCGAGTGGAAGCGGTCAATGCCGAAGAGCGTAAAGTAGTCACGTACTGGCAAGGCTCGGTAAGGACCACCACCGCTCACCACGCCAGCTGCGGAGTGTGAGATGTAGTGAATGCCAGGATGCGACTCGTGGACGAGATTGCAGAGCGCCTTGTCGAGCGTAGCTGGTGGATAGCCTTCGTTGCGTCCGACGTAGAGCGCGATCGATGGATGGTTGCGGATGCGACGCACCCAGTCGGTGGCATTGTCCATGAAGAGATCCTCATAATAAGGATCAGGACCATCGTAAGGATTGGCTAGCCAGAAGTCCTGCCAGATCATGATGCCATAACGGTCACAAGCCTCGTAGAACTCCTCATCACCGATCTGGCCTACCCAGTTGCGGATCATGGTGAAGTTCATGTCGCGATGATAGCGGATGGCGGCATCGTACTCACGACCGCGATAGTTGAGGTTGTGCTCCGACAACCCCCAGTTGCCGCCAAACCCGATGAAGCGACGGCCATTGATATAGAGCGAGAGACGGCGGTCGCTCGTGCCGAAGCTGCCAGCCACTACGTCGGCCTTTTCGTAAGGATCTTCGCTCCAGGTCATCTGACGGATACCCGTCTTGAAATGCTTCTGGTCAGAGACCTTGCCGTCGGCTTCGAAGGTGAGCTTTACATTATATAAATAAGGTTCTCCGTAGCCATTCGGCCACCAGAGCTTCGGATTTTCGATGCGGAGAGCAGGTGTATTGTCCTTATTGAAACAGATCTGCTTCTGCTCACCAGCCTGCAGCTCTACCTCTTGGCTGAAGGTGATTTCGCCCAAAGCACCCTTGACCGTACCCTTGACGGCATGGTCAGCGTGGTTCTGCACGAGGAGCTCAGCGGTAACTTCGGCTACGGTGGTGTCTGGCAGCTGTGGTAAGACAGACGAAACGAAAGGCTGTTCGATGGTAACTGCACCAGTATGAGTGAGATATACATCGTTCCAGATACCGATATTACGACCACGGACGGTAGGAATCCAGTCCCAACCGATACTAGCGTGGAAGGTGGCGTTGTCTGCGCCAAGATGGCCTCCGTTGCTCTCTGCGGTGAAAGCATCCTGTTCCTTGACACGGCCAGGATGAGCGTTCTTGATGATACGGACAGCGAGGTAGTTGTCGCCGGTATGGATGAGTTTAGAGACATCGAACTTACCTTTCTTGAACGCTCCGTCGATACGGTCGACGTACTGGCCATTAAGATAGATTTCGGCCTTCCAGTTAATGCCATCGAAGTTGAGGAAAGTACGCTCGGTAAGTGCATCGACATGCAGCTGTGTGCGGTACCAGAAGTCGCTGTTGAAGAAAGACTCAGAGATCTGGAACTGGTTGTCGCGATAGTTAGCGTCAGGGATGGCGCCAGCACGCAGATAACTGGTCAGGACGGTGCCAGGGACGGTGGCTGGGAGCCAACTTTCTGCATCGAATGTAGCAGTGGCGATGTCCTCTCCTTTGGCCGAAACCTCAGAGGCTCGCTGCACGCGCCAAGGGGTCTGTGCGAAGACTTCCATGCCACCACGACCCATGACCTGCAGCTCGCTCAGTTCGTATGGCTGTCCATTCTGCGACTCGTGGCAGAGGAGGCGGACATAGCGTGCCTCGGACTTGACGCTGATTTCGTCGATGTTCGTGTCGGAAGGTATGACTTCTGTGAGGTTGCGCCAAGTCTTAGCATCGTCAGAGATCTGCAGGGTAGCTGATTTTGCACGGTTAATCCAGTGCAGATTGATTTTGTCGAATGAGAAGCGATCGCCTAAGTCGACGTATACCCACTCCTCACCAGCGGTGGCACTACGCCAAGCGCTGCTGAAGTGTTCGGATGGCATGACGCTGATCTCCTTGTCGTTGCGATAGAACTGCATCTGTGTGACTTCCCAGTAGCGTGCCAGATCGGCAGAGAGCTCGAAACGGAGATACTTGGTGCCAGCGGCAGGATCGAGAGGACAGCGGAGGTCGAAGTAGCGTGAAACGGTGACACCAGACTTGTCTCGACCACTATCATCTCCCACAAATGTCAGGCCTTCTGGAGAAATCTGCTGCCAGTTCTCGCCATCCTGGCTGGCAAGGACTTTGGCGGTCTGCTTCGGCATCTTGTTCTTAGGGAGCGTGATGCGGCCACGGAGATGCACCTCATCTGCCTGCAGTTTGGAGTTCGGTAGGTCGATCTGTACCATGATATCCTTTTCTCCGCTCTTGTGTGCAGACCATGGCATACCGTCGAGCAGGTACTCGCGCTGCTGTTTACTGACCTCGCCTTCTTTGGTGTGCATTCGCATCCAACAAGGAGCGTCGGTAGAGATGATGCCATCAGTCACCAGCTGCGCGGTGAGGTTGTAGTCGTAGCTCGATGAGTGGTAGGCAGGGCGGAGTTGAGCGAGGTTGCGATACTCGTTGTTCTTGCTGCGACGGACAATTGGGGAGAAGTCCTCGGTGGGATTGCCCGGATAGCGACCTGCGTCGAAGTTCAGTCCGTTGTTTGTATTTGTCATATTATTTTGACAAGCGGTTAGGGTGGCCAGCATCGAGGCTATTGCCAGGGTGGACCAACGGGAATGTATTTTATTCATTGATTTAGATTTTTACTTAATCAATATTTCCTGCAAAACGATTCCCGGATCAAGGAGATAAATGCGGAGCGTATGCTTACCTTCAGTAGCTGCAACCGTGCGGGTAGCATAGCCACGGAGCACGTTGAGTCGCCACTCCGAAGTAAAGTCACCCTCATGGATTGAGAAAGTCTCTGCTGGCTGATCGTCGAGCTGTACTGCATAGCGAGCGTCACGTCCTTCATAGACATGGAGCGTTGGTAGGGTGCGGATTTCGATCTGAGAGGCGTCGGCAGGAATGTCGAGCTGATACTCTGTATATGGAGCATTCTCTACCGTGTACGATGGCGTGTTGAAAGGAAGCATCATGACGCCGTCGCAGAATCCTAACTGCTGTACGGTGGTCAATGCACCTTCTGTTACCTCATGTCTCTGCGAATACTGGTTGGCTGCGATACGCTGAAGAGGTTCGGCTGGTAGGTTCGGATACAAGCCAATGAAAATGGCTTCGATGGAGGCTTCAGGTGCTACGTCGGTAATGCTTAGTACGTTGTCGCCTTCCAGCAGATGTACCTTCCCGACCTTGCTCCACATAGGGCCAATGAGTGGTGAGTGCCATATATTATTAATAGTTGTAGCCGAAGCCTCGAAACTGGTCTTGCCACACTTCACGTGACAGAATCGATTATCTTCAGGAGCCTTGGAGAAATTGCGCACCGGGGTGCGAGCCTTGATCCAGAGGTCAATGTCTCCTTCTGTCTCAGTTTTTATTGTCACACCTTCTGGAGACACAGCCTGTGCTACATCGAGCCATTGTGCTGCCGGTGCATGATGAAGCGCTTCGAGGGTCTCGGTAGTGCAGACAGGAGCATCCATGACTTTTGAACCTGTCCAATGGTAAGGACGCCAGTCGAAGAAATAGCGCCACTTGCCATCGAGCAACTCCTCGTTATAGCGTTTTGTCCAAGCGTTGAGCGCATTATAGAGCTGAGAGGCAGTCTCTCCTTCAGCCAAGGCTTCCTGCTCCTTGCCTTCGGTGGCGTGGACACGACTAAGACGTGACTGCAACTGATATTCATTGAGCATCTGAGCACCCTTGATCGGATAAAGTACCAGCTCGAAGTAGGCTGGCTGCTTTTCCTGTGGCATCAGTGAGACCAATGTCTCTGCACGCTCTGCAATGCTACGATATTCAGCGATACGCTGATTGATCTCAGCCTCGGTATACTCTACAAACCAGACGTGTGAATCTTTGCCAGAAGCCATGAGACGGTAGTAGATGGCCTGCATGTCGGCAATCTCATCAGCGTATGTGTCGCCGAAGGTCTCGGCCGCCCACTGACGGATATATGACGAAGCTAACTGTGGAGACCATTGCTCAATGTCCCAAGCCAGATCCATGGCAAAGGAAATCTCTTTTTCGGCAGGCTTGATGTCGCCAACGTTGAAAACCCAGATCTTCTGTGCACCAAAGGTATAGGCCTTGGTCAGTTCGGTAGAGATAAAGGCTGGAGAGAGAGGACTTAGCCAGATCCAGCTGGCAGGGTCGCCATGATAGGACAGGTGGTAATAGATGCCTGCTCCTCCCTTGCGCTTCATCTCTTCCGGATTGCTCAGGTTGCGCGTATAGCCCTGCTTGTCGTCGCTCCACAGCATGATCACGTCCTCAGGAACCTGCAGGCCGTTATGATAGGCATCGAGTACTTCCTCGTAGGTGCAAAGCACTTGTGGGATTTCCTCGATAGGCTTGTCGATGTTGCGGCGCAGCATGTCGCGCTGGTCATCGATGGCTTGCTGCATCAGCTTGACGCGCTCTTCGGTCGTATTGGCTCCCTCCATCGGATAGTCATGGACGCCACGGAGGCCGAGGGTATAGGTATTCTCATACTGGCCATTGGTCTTGACGCGTGTCTCCCAATAGTCCTGCATGGTCTTGCGGTTAGTAATATAGTTGAAGTCGCCGAGGGGAGCTGGACGTCCCTCTCGGATGGCTTTTTCGTTGACAGCTTTCCATTCGCCCTCGTTGTTGCGAAGCATTTGCTCGCAGTGCGATGAACCCATCACAATAGCGTAGTCATTGGCCAGGCGAGCATTCTCTGGATCGTCGTTAAAAGCTTGTGTGCCAGGGTGCATGGCTGGCCAGAGGTAGTTGCCCTTGAGGCGCAATAAGAGTTCGAAGACTTTCTGATAGACCTTCGGACCTACCTTGCTTGTCTCCTTATCGAAGTGACGCTCTACCCACTGAGCCCAACCTCCGAAGCGCTCATCGTTGATGAAAATACCACGATACTGCACTGAAGGTTCCTGCTGAGTATAGAGACCTGGCTGAATATAGAGCACGTCCTTGTGCGATGGGACAACGTCGGCCCACCAGTACCAAGGAGAGACGCCAATTGCTCGACTGAGTGAGGTAAGGCCGAAGGCGGTACCACGACGGTCACTTCCTGCTATGACGAAGAGTGGTTGGCCTGTGGTAGGATGTTTCAGGGTTTTCACGATACTGGCTTCCCACTTGCCTTGTATCTCATCGACGTTGATTAACTGCTGGCTTACGAGTTGGTCAATGATTGTGCTATGGCCAAGGGTGCCGACTACGACACTGGCTGTAGTCAGTTCATCGAGACTCGATACTTTTTTGACTATAGGTTTCTTGCCAGTGACGCGTTCCACGTCATCGGCCAGCATGTCGGCAGAGATATTGACCACTGCGAAGTCTCCGTCACTTAGATAGATTTCTGCACACTGGCCGTCTGCTACCAGCGGAAAGGCTCCGGATACGGACTCTGTATAAACGGAAGGATAGCTCGTGAGCACCTGGTTATCAGCAGATGTACAAGAACTTATCAGCGCTGCTAGGGTGAATAGCAACGCAGAGAATAATAAGGTTCGGTTCATGTTTTGAGTAATGGATAAATAGTAAGCTTAGTTGTGAAATAAGGTGTCAGTGACTATAGCTGATGGAATAGCTCCGCCACCTTTTCAAGCCACAGTGCATCTGTCTCGTCGAAGGTATTGAGATCTGCACTGTCAATGTCGAGGACACCGATGACCTCATTCTGGTCATTGTGGATAGGTACGACGATTTCACTGCGCGAAGCTGAGCTGCACGCAATATGGCCAGGGAACTGATCAACGTCCGGCACGACCTGTGTGCGGTCTTCTGCCCATGCTGTGCCACATACACCGCGTCCTTTCTTGATGCGTGTGCAGGCCATAGGGCCCTGGAAAGGACCTAATACCAGCATGCTGTCAATGACTCGATAGAAGCCCGTCCACCAGAAGCCGAAAGTCTCGTGGATCATGGATGCAACATTGGCCATATTAGCCACAGCGTCTTGTTCGGCACTTACTACAGATTCGATCTGAGGGAAAAGTGCCTCGTATTTCTCGGCTTTAGTACCGGAGATGATTTCTAAGTTCTCTGCCATATTATTAAATAAGAGTCGATAAAGGGATGTTATAGCTGGATAGTCGCTGCTTTTACTCCTTCTGCAGATATAGTGATGGTGACAGGTTCGCCACTATTCTCCTCGTGTTCCACGATAATTTGCGCTAATCCATTGAATGCAGGAACTGTCCATGACTGACAGTGCAGACCAGCAGGATGTTCCTCACCCTTGTAGGCGCTGTCTCCATTTCCTACACCAAGAATGTGGGCAGAGCCTGAGACTGTGATTTGGAGCTCATTGCAAGCGGTAGGTACGAAGCGCTTCTTCTTGTCGAGGAGCTGTGCACCAACTACGCTGATGTTATGCTCAGTGTCGGCATTGAGTACGATCTGCGCAGCCTCGCCGGTGGTCTCAAGCTTCTCGGTCATCACACGCTTACCGTTCTTATAGCCAATGGCCTCGACGCGACCTGGCTGATAGACAACATCCCAGGTGAGGTGTCCATTCTGAGGCATGGCCTTGCGACCCATGTTCTTGCCATTGACGCGGAGCTCAACCTCGTCGCAGTTAGAGTAAGCCCAGAGGCTGATGGTCTCGCCCTCATGGCCCTGAAGGTTCCAGTGTGGGAAGATATGCAGGGTAGGCTCCTCGGTCCACCAAGACTTGAGATAATAAGCCTCGTCCTTAGGGAAGCCACAGTAGTCGAGCAGACCGAACTGAGAGCCGACAGCAGGGAAGCCGAAAGGAGTAGGCTCGCCACGGTAGTCGAAGCCTGTCCAGTAGAAGAGACCCTGGCCCCAAGGACGCTCAGCATAGAACTTCCAGCCACGCTCAATGATATTCTCGTAGGTTGAGTCGGTGCGGTTGATTGATGGCATGCGGCTTTCCTCCTTGAAGTAAATGCCACGGGTTCCACAGGCCGTAGTCTCCTCTGTGCCGACGATGATCCACTCAGGATGCTGCTGATGACGGTTGTCTACATTGTTCTGAATGATGTAGTTATAGCCCTGTACTTCGAGCGACTCAATCATCGTGCCGCCACCCGCATTGGCCATACAGACGAGGCGGGTTGGGTCGAGGCGATGGGTGAACTCACGCATCGAGGCAGCCACGCGTACACCCTGCTGGTTGTTCTCCAGGCCCCACTCCTCATTGCCATCGCTCCAGAGGATGATGCTTGGGTGGTTACGTCCGCGCTTGATCATACGTTCCAGGAGTCGGAGGTGCTCCTCGTTGACGCCCGAGAGGCGCTGCTCGTCAATGACGAGGATACCCAGCGAGTCGCACATGTCGAGAGTGGCAGGGGTGGTAGGGTTGTGCGATGCGCGATAGGCGTTGACACCCCACTTCTTGAGCTGGCGCAGACGCCAGAGGTTCAGGCCATCAGGTACAGCAGCACCCACGCCTACATGATCCTGGTGCTGGTTGACGCCCTGTAGCTTCATGTGCTTACCGTTGAGGAAGAAGCCTTCCTTCGCATCGAAGCGCACGTCGCGGATACCTGTGCGAGTGGTATATACATCGGTTTGTCCGTCAGAGGTGACTTCGGTGCGGACGGTGTAGAGATATGGATCTTCGCAGCTCCAGAGATGAGGCTTTTCAACGTTGATTTCCACCTTGCTGGCTGCGGTCTCTTTGGCCAGGAGCAGCTGCTCAACAGGAGCAGAGGTGGCAATGACGTTACCCTGAGCATCGAGCAAAGTATGCTTGATGGTAGCCTTGCGCGAACGGATATCGCTGTTCTGGACCTCGGCCTCGACGGTCATAGCTGCCTGGCTGAAGTCCTTATTCAGCTGGCTATATACGAAAGTACCGAAGGTAGCCGTGTGTACCATAGGCATGCGGTGCAGCCACACGTCACGATAGATGCCGGCTCCCTCATAGAACCAGCCTTCTTCGAGTGAAGCATCAGCGCGCACGCAGATGATATTCTTGTTCTCACCGTCGTAGTTGAGATAGTCGGAGATGTCATAGACCTGAGTCACGTAGCCACTTGGCTCGTTGCCCATGTAGAAGCCATTGACCCAGAGTGTAGCGTTGCGGAAGATGCCGTCGAACTGCAGCTCGTAGTGATACTTCCCCGCGTCGTCCTTCAGCGCGTCAGTAGCCTCGGCCAAAGCCTGGTCGAAGGTGAGACGATACCAGCCGACGCTGTTCTCTGGATAGCGCCAACCGACGGTCTTGTAGCCATGGCTGTGGCTTGCCTGCCAGTGGTAGGGGAGGTTCTCCACCCAGTCGTGTGGCACGCGGATGTCCTGCCAGGTGCTGTCGTTATACTTCTCAATATAAGGACCCTCGTTGTGGATACCTTTGGCTTTGGTCAGGTAGTTGAAGTACTCGGTGCCGCTCATGAAGTCCTTGGTCACGTCAGCAGCGTGTCCCTGATGGAACTTCCAGCCCTCGCTGAGGCGGATGGTGGTGCGCTGCGCCTGAATAGTTGTTGTGCCACATAGTGCAGTCAAGGCAATAGCACCAAAGATTTTAGTTTTTGAGGTCATGATAGATAGTATATGTGTATGGATGATATCAAGAGTTCTGCTATGAACTTTCGAGCACAAAGTTACACATTATATATATTTATAGCAAGGGCTGGTATAGAATTGTAGGACAAATAGATAAAATGTGCCAATGCAAACTATCAGTCATTGTCAAAGAACTCCTGCTGAGGCTCTTGTAAAGCTTCTTCAAGTTCTGAACCACAATACTTGCAGTGGGTGGCCGTAGCATCATGGCCTGCCTTGCCGCAGTTAGGACACACGCGGTTAGCTGCATCATGGCTCGCCTGAATCATCGAGGCGCTGACGATACCAGTAGGGACAGCGATGATGGTGTAGCCTAGCAGCATGACGATTGCGCTGAAGAAACGGCCGATGGTGGTGATTGGAGTGATGTCGCCATACCCGACAGTGGTCATGGTGACGATGGCCCAATAGATGCTCGTCGGAATATCGGTAAACTGAGTGCCAGGTTCATCGCACTCTACCATATACATTACCGTACCTAAACAGATGACGATGATAAGCACGAATAGGAAGAAGACCGAGATCTTGCGCAGCGACTGTTTGATACTCTCAAGCAACAGATAACCCTCCTGCAGGAAGGTAAAAAGTTTGAAGATGCGGAATACGCGGATGAGTCGGAATGAACGCAACACAATCATGAAGCGTGCACCATGGACGAAGAATCCGAGATACATCGGTAAGATAGACAACAGGTCGATGATGCCAAAAAAACTCAACGCATAAGCACGAGGCTTAGGTGAGCAATAGAGACGCGCCAGATATTCGAAAGTGAAGAACGCTGTGAGCAGATACTCGAGGATGACAAGTGCCAGAGTAGCCCAATAGTTGACGAATATCGAGTCAAAGATCGTGATGAGGATGCTTACAACGATGGCTATCATCAGCACGATGTCGAAGCGCTTGCCCGTAGGGGTGTCACTTCCGAAAATGATATTATATAACTTGTCTTTGAGCGCCTGATTATTTTTCAGCGCTTCCCATTTTTGTTTGAGGCCCATGTCTAATTGCTTTTTTATTTGCGGCAAATATAATTAAAAAGGATGAAATAATCGAAAAAAATAGATGATTTTGCCTTAAAACAATTATTTTATTCGCAAAAAAGTTCGTTTGACACAAAAAATGCGTATCTTTGGGGTCGGAAAATTCTAATACTTTATATATTTTACCTATGGACTTAAGAAATAGTGTTCTTGTGCGTCGTTACAAGAACTTTCGTAATCCATCGAATGTCAAGACAGTAATCGGTAGCCTTCTGGCGCTCATCGCTTACTTTGGCATCCTTGTTATGGATCCTGCCATTTATGGCTTGCCTCAGATCACACTGATCGAGCAGCGTATGGTGGCAATCTTTGTGACAGCTGCTATTCTTTGGCTCTCAGAGGCTATCCCTACTTGGTGTACCTCTGTCCTGATCATCGTAGTGATGCTGCTTACCGTCAGTGATTCTTCACTCTGGCTTTTTGCCGATGATCCATCGCTCACCGACCCTACAGCCACAGCTTTAGGTACACAAATCAGTTACAAGAGCATCATGGCTTGCTTTGCCGATCCTATCATCATGCTCTTCATGGGTGGTTTCGTATTGGCCATCGGTGTTGAGAAGGTAGGTCTCGACGTGGCAATGGCCAAGTTGTTGCTCAAGCCATTCGGTACACGCCCTGCTTTCGTCTTGATGGGCTTCATTCTTGTCACTGCACTCTTCTCAGCCTTCATTTCAAATACTGCTACCGCAGCTATGATGCTGGCTTTCATGGCTCCAGTGCTCCGCTCTATGCCTTCTGACAATGGCTCGAAAGGCAAGATCGCTTTAGCTATGGCCATCCCATTGGGTGCCAATATTGGTGGTATTGCAACTCCTATCGGTACTCCTCCTAATGGCGTGGCAGTGAAGTATCTCAACGATCCTGCTATCATCGAGCAGCTTCAGGCCGCTGGTCTTGAGTCTTCTCGCGTGGAATTCTCGGATTGGGTTATGGCTATGACTCCTATTACCTTGCTCATCCTTGCCATCGGTTGGGTAGCACTCTTACTCCTTTTCCCATTTAAGAAGGGCGAGCGTATCGAACTTAAGATCGATGGTCATGCACGCAAGGGCTATAAGACTTGGGTAGTAGGTATCACCTTCGCACTCACAGTCATCCTCTGGTTCACCGGCAAATACAATGGCCTTGATGCTAACGTCGTAGCTCTTGTGCCTATCTGTTGTCTCTGTCTCACCGGTCTCTTGAGCAAGAAGGACCTCGAGCACATTAACTGGTCAGTACTCTGGATGGTTGCTGGAGGTTTCGCCCTCGGCCTTGGTTTCAACAAGTCAGGCTTGGCTAATGACCTTGTTACCTCTATTCCATTCAACACATGGAGTCCACTCGTAGTACTCATTTCTTCAGGTTTGATCTGCTGGTTGCTCTCTAACTTCATCTCTAACTCTGCTACTGCAGCGCTCCTCATCCCAATCCTCTGTGCTGTAGGCGTAGGTATGGGTGATGCTCTCGTTGAGATGGGTGGTGTCAAGACCCTCCTCTGTGCTACCGCTATGGCCGCTTCATTGGCAATGACTCTGCCAATCTCTACTCCTCCTAACGCCATTGCATCGTCTACGGGTATCATCCCTCAGTTTGATATGGCTAAGGCAGGCTTGATCATCGGTATCGTTGGTGGTATCATTGGCTACGGCTTCCTGATTCTCTTCTTCTAATTCTTTAGAAATAGATATTATAAACGAGAAGGTCCTGCACAGATTCGTGCAGGACCTTCTTTCTATTTATTAGGTATCTCCCGAAATACGGAGATCTTTTCTTAAATATGTTTAGACGGTAATCACACCTTCTCGATGAATGCCATCGACCTTGATGCTGAGTGATTGGTCGAAGCGGACGTGACGGACGTAGTCGGTCTCGTTGACAGCAGGGAGGGCGTTGAGCCACGACTCGTTGAAGAGACCATCACCACGGAAGGCGTTGATAGTGAAGTAAGAGACGCCGAGAGAGGTGAGGTTCTGGAAGAAGTGAGTACCTTGAGATGGGTCGACCTGGAAGTTGTCGAGGCCGGCTTCGACGATGACACGGGCAGCGGAGATGTGTGGCCACTTGACAGGGATGCCGAGCCATGGGTCGCTCGAACCCCAGCGGCCTGGACCGATGTAGACGCAACGACGACCTTCGTCAAGGAGCTGACGGTTGATTTTCTCAATCTGATCGGCAATCGTCTGGTTGTTCGATGCTGAGAAGTTATCGGTCTTGACATAGACCACATCTTGAATATCGTCGAAAATGCCATGACCGATGGCGCTGTGGCTGCGGAGGAGACACTTTTCATCAGGGATCTCGCTGAGGTCCTCGTCGAGCTGCATGTTAGTATCGACCATCGGACGTATCTGTAGGAGGAAGAACTCTCCGGTGCGGCCATCTTCACCAAGGTTGACGGCGAACTCGATCTCGACAGGGCGACGCATCTCTTCCTCGCCATACTTCAGTACTTTGCGCATGAGTTCTGGCAATGGGAAGAGACCGTTCTGGAGTACGCCAGCGAAGGTAATGAGCTTGCGGTTGCGTCCCTCGTAATAGCCGTCGTAGATGCAGTTATCCATTGGATCGAAGGTCGAGCAGACAGGAGGCAGAGTGCCATCGGCTTCGGCCTGACGGACGTTCCACTTCTTGAGGTTGAAGCCATCGTCGACTTGGAACTTGAGGTGAGCAGGATCGAGTGCGTTAAGTAGATCGCCTGATGACATGGTGCGCACCTCGTCAGCGCTGATCGGCTTAGACTCAGGCACTTCGAGTGCGAGGAAGTGGGTCTGAGTGTCGCGCAAGGCAATCTCCATCTCACTGGTCTGCAAGACATGGTCAGGATGTGCCGGGCAGACACGGAGCGAGGTGCCGCCATCGACGATGTACTTGCCCAGGCCGAAGGCGAGCGATACGACGCCCTCATGTGCCTCCTCGTCGCCGAGTGGATAGTAGTTGATGCTGCGCGCCACGCCGCTGATGTGCGGATAGAAGCGCGTGCCGTGCTGCTGGCCGACAACTTCCTGCAGGATGACGGCCATCTTCTCCTGGTCGATGACGTTGGAAGTGGCAGTCATGTAGTCCTTCGAGCCGGCATAGAAGACCGAGGCATAGACGGCCTTGACGGCATTGGCGAGCATGGCCATACGCTGGTACTTGTCGCTGATATACGGCACCATGTAGGTGGAGTAGATGCCTGCGAATGGTTGATAATGAGAGTCTTCGAGCAATGAGCTAGAACGGGCGGCGAGAGGCCCGTGTACGACGTCCATGAAGGCCTCAAGGTCGCTGACCAGACGCTGTGGTAGTCGGCCACGGAGGAAGGCCTGGAGAATCTCTTCGTCTGAAGCGTCGGAGAGAGCGATCGGATAGAGTTGGTTCTCCTCCATGAACTCATCGAAAATGTCGGTACAGAGCACCACGGTCTTCGGGATGATCACCTTGGCCTGCTGTGGTGTATCTGTGATGGCGTTGTTGTTCTCGATCTTGTACTTAGCACCATTGAAGCTCTCAGTGAAGCACTCCTGCAAGTCGGCATGACGGCCGAGGAAGCGGTCAATGAATGCCAGACCACGACCCTTACCGCCGAGCGAGCCGTCTCCGATGCGCGCGAAATTGGAGTATTGGTCAAAGCGCTCGCGCTGGAAGACAGCAACGACACCCTGGTTCTTCATGCGGCGATAGGCCACGATGGCGTCGAAGATGATCTGACGGTGCGCTTCGACGTCCTGCAGCGAGTCCCAGGTGACGTGCTTGAGGAAGTCAGAGACTGGGAACATGGCACGGCTGCCCAACCAGCGGCTGACGTTGTTGCGCTGGATATGGTAGAGCAAGGAATCGGCTGGCACGCTCAGGATGTTGTTCTGCAGGTCCTTGAGATTATGAATACGCAGCTGCTTAGTCATCTCTGGCTGGTCAGGGAAGGCGGGGTCGGGAACCTGGAAGATCAGGTCGCCGAAACCGAAGCAGCGGCGCACCATGTCTTTGAGGTCGATGTCCATCTTCTTGGAGTTCTTGTCGATGAAGTGATAGCCGCTGGCGATAGCACGTGCACGGTTTTCTGATTCAGCAGACTCCATGATAAGTGGCATATACGGATCCTCCGCGCGGATAGCGTCGAGCAGCTTAAAGCCTGCATCGGCAGCTTTCTCCTCATCGGTAGCGTTAGCACCCTTAACTGGCTCCATCGGATAACGACAATCGGAGATGATACCGAGTGTGTTCTCCTTATATTTATTATAGAGCTCCCAGGCTTCTTGAAAGTTTCTAGCTAAGACAATCTTCGGGCGGCCACGCATACGCAGGGTCTCGAGAGAGGCGTTGAGGGCCTCTGTAGCGAACTCAAGGCTCTGTTGCAGAACGAATTTATATAAGTTAGGAAGGATACTAGAATAAAAGCGGATGTTGTCTTCGACCAGCAGAATCATGCGGACACCAGCCTGATAGTCGTGCTCGAGGTTCATCTTATCCTCCAGCAACTTGATGATGGTAAGGAGAAGATCTGTATTGCCGAGCCAGCAGAAGACATTCTCGAAGATAGAGAGGTCGACGTCCTTCATTCGCTCTGTAAGTCCGTGACTGAATGGCGTCAGGACGACGATTGGGATATTTTCGTGAGAAAGTTTTATGTTACGCGCAATCTCAAAGACGTCTTCGTCCTGTGCATCGGCCGTACGGGATGGCATGACAATGACCAAGTCAATGTCGAGGTCACTCATGTGCTGCTCGGCTTCCTCTTGGCTATAGGCCTGGATGAAGCGCGGTGGGAAGCGAAGTCCCAGTCGGGCATACTCGGCAAAGATCTTTTCATCGACACGTCCGTCATCTTCGAGCATGAACGCGTCATACGGATTGGCCAGAAGCAGCACGTTGCAGATGCGGCGCTGCATAAGGTCAGTGAAGTTGGTGTCCTTCAGTTGTAGCATATCTTTCTTGTGTTATTCTAATAATTCGACGCCAATAGAGGCAATCCCGTCAATTCCTTCTGGTACACCCTTGAAATCCGGTATGATAAGAAAACGGTAGAAGCCAGGGCGGTCAAAGCGGATGGTATGGTCGGTCAAAAGCTCTTGATATTCATAAAGGGAGCCCCATCCGTCACCCAAGGCCATACCTTCGTTGTCCTTGACATTAGGGGTAATGGGGAACTGCTGGAGGCGGCGCTTGATACGCATCTGTCCTTGTACGTCATCCATCTCCTGCACGAAGAAATGTGCTGGAATCTGGGTGAGCGGACAGCCTAAAGTGTATCGGATACAGAGGCGGGCGTGATAGTTGTGGTTGATGCGGAGCGGCCGCTGGAAACTTGGCTCCTCGTCAATCACGATGGGGTAGAATAGGGTATCGGCCGACGTCCAGTGCTGAAGCGGGACGTCGACCGAAGTATTGTATGCCACTGCGCCTGCATTACTGCTTGTCTGGTTGCACGCGCTGAGGCTTATCGTTGTGATTATTATGGCCGTGAGAATGATTGCCTTTGTCATTGTGATGTTTTTTACGGCTCTTGTTCTTGCGCCGGCGGTCAAAGCGAGACTCGTCCTCGTCGCCTACGCCATCGGTAAACTCTGGACGTGAGTTCTCTTCTCCCTCATCGATTGCGAGTTTCTCAGGTTTCTCGCCTCGCTTATTCATGTGATAGACATCGAAGGCGCGCTGAGCCGGGATAGTCACGAGATTGAAGCCACCTTCCTTGCCAGTAGAATAGGTGCAGAGGCGCGCCATGATATCGGTCTTGAAGAGATGGTACTCTGAGTCGAGTGTGTAGAGGACGATGTCCTTGCTCGGCAGGTCCTTGTTTGCCTCCATGTAGCAGTCTACCTCGTAGTTGAGACAGCACTTGAGCTTGGCACATTGACCAGCGAGCTTCTGAGGATTAAGCGAGAGATCCTGGAAACGTGCAGCCGCTGTGCCGACGCTCTGGAACTTGGTCATCCACTTGGCGCAACAGAGTTCACGTCCACAAGGACCGATACCTCCGATGCGTCCAGCCTCTTGACGGGCACCGATCTGCTTCATCTCGATGCGGATCTTGAAGACGTCGGCCAGGACCTTGATGAGCTGGCGGAAGTCCACACGGCCATCGGCAATATAATAGAAGATGGCCTTTTGCCCGTCTCCCTGGTATTCTACATCGCCAATCTTCATTTCGAGGCCTAAGTCCTCGGCAATCTGTCGGCTACGCAGCATAGTGTCATGTTCACGGGCCTTGGCTTCGCGGTAGCGCTCCATGTCGTTCTCACGGGCCAGGCGGAACACCTTCTTCTGCGCATCAGGCGAATCGAAGTGATAGTTAGTCTTCTTCATCTGCAGATGCACCAGATAGCCGGTGAGCGTGACTTCGCCGATGTCGTGGCCAGGTGTTCCCTCCACGGCTACGATGTCACCTTTGTGCAAGTCGAGATGCTGGTCGTTGAGGTAAAAGCCCTTGCGGGTATTCTTGAACTGTACCTCCACGTAGTCGCACTCCTCAACGAGCTCCGGAGCATCGCCCATGTAGTCGTAGACCATCTGCGGCTTGTTCTGGCGGCAGCAGTTGGTCAGACTGCGTGGGTCATCGGAGTCCTTCTGGCTTGGCTCGGTCTGGAACGAGATGACAGGTTCGACGCTATCTATTTCTATGGTATGCTTTTTTGCCATTAATTCTAATTATGAACTATGAATTCTCAATTATGAATTACTTAGCGTAAGCCACCGAACGAGTCTCTCTGATGACGGTGATCTTCACCTGTCCTGGGTAGGTCATCTCCTTCTGGATCTTTGTAGCGATATCTGCTGACAGCTTCTCCGACTCTGCATCGCTCACCTTGTCGGCACCTACGATGACGCGGAGCTCACGACCTGCCTGGATAGCGTAGGTCTTGACCACACCTGGATATGACTGAGCGAGGTTCTCAAGGTCGTTGAGACGCTTGATGTAAGCCTCGACGATCTCGCGACGAGCACCAGGACGAGCACCTGAGATGGCATCACAGATCTGTACGATAGGAGCGATGAGCGAAGTCATCTCGCACTCTTCGTGGTGAGCTGCGATGGCGTTGCAGATATCTGGCTTCTCCTTATACTCCTCAGCGATCTTAGCACCGAGCAGAGCGTGTGGCAATTCTGGTTCGTCATCTGGTACTTTACCGATATCGTGGAGCAAACCTGCACGACGGGCCTTCTTAACATTGAGACCGAGCTCAGCAGCCATGATGGCACAGAGATTAGCGGTCTCACGAGCGTGCTGCAAGAGGTTCTGACCATAAGAAGAACGGTACTTCATCTTACCGATCATGCGGATCAGCTCAGGGTGCAAGCCATGCACTCCCATGTCGATACAGGTACGCTTACCGGTCTCGATAATTTCCTCTTCGAGCTGCTTGCGAACCTTGGCAACGACCTCCTCAATGCGAGCAGGGTGGATACGGCCATCGAGCACGAGCTGGTGCAAAGCCAGACGGGCAATCTCGCGACGGACAGGGTCGAAGCATGAGAGGACAATAGCCTCAGGAGTGTCATCAACGACTACCTCGACACCTGTCGCTGCCTCCAGGGCGCGGATGTTACGGCCTTCACGACCGATGATACGTCCCTTGACTTCATCAGAGTCGATGTGGAAGACTGTCACAGCATTCTCGACAGCGGTCTCAGATGCCATGCGCTGGATGGTCTTAATAATAATAGACTTAGCCTCCTTGTTGGCAGTCATGCGCGCATCGTCCATGATCTCGTTGATGTAGCTGGCGGCCTCGGTGCGAGCCTCGTCCTTGAGACCCTCTACGAGAGTCTTCTTAGCCTCCTCGGCGCTCAGTCCAGCAATCTGCTCGAGCATCTGACGGCCCTCAGCAATACAAGCATCAGCCTCCTGCTTCTTCTGCTCGACGACTTCGAGCTGCTTCTGGAGGTTCTGACGCGTGTTGTCATTGTCATTGATGCGACGATCCAGTTCGCTCTGCTTCTGCTGCAACTGCTGCTGCTGCTGCTTGATGCGCTGTTCGTTCTGCTGGATCTTCTGGTTGCGCTGGTTGGCCTGACGATCGAGGTCGCTCTGCATGCGACTGATCTTTTCTTTGGCCTCGAGGAGCTTCTGCTCCTTAGCAATCTCTCCAGCCTTCTCAGCTTCTTCGAGCGTTTTCTTATAGGTTTTTCCTAAAAAAAGATTCCATACGGCAAATACGATGCCTCCTCCGACGAGGATACCCACAATTGCCGCTATGATAACGGATGGATTCATGTGAATGGGAGTATATATTAAATGAAAATGTAAAATTAATGATTCGAAATTAACACAAAAAGCCGACCACAGTAAATACTGCGGCTGGTAAGCGAGGAAATAAGATTGATGCGAAGGGGTATTAAGATCTTAAGAGATTATTCCTCAGAATTGAGAAACTGCTCAAGGTCAGTGTTTATTTGTTTCAAATCCGCTTCCAGTTCGTCATTATTGACGGATTGTCCCTGTTGACGGAGATGTGTTGCAGCCAAATCTACGGCGGCCATGGCCAGATACGCCTCTGGGGTGAGATCTGCTGAGCCTCGGTATTTGGTGGTGTAGGCTACCAGACGGCGGTTGACCATGCGTGCAGCCTCTCGGATGATGGGTTCATCGTCCATTTTGACCACTACTGGGTATCGCGCTTCGCCTACCTGTATATTGATTCTGATCTTTTTGTCCATATTGCTTTCACTAAGTTACCCGATGACGGTTGGGGGTATTTGCTCAACCTTGTAATTTAGCGATGCAAGCATCAATCTCGCTTACCATAGCGAGGTATTGCTCTCTCAGCAAGGCCACCTGCTCAGGCTGTCTGCCCGTGGCGGCGAGACCTGTCTGGAGATTGTGGTATTTGGTGTCTGTCTCTTTCTTCTCGGCTTCCAGTTCTGCAATTCTCGATTGCAATACTTCGACTTGGCGCTGTAGGTCCGTCACGCGGTCCTCTGCTTCGGTGCATCTGCGCTTGAGCTGTCCGATGAGCTGCCTGAGCTCGGTGGTCAGAGTTCGTAAGTCTACCATCTGAAGTCGCCTATTTAAACACAAAATTCCAGTGCGAAGATAATGATTTTTTGCAATATGACAAAAAAAACGCCCTATTTTTTACAAAAATGAGGCGTTTTTCTATCAAATCATGCCAAGATTCTTCATTTCTTTGGCGCAAGTTTCAAGTTCTTCATACCATTGAGCACCGAATTTTCGGGTCAATGCATCTTTCAGACACTGATAGACATGCACGTTGAGTTTCTTGCCGAGCTTCTTGGCGCAACCGCACATCGCAGACTGCTCGTCGTAGTTGACAGCTGTGTAATCTCCTATCTTTTTCAGTCGCACCGGATAGAGATGGCAGGAGATCGGTTTCATGAAAGGCTCCTTGCCGTCACGGTAGGCAGGATGCGTCGTGAACTTGCCTTCGCGGAATGCTTTCTCGATGGCGCAGAGACACATGCCACTTGGCAAGCCGGCCTTCTGGAGCGTCGCCTCGTCAGGATAGGTACAGAAGACACAATCGTGACCATCGACCACCGAGGTCACCCAGTCACCGGCCTTGTCCTTGAAGTAAGGCCCTTGCTCACGGATCACCTGCTGTCCGCGTGGCGTCAGTTCGTCCCACACGAGCTTGACCATCTCGTCCATCACGGCCAGTTCGTCTTCGTCGAGTGGCGCGCCGCTCTCGCCTTCGCTGTTACAGCAACCTCCTTTACAAGCATTTAGGTCGCAGCAGAAAGCCTCGCCCAGCACGTCCTCACTTACCAGTGCATCTCCAATGTGTACCATACATTCTTATTGTTTTGAGGGTGCAAAGATAGTGGTTTTATTTGTCAAATGCAAATTTCGCGTATTTTTTGAAATACTTTGCAAAGCAAAAAGGCGTCATATCGAAAAAAATCATTATCTTTGCCGCGTTATGGAAAAGAAAGATATCAGAATTGTCTATATGGGTACGCCAGACTTTGCCGTACCAACGCTCGACGCTCTTGTGTCAGGTGGCTATAATGTAGTAGGAGTAATCACCATGCCCGACAAGCCTGCCGGACGTGGACATAAGATGCAGTACAGCCCGGTCAAGCAGTATGCGCTCGATCATGATCTGCCATTGCTCCAGCCAGAGAAGCTCAAGGATGAGACGTTCCTGGCTGCATTGCGCGAATGGAAAGCTGACCTGCAGATCGTCGTGGCTTTCCGTATGCTGCCAGAAGTGGTGTGGAACATGCCACGCATGGGAACCTTCAACTTGCATGCTGCGCTCCTGCCTCAGTACCGTGGCGCAGCTCCACTCAACTGGGCCGTCATCAATGGCGATGAGAAGACGGGTTGCACCACCTTCTTCCTCGATCATGAGATTGACACGGGACGTATTATCCTCAAAGAAGAGCTTCCTATTGCTCCAGAAGAGAACGTTGGCAGTGTGCATGACCGTATGATGGAGATGGGCAAGGATCTTGTCTGCCGCACCGTCGACCTGCTCGTCGAAGCTGAGGGAGAGGTAGAGAAGATCCCGACCATCGATCAAGAGACATTATATAAAGATGTGGCTGAGCTGCGTCCGGCTCCGAAGATCTTCAAGGAGACGTGCGAGCTGCACTATGACCGTCCTGTCCGTCAGTTGCACAACCTCGTTCGTGGCCTCTCGCCATACCCAGCAGCGTGGACAGAACTCACCACCGCAGCTGGCGAGAAGATGACTCCTGTCAAGGTCTTCCGTACCAGCATCGTCAAGGAGGGAGTGCCACAGCCAGCAGAGAATATAGGTAAGGTTGAGACTGATCAGAAGTCGTACATCCACATCACTTGTGCCGATGGCGTGCTGGCATTGGAAGAATTACAGTTGCCTGGTAAGAAGCGCATGGAGGTCAAGGCGCTGCTCAATGGTTTCCATTTTTAATCATCTGTTTTATGCTTTATCCTCTTTTGTTCGAAGATAACTTCCACGTGACCGTCTGGGGTGGCCATAACCTCAAGCCGATGAAGTCGCTGCCAGCTGACGATGAGCCAGTAGGAGAGTCGTGGGAAGTCTCTGCCGTGCCATCGAGCAAGTCCGTCGTCAAGAATGGTCCGCTCAAAGGTCGAGACCTTCAGTCCTTGACGCTGGAATATGGTGAGCAGATGTTGGGAAAGACCGTCTGCAAGAGATATAACGGAGAGTTCCCGCTCCTCGTCAAATTCATTGATGCGAAGAAGGACCTCTCCATCCAGGTGCATCCCAATGACGCTTTGGCACGAGAGCGTCACGGTTGCTTCGGCAAGACTGAGATGTGGTATGTCATGAAGGCTGAGCCAGGGGCTTGTCTCTATTCTGGCTTCAATCAGCCAGTATCGCACTATGAGTACGAGCACCGCGTGGCCGATGGATCGATCTGCGAAGTGCTGGCCAAGCATCCTGTCAAGGCTGGCGATGTATTCTTCATCCCCGCTGGCCGCATCCATGCCATCTGTGGCGGCATCCTGTTAGCCGAGGTGCAGCAGAGTTCCGATGTGACCTATCGTATCTTCGACTATAACCGTCCCGGCCTCGACGGCAAGCCACGCCAGCTGCATACTGAACAGGCACTCGATGCGATTGACTATAATGTCCCCAGTCAGAAGGCCACCCTCGGCAAGGGAACGCTCGCCGCTGTCGCTCCTCAGCCGTTGCTCGCTGGCCAGATGGCCGATCTGGAAGTCTATCGTACTGACTATGATCGCGAACTGAACTATCCCGTGCCGCTCATCGTCAATGAGTTCTTCATCGTCAAGTTGCTCGAAGTCAATCGCGCCTTCCATCGCAAGCTCTATAAGTACGACTCCTTTATTATATATATGTGTCTCGAAGGCAACTGCACCGTCACCGCTGCTGGTGTCACGGTATCATTGACCGAAGGCAATTCCTGCCTCGTCCCTGCTGCCGTGGCAGATATTTATGTTGAGCCGCATAATGCACATGGCATTACGCGATTGCTTGAGACGTATATTGACAATAAAAACTACTAATGCAACTATCCGTCATCATCCCCGCTTACAACGTTGAGCGATACGTCCAGGCTTGTCTCGACAGCGTCTTCGCTCTCCCTTTGAGCGAGGACGAGATGGAGGTGCTAGTGATTGATGATGGTAGTACTGACGAGACGCCTCAGATTCTGGCTCAGAATGCGGTGCGTCATCCGAATCTCCATCTTTATCGACAAGAAAACCAGGGCCAGAGCGTGGCGCGCAACTTAGGAATTGCACTGGCGCAAGGTGAGTATATCCTCTTTGTCGATGCTGATGATGCTTTGACCAATCCTTGTCCATTGCCTTTGGTGGCAATGAAATCAGGCAAGTATGACATGATCGGTGTCGAGACACTCTTTGAGGACGCAGATGGCCAGCGTCGTCGCTACTGCCACCAGACGTTCCCTTTCGATGAGGAGTTTGCTACGGGTCGCGCTTACCTCAAGGATCACAATGTGCTGGGTATTGTCTATGGCTATGTCTTCCGCACAAGTTTTGTCAAAGACCATAAAATCTTGCGATTCACCCCGGGTATCTATCATCAGGACGAGGAGTTTATCATCAAGGCTTTCTGTCTGGCGCAAGGCTTCGTCTACAAGCAAGGCTACACCTATATATATTATAAGCACGAGGGAAGCAGCATCCACACCTTTACCCGCGAGCGAAAAGAGAAGCTGATGAATCATACGATGATCGTGATGCAGCGCCTCAAGGATTTTGCAGGTCAGGACGAGTCATTGCAGCAGGATCTGATGTGCAAGATGGGTTGGCTGACCTTCGATACTCTCTGTCTATTGTTCCGTCAGAAGCACTCTTTCCGCTATTCTTGCCAGATCGTCCGTCAGTTATTCACGATGGGGATGTTTCCTGTGTTGCTCAAAGCATTGCCCTATATCCTAAGCTATCGTTATGGTCAGTATCGTAGTACCCGTCTATAATACAGCACCCTATCTGCGCAGCTGCCTCGACAGCATCGTGTGCCAGACGGTCACGGATTGGGAACTGATCCTGGTCGATGATGGCTCATCGGACGGTAGTAGCGCCATCTGCGATGAGTTCGCTGCGAAGGACTCTCGCATCCAGGTGCTGCACCAGTCCAACCAAGGCCCTGCCAAGGCGCGTAACGTCGGTATCGCCAAGAGCCAAGGAGAGCTCCTTGCTTTCATCGACAGCGATGACCTGCTGCATGTGCAATACTTGGAGAAACTGCTTGCGACGATGCAGCGCGAGGATTGCGATATCGTCTTTGCGCCATACGTCCTGTTAGGAGAGGAGGATCGTCGCAACTATACTCCACAACGTCTGAGCCAGCCATTGCCCAAGGATTATGCCGTGAAGACATTCTCAGGACGCGAGGCCATCAAGTCGATGCTCTATCAGCAGGAAGTCAATTCTTCTCCCATCAAGCTCTTTCGCAGATCAGTGCTCTCTGGCGCTCCTTTCCCAGAGCTGTTCGTCGCCTACGAAGACCTCTATGCCATGCTCGGCATCTATGCAAATTGCCAGAAAATCTGTTGGATTGACCTCCCTGTCTATTATTATTTTAAAAGGATGGATGGTACGCTCAACGCTAATTCTGTTCGCGATAGCCGTGCCTTGGAAGTACTGCAGAGTGTCCGCACGTGGATAGAGAACTATGACACGGCGCTGCTTCCTGCTGTCAATTCCCGCGAATTGAGCCTGGCTTTCAATATCCTGCGCATCCGAAGGAAACTTGGCAAGAATCAATCTGATGCGCTGTCCGAAGCCTGTTGGCAAGTCATCCGTCGCAACCGCAAGAGCGCCTTCTTTGACCCTAAGATGCGACTGAAAAACAAACTGGCCATCCTGCTTTCTTATCTGCTATGCAAGTAATTTGATATGCAAGTCATCACTTACACCCCTCAACTGCTGCAAGATGCGGCCGATTGTCTCTCCACTCAGATCCAGAGGAGTGGGGGCCGTCCGTCGTACTTGGTCGCCATCCAGCACGGCGGCGCAGTTTTGGGGCAACTGATGAAAGCCGCTTTCCCTGAAGCTGAATACCAAGAAATCAAACTGACTCGCTCCTTCGGCATCAACAAAAGCCTCGTCCGTCCCATCATCAAAGCCTTGCCCATGAAGCTTCGTGACTGGCTACGCATGCTTGAAATCACCTTGATAGATCGCGACAAAAAGACCCGTCAGCCAGAGCGTTATGGCGAGGTCAATCTCTCCATTTCTCCCCAAGCTGGCGACACAATCCTCCTCATCGACGATGCTATCGACACAGGCGCCACCATCGCCAAGGCTCGTGACGCCATCCTCCAACAGCATCCAGATGTAAAAATTCTCGTAGCTGTCATCACCGTCACCACCGATCATCCTTTATGCGACGCTGATTATTATCTCTATCACAATCAGACCCTCTGCCGTTTCCCGTGGTCGATGGATTATTAGAACATGAAGCAAGCCATTATCATAGACCTCGACGGAACCCTCCTCCGCACCAACACCTTCAGCGACTATATCCTCTATAGCTGCTGCCAGTCCCTGTGCTCCTTCCGCCTCGACCTCGTCTTCCTGCTTCTCCTTTTTTCCCTTCTCCGCAAGCTCCGCATCATCTCTCACGCCCGCATGAAGTATCTCATCCTCCGTCACACCACTTCTTTCATGCAACAGCGCAACCGCCTCCAGACTTTCGTATCAAAAGAGATCACCTATGAAAATCCAGATGTAGTTTCCCATTTCCATCACTACGCCTCCCAGTCCTACGTTACCGTCCTCGCCACCGCCGCCCCCTCCCTCTACTCTGAATTGATCGCCTCCCACTACCACTTCGACCATTGCCTCGCTACCCCTCCCGCCGCCATCCCTTATGCAGAGTGGCGCGAGAATAAACACCAAGAGAAACTCCTCAACGTCCAAAAAACGCTAACCTCTGCCAATGCAGAAATCAGCGTTGTCATCACCGACCACTCCGATGACCAGCCTTTGCTCGATGCTAATCGGGAGGGGAGGAATTTTATAGAAACGATTTTGACTTAACGACTAATGCTATTATATTAGAATAATGAATGGATGCCATGCATGCAAAATGTCCTTTCCTGCAAGCAAGAAGGGACATCCTGCATGCAAGGCGTCCGTTCTTGCAAAAAGGCATCCTATACCGAGTACCGGATAGAGGATGCCTTCATCTTGGCATCTCCTGCACTGTACGGTGTAGAGGATGCCACGGTCGTGAAGATTAACACTGCGGACGTAGTGTTGGTATCACGCATGAAGAATTTCAACGTTACGTACACAATGTTGAAATCCCAGAACATTTATTTATCCAAGCGGTTCGAGGACACCCATGAAGTGTGGCAGCTGCTTGCGCCACCATGGCCAGTCATGATCGCAGTCGTAACCCCAGTAGTCGAACCAGGCAGGAACACCCTTCTGTGCGAGGATGGTGTCGAGCTGACGAGTCGACCAGAGGGTGTCTTCTTCCCATCGGCCCTGACCGATGCAGATGCAGATGCGACGTTGGCGATAGAGGTGCATCCAAGGGTGGTTGCCGTCCATCTGTGCCAGGAAGTCCTGCGGAGAGTTGGCGTAGGTCAGATCGTCGTTATAGTGAGGGAAGCTGTAGTGCGAGTGGTAGAGGCCAGAGAGGGCGATGAGCGTATCGAAGACGTCCGGACGGCGGAAGAAGAGGACGGCGGCATGCATGGCTCCGAGCGAGCAGCCGGTGGTCATGAAGGTCTCACCGTCGTAGTGACGGATATTGGGGAGAAACTCTTCGACAAGGTAGTTGAAGTAGCGCTCCTGCTGCTCGATGCGCCAGCGACCATCGCCTCCGAAGTTCGACCAGGTCTCCCAGTCAATGCCATCGACACAGATGACACGGATCTTGCCTGCCTCGATCCAGGGAGCAAGGACGTGGATCATGCCCTGATCGGCGAAATCATAGAATCGGCCATCCTGCGAAGGGAAGGCGATGAGGGCGTGTCCGTTGTCGCCGAAGGTCTTGTACTCCATGTCGCGATTGAGGTAGCGACTGTACCATTTATGATATTGAACGTTCATATCAGTTAGGAGTGAGGAATTATTTGCGCTGACAAGCGTCCCACAAGAACTTATTTTTCTCATCCTCAGTCTTGAAGCGTGCAATATACGACTGGTTGCCCATAGCACCGGAGAGAGCCTCTGGCACGCGATCCCACTGCTTGAGAGCGTAGTTGTACTTCTCCATCATCTGCTGATGGTCGAGGTTGTAGGTCTGGCCATCGCGGCGACCAGCGAAGACGCAGAAGTAGTCATCGTGTGGATCTGGCGTGGTGCGACGGTCGAAGGCTACCATGTCGGCCCAGATCTTATAGACGTCGACGCTGTGTGCATAGTTGAGCATATCAGGGGTGAAGCCACCGCCTGGACGCATATTGACCTCAAGAGCTACGAAGTCGCCGACGTTGCCAAGGCCACGGTGCGCAGTGTCGAGACGGAAGAACTCGAGATGCACGAAGCGTGAGCGGACGTTGAACGCCTTGATGCACTGACGACCCCAGTAGCGGAGGTTCTCGTTCATGTCCTTCTCGACGTAGTAGGTCGAGTCGAGGTTGAAGTTGACGATGTCGGAGATCGATGGAGGACAGACGCTCCAGCTCTCGAAGATAGGATTGCCGTGCGAGTCGATGATGGCATCGTAGTCGCAAATATTGCCAGTGACATACTCCTCGATGACGTAGCAGTGAGCCTGTGGAGTCTCCTGATAGAAGCGCCAGAGATCGCCCTCATCGACGATCTTGCGAGCACCGTTGGCACCTACGCCGACATCTGGCTTGGCGAAGAGTGGGTAGCCAGCGTCTTGAGCGAAGCGCTTGACACTCTCGTAGCCCTCTGCTGCCTTGATCTGGCGAGCGGTACGGATGCCGCCTTCGGCGTAGTGCTTCTTCATCTCCGACTTCTCCTTGATAGCACCGATGGCGTCTGATTTGATGCCAGTGTTGACGTTAAAGTCGGTACGCAGGCGAGCGTCGAGCTCGAGCCAGTACTCGTTATTTGACTCAATCCAGTCGATGCGGTCATACTTGTAGGCAAAGTAGGCGACGCCGCGATAGACCTCGCTGTAGTTCTCGAGGTTAGATACCTTGTAATACTCGGTCAATGCCTCCTTGAGCTGAGGCGTGAGTGTGTCGTAAGCCTGATCACCAATACCTAAAACGCGTACTCCGTTGTTTTTTAGAGCCGCACAGAACTTCCACGCTGCATCAGGGAAGTTAGGGGAGATGTAAACAAAATTCATAGTTTCTTTATATATTAAATGAGTATTATTATCTAATTGCCTTCAGCACTCCGTTCTTTCCCATCAGCTTGCGCTCATTGTCCTTGCAGATCTGACGCAGCTTGCCGAGGTGCATGACGTAAGCCTCGCCGCGAAGCTCGGTCTTGCCATTGCGAATGAGGAAATACGCGCCATCGTTGAGGCAATAGACAGGGAGGGTATAGCTGTGTGTGCGGACGATATCATTGACCAGCGGCTTGCCGTCGAGCTGATAGTCGCGGAGCATCTCGAAGTGTGGAAGGATGTTGATGTCTGTGAGACCTAATCCCTTGAGCAAGACCTTATATTTAGGATCGATCGATTCGCCTTCGAGCTCTGGTGAGGCATAGACAATGTCGGCTGAATTCATCGAGCCAGCGCTGATGCTGAGGATGACGCCATCCCACTTGGCGAGCTTGGCGCGAAGGCTGATCTCGACGAAGAACTTATTTTCCGTAGGGACGTGGCCACCGCAGAGGATGATGAAGTTGGCGTCTCTCACCATGCGCGCTGCAGAGCGGTAGGTACGGCGATCGAGCACCTCGTAGTGGTCGAAAGACATGCCTACATGGTCGAAAGCTTCACGCATACCCCAAGCCATGCGGTCGGTCATCTCACGGTCATCGGGTGCCGAAGAGATCATGAGACATTTGAGGGGCTTGGGAAGGAGGGCGCGCAGCTCGTCGATCAATCCGTTGGCAGGATTGAGGTCACCGTCATAGCCGATGCAGGGGCTGCTGGTTAAGAAATGAGTAATCATTATTTAGTTAGGAGTGAGGAGTTAGGAGTTAGGAGTTGGGGTCTCGCCATTAGAAACATTTGCCATGAGCGCATTCCAGAGTGAGTCATCAGGAGTAGGAGCTACGATGACGATATTTTCTTTGCTCACCGGGTGGATGAACTCGGCCTTGCGGGAATGCAGCGAGATGCCGCCATCGGGATTAGAGCGCTTGGCGCCGTATTTGAGGTCTCCCTTGATGACGAGTCCGATGTGCGAGAGCTGGCAGCGGATCTGGTGGTGTCGACCCGTGTAGAGCTTCACTTCGAGGAGTGCATATCGCTCGGTGGTGGCGATGACCTTATAGTGCAGGCGAGCTTCCTTGGCATCCTTGAGCGGCTGGCCGTCCTTGCCGAGTGGCTGCTGGTCGTAGGCGTAGCTGCGATTCTGCTTCTCGTTGCGAACGAGCCAGTGAGTCAGGTCTGACTCCTCACTCCTCACTGAGAAAACGTTCTCCACAATGCAGTAATACGTCTTATGTACCTCACCCGTCGCAAACATCCTGTTCATTCGCTCCAGGGCCTTGCTCGTCTTGGCAAAGATTACGACACCGGTAGTAGGGCGGTCGAGGCGATGGGTCACACCGAGGAAGACGTTGCCTGGCTTGTTGTCGCGCTCCTTGATCAGTCGCTTGAGCGTCTCTGGCAATGGCTCGTCGCCCGTCTTGTCTCCCTGCACGATTTCGTGGCAGGTCTTGCTGACGGCCAGGAGGTGATTATCTTCGTATATGATCTGCATTTACTCTCAATATTTGTTGTTTTTTGTTAGCGGTTCTTTTCTTTTTATAAGAATTGTGATAAAAAATACAAATTTTTCGTACAAATTGATACAACTTTTATCTTTTTGCTGTATCTTTGCGCATCGAAAAGAAATAATTGACAAAAAACAAATAGACAATGAAAAAAATTCGCGCTGCCATCGTAGGTTATGGCAACATTGGTCAGTATGCGCTTGAAGCTATCGAGGCATCACAGGACGTCGAGTGTGTAGGCGTTGTTCGTCGCAACGGCGCTGAGAACAAGCCAGCTGAGTTGGCAAACTATCCTGTCGTAAAGGACATCACCGAGCTCAAGGACGTTGACGTAGCTATCCTTGCTACTCCAACCCGTAAGGTCGAGGAGTATGCTAAGCAGTGTCTCGCTCTCGGCATCAATACCGTCGATTCATTCGATATCCACACCCAGATCGTTGACCTTCGCCGCAGCCTCGATGAGGTAGCTAAGGCTAATAACGCTGTCAGCATCATCTCTGCAGGTTGGGATCCAGGTAGCGACTCTATCGTCCGCACCCTCATCGAGAGCCTTGCTCCTAAGGGCATCTCTTACACCAACTTCGGTCCTGGCCGCTCGATGGGTCACAGCGTCTGCGTCCGTTCTAAGGAGGGCGTCAAGGATGCATTGTCAATGACCATCCCTGTAGGTCAGGGTATCCACCGCCGTATGGTTTACGTTGAGCTTGAGGAAGGTGCAGACCTCGCTGAGGTAACCAAGGCAATCAAGGCTGATCCATACTTTGCAAGCGACGAGACTCACGTCTTCCAGGTAGAGAGCGTCGATGCGCTCAATGACGTTGGCCACGGTGTGAACCTCACTCGCAAGGGTGTCAGTGGCAAGACCCACAACCAGCTCTTCGAGTTCAACATGAAGATCAACAACCCTGCTCTTACTGCACAGGTACTCGTCAACGTAGCTCGCGCTTCAATGAAGCAGCAGCCAGGTGCTTACACCATGGTTGAGATTCCTGTCATCGACATGCTCTGTGGCGACAAGGAGGAGTTGATCCGTCACCTCGTTTAATTAGAACTTTTTGGTTCTTTCGACTTTTTTGAAGCGTCCTTTCGTGGGGCGCTTCTTTTTTTGTTGCCAGGTCTCTTCTTGCGAGGCTCTCTCTTCTTATCTTCCGACTGAGGCTTCTCCTCGTAGTTGCAGCCGCCGAGCTCCTCTGGGACAGGGATGCGCTCCATCTGCTTCTCGATAAACTTCTCCAGATCTCTGAACTTGCGCATCTGGATCCTGTCGTTGCAATTGACGAAGGTGAGCGACTCGCCGTCACGATCAGCACGAGCCGTACGTCCGATGCGATGCACGTAGTCCTCAGGATCATGAGGCAGGTCGAAATTGATGACCAGCTCAATGCCATTGATGTCGATGCCGCGGCTCACGATGTCGGTGGCTACGAGCACGTTGGTGCGACCGGCCTTGAAGGCGTTCATCACCTCCTCGCGCTCTTTCTGCTCGAGGTCGGAGTGCATCGCTGCCACCTTGAATCCTTTCTTGCGCAGGTGCAGCACCACGTCCTTCACGTTGAGCTTGCGACTTACGAAGATCACCACGCGCTTGTCAGGATTCTGCAGCAGCTCGTCCTTCACAAAGCCGTCTTCCTTTCCTCCGAAGAACTTCTTCAGGAAGCGGATGAGCATGTGGATCTTCTGTGGCTCATGACAGATGCAAGCTTGCTGATGGATCTTCTCTGCAGGCTTCGAGATGGCGATCTTGACCATCACCGGCTTGTACATGATCGCCTCGGCCAGCTTCTGTGTCTTAGGTGGCATCGTGGCCGAATAGAGGATCTTCTGACAGTCCTGTGGCAGGCATTTGGCAATCTGCATGATGTCGTCATAGAATCCCATGTCGAGCATACGGTCGGCCTCATCGAGCACGAAGAAGGCCACCTTTGAGAGATCCACATATCCGAGGTTCAGGTGGCTCAGCAGTCGGCCAGGAGTAGCGATGACCACGTCGGCACCATGTACGAGTCCTTTCTTCTGTATGTCGAAGTCGCGTCCCTCGCCACCGCCATAGATAGCCACGCTCGATGCGTCGACAAAGTAGGAGAACCCCTGCATCTGCTGGTCGATCTGCTGTGCCAGTTCACGTGTCGGAGCCATGATCACGCAGTTGATCGCATCCTCAGGATAGCGGTAGCGATTGAGGTTGCTGAGGATCGGCAGCAGATAAGCCGCCGTCTTGCCCGTGCCCGTCTGTGCCACGGCTATCACATCATCGCCTGCCAGGACAGGAGGGATGGCTTTCTCCTGCACCGGAGTACAATCTCCGTAGTGCATATATTCCAAGGCGTCCAATACGCCGTCGTCAAGATCTAAATCTGTAAATTTCATTCAATCATCGTAAAAAATGCGCGCAAAGATAGTAAATTCTGTGCAATTTCCCAAATCTGAATTTACAAATCGTTGTCTTTCACGCAATTCTACCTTTCTTGCAAAGATTGTGTAAACTAAAGATAATAAAACTCTTAGAACTTCTTGACCCTGATGTGGCAGTAAGGCTCACCTCCCGTCTTCTCATAATATCGCTGGTGATACTCCTCTCCGATATAGAATTTCTCCTCCGGCAATAGCAGCGTATTGACCTCATCGCCACGGTCGCGCAGAATCTGAATGACCGCCTCGGCCTCGGCCTTCTGCTGTGCGTTGCGGTAGAAGAGACAGCTGCGATACTGAGGTCCGAGATCAGGTCCGACGCCATCTGTCTGCGCAGGATCATGGATCTCGAAGAAGAGCTTGCAGAGCTTCGTATAGTCAGTGACCGTCGGATCGTATTCCACGATGACAGCTTCGACATGGTGAGTGCGATGATCACGCACGTCGGCATACGAGAAGTTCTCTTCTGGTCCTCCAGTGTATCCTGCCAGCGTACGAACCACACCTGGCTGCTTCTCATACTGATGCTGAGTTCCCCAGAAACAACCGCACGCAAAGATGCCTACCTCAAGCCCTGGCTGCTCAGGTCCCTGATAGAGATCTACCTTCGAGCAGGCCTCGATAGCCGCTTTTACCATCTCCAGCGCCTTGCCATGCTTTGCCTGCAGATCAGGATAGGCCTTGCCACGCTCGTAGTTGTGCTGCAAGTCGTTATATTTCACCTGTAGTGCGATAGGATTGCCAGAATCGATGATCTTCTGCACGTAGTCGAAATAATCTGTACCTTTCTCATGAGTGAGCAGGCGGACGGCATTGACCACACCAGCAGGGATGCCGCGAGCGAGGAGATCATCGCACGTCACGTCTGTATCTTCTACGACGTCATGCAGGAATCCCGCCATCTTCTCTTCGTCGGTGTGTCCCATGAGACCTACGGTGAGAGGGTGGAGGATGACTGGATAACCATCACGGTCGAGCTGACCAGCATGTGCAGTGGTAGCGATTTGGAGAGCAATGTCAATAGGATTCATTTCAGTGAGGAGTTAGGAGTGAGGAGTGAGGAATTAGGAGTGAGGAGTGAGGAATTGTTACCTCATTGCACCTTTTTTGCAGAATAAAGAATTGCGTAGAATAACTATCAATTCCTCACTCCTCACTCCTAATTCCTCATTTATAATATGTTTACCAGCGTCGTGACGACCAGACTATTGAGGAAATCAACGAACATACTGCCCACGATCGGGATGAGCAGGAAGGCCTGCACAGAGTAGTGATAGCGACTGCAGACGGCCTGCATGTTGGCCATCGCATTCGGCGTAGCACCCATGCCGAAACCACAAGTACCTGCTGTGAGTACCGCAGCATCGTAGTCGCGACCCATGGCGTTGAAGATCACGAAGCGCGCGAAGAGCAGCATCAGGATCAGCTGACCCGTGAGCATGACTACGAGTGGGAGAGCCAGGTCGGCCAATTCCCAGAGCTTGAGCGTCACCATGGCGATACCGAGGAAGATACTCAGACAGATACCACCGAAATCATTGATCTCATGCATCGGTACGCTCAGTTTCTCGTATTTCTCGCCGAGGTTGCGCATCACAGCTGCCACAATCATCGCACCGATATAGATCGGGAAGGTCATGCCCGTGGCCGACAGCGCCTTGCTGACCAGCGTACCTAATGCCACGGCGATCGACATCGTAAAGATGGCCTTGTTATACGATCCGAGCGTATGCATCACCACGCGTGGTTGAGGTTTCTCGTCATCCACTGGCATGGCGATGTTGACGTCGCGAATCACCGACGTATGTGTGAATCCCGACAGCTGATACTTGTGGATGAGTCGCTCGGCCAACGGACCTCCGATCAGCGAACCTCCGACCAGTCCGAATGTCGCAGCTGCCGTCGCGATCGTTGTCGCACCCGCCACACCCATCGTTTCGAGCAATGGACCGAAGGCACCTGCCGTACCATGGCCTCCGATCATCGGGATCGATCCTGCCGTCATCGCCGTCATGCTGTCTATCCCGACGAGATGGCCCAACCCGAGTGCCAGCGCGTTCTGCATCACGATCAGCACCATCACCAGCACGAGCAATAACACCAGCGGCTTGCCACCTTTCTTGATCACCTTTAGATTGGCCTGGAAGCCTACCGAAGTGAAGAAGAAGACCATGAAGAAATTCTTTAGCGCATCGTCGAACTCAAAGTCGACGGCTCCTGTGTTATGACAGATCAGCGTGAATATCGAAACCAGCAAACCACCTACTACAGGCGCAGGGATACAGAAGCGAGTGAACAGCTTGATCTCACGTCGCAGCCATTCACCTAATAGCAGTGCTCCTACAGCAATACCCAACGTCTGGAAATTATCAATTACCATCAGCAATACCTTTTGTTAATTACGTGCGCAAATTTAGTAAAAATTATCGGAATTATCAACAATCCCCGTTGATAACCCCGTTTTTTACTACTTATCCATACCTATTTGTTGATAAAAGTGTCGTTTTGTCCACATTATTATCAACAAAATGATTATGAATTGACCAATAATCAGAAAAAATCCATACCTTTGTACCGCAATCATTAACATCGACAAAAAGAAAAAACAATTCTGTTATGAAAATATTCCGCTATCTTTTTTCTCTTCTGGTTCTCATTCCTACTTTAGTGTCTGCTCAGGTGTTGGTTAAAGACCATATCTTCCATCCCAAGCAGTACAATGAGGGTTATTATGACGTCGAACCAGACTTTGTCTACAAGAATGAGTTCCGCGTTGAACCTCAGCATTGCACGAATGAGTTTGCTGCACGTTATCAGTTTAAGGAAATGGAACTGACGCTACCTGAGGGATACAAAATTGAGCAGATCATGTTTTTCGGCCAGCATGACAGTGGCCAGTATGCTGTGACCGTCAAGGAATACGAAGATGGCAGTGCGGATTATGTCTTGCACATGTTCAATAATATGGATCGCTGCTACTCAAGCGTCGCTCTCTCTGACCAGTTCCAGCGTTTCAGCCGCATCACTCATTTCGTCTATTATCGTGGATTCTTCTATTTTAATATGGAGGCGATCGATGGCCAGGTGGGAGACGTTGAGCACACCTGTTTCTACTACGTCTATTGTTATGATCCTGAGGTAGAGAAGATCATCTGGGAGTCGGAATCAGAGACTTCGCGCGGAGAGTTCCTGATCACTGACGACTATATCTTTACCGGCTTCGGAGGCTCTAATTGCAACGACTTTATCACTCTGTTGAAGCGTGAGAATGGCCAGCACCTCTGTCAGGTGCCTATGCCTACACAGCCAACGGCTATCGGTCTGGCCGGCGATTCTATTTATTTTACCGACTATCGCGGTGACCTCTATCGCTATCTTGTCAAGCCACATGGCATCCGAGTCACAGGCAAGAGTGTGCGTCTGCGCCGTGGCCCTGGCACTGAGTATGAGATCTTTGCCGATCCATTCACCCGAAAGACCCTCTATCCGCTTGAGGGCGACGTGCTCGATTATACCGGCCATACTGATGACTGGAATGAGGTGCGTTTCATGGGCGAGACGCTCTACATCTCCAAGCAGTTCTCTGAGTACTACGAAGGTGAGGCCAAGAACACTTCCGGATTAGCTCACCAGCTGTGGCAGAACGCTTCTCTGGCACGCGGAGGTCAGTACGTGAGTCATCCTTATGCCGAGATCCCAATCCCATTCGAAGGCGAAGAGGCTTCCTTCCTCGTCATGACCAATGAGACACAAGCCGCCGTCTTCCTCCAGTCCCCATCTGGTGAGATGACCCTCATCACCGAAGGCGATCCTAACGAGCTCCATGTCTATCCGGAGATTCAGACCGTCCGCTACTACTTCGGCAATGCCGTCGGCATCGAAGAAGAGCGCATCTACGTCACCGAGCATGGCCACCTCAACGATATCTGGACACGCACTATCAAACCTCTCGGCAACATCCGCGAGCAGGACGAAATCAGCGTCGAGACCAAATGCACTCACCTTGTCAATGGCAAGATCACCCCTTGCAATGAGTCAGATTTCGAGGCCATCAGCGAGGCAGTACGTGATGTGGAGGAGTATAATATAATTAATGTGTTTGATCTGTAAGCCACTCCTATGACACAAAACTCTGCACAACATAAGCTTGCCATTAAGAAATTTGTCGAGACCTGGACGGGTCACGGCTACGAGAAAGGAGAGAGCCAGACCTTCTGGATGCAGTTGCTGCACGATGTCCTTCAGGTAGAGGATCCTTTCAGCATCATCTCGTTCGAGAATCAAGTCAAGCTCAACCATACTTCATTTATCGATGCGTATATTCCTCACACCAAGGTGATGATCGAGCAGAAAAGCATCGATAAAGACTTGCGCGCACCTGTCTTGCAGAGTGATGGGTCTTCTCTCAATCCATTTCAGCAAGCTAAGCGTTACGCATCGGAGCTTCCCGTGTCGAAGCATCCGCGCTGGATTGTGACCTGCAACTTCCGCTCGTTCCTGATCTACGACATGGAGCAACCGCAAGGTGAACCTTTTGAAGTCCTGCTCGAAAACCTTGAGAAAGAGTATCATCTGCTGAAATTCCTGGTCGACGATGGCGATGCCAAGCTCAAGCATGAGATGGAAGTCTCCATCGCAGCCGGCGATCTTGTCGGTCGCATCTACGAGGCCTTCCTGCGTCCGTTCGGTGACAATCCTACGCCAGAGGATCTTCATGCGCTCAACGTGCTTTGTGTCCGTCTGGTGTTCTGCCTCTATGCCGAGGACGCTGGTGTCTTCGAGAAAGATCAGTTCTACAACTATTTGATGTCCTTCAAGCCCGAGAATATGCGCATGGCCTTGCGCGATCTGTTCTCTGTGCTCGATACTCCCGTGGCTCAGCGCGATCGTTTCCTCGAACCTAAGCTGGCAGCTTTTCCTTATGTCAACGGTTCGCTCTTCCGTCAGCGCCCAGGCGAGATCATCCCTCCATTCACTGAAGAAACCGCTACGACACTGCTCGATAAAGCTTCCATCAGTTTCGACTGGAGCGACATCTCTCCGACCATCTTCGGCGCAGTGTTCGAGAGTACGCTCAATCCTGAGACACGTCGCTCAGGAGGCATGCACTATACCTCAATCGAAAACATTCACCGCGTCATCGATCCGCTCTTTCTTGACGATCTGACTTCGGAGTTCGAAAGCATTGCCGAGCAGCCACGCGGCAAGCAGCGCACGGCTCAGCTCAATGCGTATCAGGACAAGTTAGCGTCTCTGCGTTTCCTCGATCCTGCCTGTGGCTCAGGCAACTTCCTGACCGAGACTTATATCTCCCTGCGCCGTCTGGAGAACCGAGTCATCACCTTACTCAACGAAGGCCAAGCCGTCCTCGGTTTCGACGAACTGGTTTCACCTATCAAGGTCAATATCCATCAGTTCTATGGCATTGAGATCAATGACTTTGCTGTCACCGTAGCCACTACCGCGCTCTGGATTGCCGAAGCTCAAATGATGAACGAGACAGAACGTATCGTATCATTCACCAACGATTACCTGCCGCTGAAGACATATAATAATATATATGAGGGAAATGCTCTTCGTGTAAATTGGGAAGATGTCATTGATCCAAAGGAGCTGGATTATATCATTGGTAATCCTCCGTTTGTGGGCCACCAGTGGAGGAGTAAAGAACAACAAGACGATATGGATAATGTATTCTGTGATTTGAAAGATACAAATTACGGGAAACTTGATTATGTAGCTTGTTGGTATAAGAAGGCTGTAGAATATATTCAAAATACTCAAATAGAAGTGGCTTTTGTTTCTACAAATTCTATCGTGCAGGGAGAATCTGTTGCAGCAATGTGGAAACCTCTTTTTGAGCTAAAGAAGCTTGTAATCAATTTCGCTTGGCAAACATTTGTTTGGAACAGCGAGTCTTCTGATAAAGCACAAGTCCATTGTGTTATAATAGGATTTTCATGTTATCATGTCAGTGATAAGAAGAAATTTATATTTACTAATGAAATTCGGAAAGAGGCAAGCAATATCAATGGCTATCTCTATGATGCACCTAATGTCTTTATTCAAAACAGAGGATCTTCATTAACACCTGGTCTTCCCAAAATGACAAAGGGAAGTCAGGCAACAGATGGTGGTAATCTGATGTTAAGCATAGAACAACGAGATAATTTAATTAAGAGCTATCCTCAAAGTATATCTTTTATAAAAAGAATCATTGGAGCAGAAGACTTTATTAACAATAAATTACGATATTGTTTGTGGTTAAAGGGTATTTCTCCTAATTTATATAGAAATATTCCAGAAATCAAGGATAGGCTTGTTTCGGTTTCTGAGGCTCGTCGTCAAAGCCCAACAGCGTCAGTAGTTCGAGATGCTGATACTCCATATTTGTTCACACAGATTAGACAGCCAGATTCTGATTATTTGGTTATGCCACGTATTTCTTCATTTAGAAGAAGGTATATTCCTATTGGATATTTATCCTCAGATGTTATAGCAAATGATAAAGTTTGCATGATTCCTAATGCTTCTTTATTTTTGTTTGGAGTATTAACGAGTAATGTCCATATGGCTTGGATGAGAGTGTTTGCAGGAAGACTTAAGAGTGATTATAGTTATACACCAGCCGTCTATAACAACTTCCCCTGGCCAACCCCAACCGAAGAGCAGAAAGCAAAGATTGAGCAAACTGCACAAGCCATCCTTGATGCAAGAGCGCTCTATCCAGATAGCTCACTCGCTGATCTCTACGATGAAGTAACCATGCCAGTAGAATTGCGCAAAGCGCATCAGAACAATGACCGCGCCGTAATGCAAGCCTACGGATTCCCAATCAAGGATTTCACAGAGAGCGACTGCGTGGCTAAGCTGCTGGAGATGTATAAAGCATTGACAGAAAAGAAATAAGTATTCTAAAAGTTATAACAATAAAATCGCTGCTGTCGAGGAATCCAGCAATTGTGGCATTTTGCCCAGTCTTCTGCAGCTCTCTGTTCTAATTCGTTCAGGTCAATTACATTGACTGCGCCAGTGCCAGATTCTGCTTCATCTTTTCTGCCGTTTCTTGCTGCTCTGATAATGTCATTGGCGACGGAAACCAACCTTGCATCTTCTTCAGACAGCGCTCGGTCTTCTCTTTGTGAAATTGATTGAAATACGTCATAACGATTAGTGTTCATATTTATGCTATATGAGAATCTTGTGTGCAAAGATAGCGACCTTTTTCCGAATCACCAAATATTTGCTCGAAAATCTTCTCAAAGATTGTATCCCAAAGAAATAATTGTTATTTCATGCTAAATATTTGAGAAGAAATCTACATCACTATAAAGAAAGCTTGGCTGTTTGGCTCATGCTCACGCGGTGAGGATAAGCTGGACAGTGACGTAGATCTGCTTGTGGTTTATGATGAGAAAGCTCATGTTTCGCTCCTTACCATTGGTGGTATTTGCATGGGGTTG
This sequence comes from Bacteroidales bacterium, assembly GCA_045600445.1. GTDB lineage: Bacteria > Bacteroidota > Bacteroidia > Bacteroidales > UBA3663 > Liminaster. The sequence continues at coordinate 25,678 of JAZRXZ010000144.1, read as the reverse complement.
AAGGAGTTATTGGGTAGAGAGATTGATTTGGATGAAGAAGGTACACTCCTTCCTTTCACCGTAGAATCAGCAGAACGTGATAAAATCTTGATCTATGAGAGAGCCTGAAAACCTATAACTGGGATATGAGATCCTGAAAGTCGTCTACCACATACTGGAGAAAGTTCCCTTAAACTTGGTTGTTTTATGTTTTTCATAATCCGAATTAGTCACTTATGTGCCAAAAAAGTGTAGAATTACACGTTTTTGGCACGAATAATCGTGTGTTTTTACACATTTTTCATAGATATAAAAATTGCTGCACAGAAAAATATAAATAAGAAAATTTGCAGAATTGAAAAAAAAATATTATCTTTGTCGCATAATTCAAGCAAAGTCATGATCAGGAATCTCGTTTTCGATCTTGTGGGAGTCATTGGCGACCTTGTCCGACTGAGTACTCGGTCGGACAAAAACAAAGAAAGGTTTGTCCGACTGAGTGCCTGGTCGGACAAAAACAGAGACGAGTTTGTCCGACTGAGTACCTGGTCGGACAAAAATAGAGAAGAGTTTGTCCGACTGAGTACCTGGTCGGACAAAAACAGAGAAAAGTTTGTCCGACTGAGTACCTAGTCGGACAAAAACTAAAAATATATGGTAAAATTTAAAATTAAAACAAATGAAAGTATCTAAACCTTATCTGCCTGAGATTACTTTGCAGGATATTCTGGCCTTTAATCCGGATGACGAGCAGACATATACCTCGTCTCGTCTGGTGAATGCTGTGGCTCAAATCCTGTGCGACTCTAATACTCGTGAGATAAAAGACTTTGCCGAACGTCTGCAACTTGACAAGCGCCATATTTCAATCGTCATTGAGATGGAAACAGGTATGACGTTTAAAAACCTGATTGTGCAGTATCGCTTAACTAAGATCAAGGAGTACATGAGCCAGCACCAGGAAGAGACCTATACCTCTATAGCAGAGCGATTTGGCTTTTCTTCGCCTCACGCTTTCTGGCGATTCTTCCAGACCTACACAGGAGAGACTCCTGATGGCGTAAAGAGCGAATCACCGCGCATAGATATCTATCATCAGATGGTGAAGGATGTGAGGGAAGGACGGTACGTGAGCAAAAATAAGAAACAATAAGAAATCTATACTAATGATATAGAATAGCTTTGACTTTTCAGACTTAAATCGGTAATAAGAAACGAAATCCAAGACATTGTCTGTCTCAGAATAGTCGTTCATGGAAAAGATACAAGGGTAAAAACGGTCATCCATAAAGGATTGTTATATCAGATACTGGTATTTTTCATTGCGCATGGCACGCAAATCATCTGAAGACAAAATCTCTAAAGATGCCTTCAAATCCTTAAGCAGATCTTTCGACTTGCTCTGTGGCTTAATTGTTTTCTGTGAAGAAATAGTTCCCATAGATTCATTTATGTGGGGCAAAGGTACGAACATATTTCGGACTTGCCAAATAAAATGTGATAAATCTTCAAAAAATACTCACTGTTTTGGGTTTCTCAAGTATTTTCAAGGCCAAAAGCCCTCTATTGAGAACCTATAGCCATCAACAGGTTCAGGATTATGGCTTTAGATAAGAACAGAGCCATAACCTGGGTTGAGATTATGGCTCTGACGTTCTTTGATAGATTGGATTAATATTTCGTGAACTGATACTTCTCACGCAATACCTGCTGCTCCTCGGCTGGGAGTGAGGTGAAGTAGCCCTTCCAACCTGGGCAGAAATTGATGTGCCAGCGCCAGAAGCGGCCGAGCAGGGACTTTGGATTCTTCTCGTAGTTAGCGCGCAGTTTGCAGTTTGCGCATGGTTTCTCGTTTGCCATAATTTATGATTGATTAAAATGTTTATGATCGCTTGAAATACTGTTTCAGTCGCTTCACCCCCTCCACGCCGAGTATCGTGAGGCCGCCATATTGCAGCGTCTTGGCCATGCCGAAGAGGATGAACCACAGCACGCTCTTGGCGCTGGTACTGATGGGCAATGCCATCTGTGCGAAAGAGAGGATGTAGCAGGGGATGCAGCTGAGCAGCACGATCACTCCGGTGCGGAACGACAGGCGGCTCAGCCATAGCTTGATTTTATTGAGCGTTTCCTTCATTACAGGAGTTTTTCGATGGCTGGAGCCAGAACCTCCTGGGTAGCAGTTGGCTCGAAGCGCTCTACGACATTACCCTCACGGTCGATGAGGAACTTGGTGAAATTCCACTTGATGTCTGGCTTCTCAGCGTAAGCAGAGTCGGCCTTCGAGAACATGTTGTGCAGGATGGCGGTCAATGGGTGTGCAGGGTCGAAGCCGGCAAAGCCCTTCTGCTCCTTGAGCCAGGTGTAGAGTGGCTGCTCATTCTCGCCATTGACCTCAATCTTCTTGAAGCGAGGGAACTGGGTGTTGAAGCGCAGGGTGCAGAACTCCTGGATCTCCTCGTCGGTGCCAGGAGCCTGACCGCCGAACTGATTGCATGGGAAGTCGAGGATCTCGAGGCCACGGCCAGCGAAGGCATCGTAGAGCGAATCGAGGTCGTTATACTGAGGGGTGAAGCCACAGGCGGTGGCGGTGTTGACGATGAGGAGCACCTTGCCGCGGTACTGAGCCATTGACTGCTCGTTGCCCTTGTTGTCGGTTACGGTGAACTCGTAAAGTTTGCTTTGTGTCATATTGCTAGATGAATTTACTTGTTGTGTATCACTTGGAGTATAACCAGCGCAGAAGGCGACGGCTACGATGGCGAACATCAGGACGATGACGGTGGCCCACACGCGGCTGATGAGGCGCAGGCGGCTGTACCACACGCTGTTGTTCAAGCCGAGGGTCTGCATCGAGCTCCAGATGCCGTGATTGAGGTGGAACCACAGGGCGGCGAGCCACACCAGATAGAGTGCGGTGTAGACGTAACCCATCACCGAGTGTCCGTCGAAGCCGTGGAAGGTGTTGATGATGTGATAGATACCGTTGGTGGCGAGTTCCTCGTCGGCCGTATGAGCCAGCTCTGCGTACATCATCTTGCTCCAGAAGTTGAAGAGATGCAGGGCAAGGCCGAGGATGATGACGGTGCCGAGGCTGAACATATTCTGGCTCGACCACTCTACGTCGCCTGGTCGGACACGGACGTCGTAGCGCTGAGGACCACGTGCCTGCAGGTTCCAGATGACCAGATGGAAAGCCAAAGCGAAATGCAGCAGCACGAGTACGGCCAGTACGGCGGTAGCAGCGACAGCATACCAGTTGGCACCGAGGAAGGCGCAGATGGCATTGTAGGCGCTGGCACTGAAGAGAGCCACCATGTTCATGGCAGCGTGGAAGGTGAGGAACAGCACCAGGGCGGCGCCTGTGACGGCCATGATGACTTTACGGCCGATGGAAGAATGGGTTAGCCACATGATAGTGAGGAGTTAGGAGTGAGGAGTTAGGTCCTCGCAGCCGAGGGCAAACATCAATCACATATTGTTTATTAATTCTTGATAAAGCGTATGGAGGCGCTTACGGATGTGCAGCGTGGCATAGCGCTTGCGCGAGAGGAACGTGCCTAACGGAACTTGCATACGATCGGCGGCGTCGGCGCTGCTGAGGCCCTGCACCTCGGTCAGCTCGATGGCCTGGCGCTGCTCGGGAGGGAGTTCGGACAGGGCTTTGTCGAGCTCCTGCCACACCATCTTGCGGAGCAGCTGCGTCTCAGGGTCGTCCTGGTCGGAGGCCATGATCTCGGAGAGGTCGCCCATGAAGCGGTCGTCGTCGTCATCGGCAGGGAAGGTGGGCATCTCTGCCTCGCGTTTCTTCAAGTCGTGATTGACGATGAGATTATGAGCCACCGTGTAGAGCCACGAGGTCACCTGACCGATCGGGTTCTCCAGGATGCGCAGCGAGCGCAGGAGCTGGAGGAGCGTATCCTGCACGATGTCCTCGGCGTCTTCACGATTGCTCACCCGCCGGTTGACGAAAGTCTGCAGCTTGCGGGTATGCAGTCGGAGGAGGTCGTCCAGTTCCTTACCTTCCTTCATCTGCTGCAGATTCTGTATCGTCACACAGGTGCTTGTCGATGAGGTCCTGTCGCTCCTCTGGCGTCATCTTTGCCCAACGCTCGCGGAGCTTGTTCTGACCCTCACCGCATCCACAATGTCCGTGGCCATGATGGTGATGATGACCACCGAAGCCGATGTTGCCCACCAGCAGTCGGCAAAGCACCAGCAAGCCTACTGCGTGCCAGAAGGTCAGCGTCGGCAAGCCGAAGATCATCGGCATCAGCCAGTTCCACAGCCACATCACGAGGGCTCCCAGCAGGGTGACCATCACGATGAGAAAAAGCGGGATGAATATGAGATGTTTCTGCAATATTGTCATAGAATGTCGAGTGTAAAAAATTAGGGGCGTCTACTTATCTATACAAGTATGCGAAGGATTTATTTTAAAAGATAGCAAAAAAAATAGATGCAAACAATCCGTTTGCACCTATTTTACGCTAAATATTTACAAAAAGACGGTCTAGTTTAGTTAATCTTGATGATTCGGTCAATGTCCTGCTCAATGCCGCTGAGGCCCGAGAGGAGATACCCCTCTTTGGTGCGCTTGAGCTTGAGCGTCTGGCCATTGTTGAGGCAGACGGCGGAGCGGAGCTTGGTGGTGAGGGGGAGGAGGAGCGTGTCGTCGGAGTAGTCGAGGAGGTGGATGTAGAGATCCTTACCGCGACGCGTGGTGACGCCCCAATCCTGAGGAGCGATCTCTCCGGCACGCGTCCCCTTGATGCTCTCACCGTACTGACGCATCCACTGACCCATCTCCTTGAGGCGGAGGAGCGCGGTCTCTGGGAGTCGGCCATCAGGTTGAGGACCTATATTGAGGAGAAGGTTGGCACCGAGGCCACAGGCGCGTACGAGATAATGGATGAGATCGTAGGTCGACTTATAATCCTGATCGGTGATCTTATAACCCCACATTCCGTTCATTGTCTGGCAGGTTTCGAGGGGGAGGCGAGAGACGTTTTGACCCGAGAGGCCGGCGGTATTCTCGCCAGGAAGGTCGCGCTCGAAGATCTGGATATCCTCACCGTCCATGACCGTCAGGTGGTGGTTGTTGCCGACGAGACACTGTGGCTGGAGGGCATGGATGTGGTCGTAGAGGCCACGTAGGTGCCAGTCGAAGTCGGGGTGCTGATCCTGATCCCATACACCATCGAACCAGATGGCACCGACCTTGCCATAGTGGGTGAGGAGTTCCTGCAACTGATCTTTCATGAACTGATAGTAGTGCGGGTAGTCGATGCCCGTGCCTGGTCGGCCAGTACCTAAGCCCGTGCGACCACGCGGACAGTCATCGCGCCACCAGTCGATGAGCGAATAATAGAGGTGGAAGCGGACGTCCTGCTTGTGGCAAGCCTCGGCGAGTTCGCCCACGACGTCGCGCTTGAAAGGCGTGGCTTTGACGATGTTATAGTCAGATAGTGCAGTGTTCCACATCGAGAAACCGTCATGGTGGCGGGAGGTGAGACAGATATAACCTGCACCCGCATCTTTGATGGCCGAAATCCACTCGTTGGCATCGAACGAAGCGGGATAGAAACCACCCGCGAGCTTCTGGTATTCCTGATAGTTGAGGTCCTTGTTGGTCATCGTCCATTCGCCCGTGGCCAGCATGGCATAGAGGCCCCAGTGGAGGAAGATGCCGAAGTGGGTGTCCTGGAAAGCCTCGCGCTCGGCCAGGTTCTCGGCGGTAGGGATATAGGGCTCGGTCGATGCATTGTCCCAAGGAAGTTGCTGCGCGAAAGTTGGCAACAGGCAGGCAGATAACGCCAGCGTGACAAAAATCTTTTTCATGTGATTGTATTTAGAGATTTTTGATTACTTTTACAAGTTGATCTCCTAAGCCGATGGTGTAGCCGTGGCTTTCGAAGACGACGCGGTTGAAGGTGTCGCCGATGAGGATGTATGGCAATGGCGTCTGCTCGCTGAGCTTCATGCCCTGACGGATCTCGGAGGTGATGGCGCCTGACTCGTCAATGCCAAAGACGACATTGGATGGGAGGCCGGCGATAGGATCCTTCATGTATTTGTCATAATCCTGACGCGATGGGAAGAGGAGCAGGAGGGTGCGACCCCAGGCTTCGAGTTCCTGACGACGGAGGGCGATGTCCTTGAGCGCGTGGTTAGTAGGTTCTTGGCCGACGCCTAATAACCCCACAACAAAGTAGCCACGGCCGGTGGTTTGCAGGACGGAGAGATCCTGGCCATCGAGGGAGGTGTAGCGTGCTTCGGAGTTGAAGGACCCGATGACGGAGACGGCGTCGTTGTCCTGACGGAGGGTGAGCTCCTGGGTAGTATTCTCGTTGACATTAAAGCCTTTGACATGTGCCAGCACGCTGCCATCAGCCATACGTTGACCCAAGGTCAGGAGGTAGTAGCCGGCTTCAACTTCCATGCCTTTGCTGAATGACGCGCTGAGAGGCATGAAGTCATCGTAGGCAAGCAGAGAGAAGGCGTTGCCGTCATAGCGAGAGAGGCTGAAGTGACGGGCGTACTCTGGGTCGGCGACGTATTTCTGAGGCTTGAAGGTGAGCTGGAGATTCGCGGTAAGATACTCTTTCTTGTCATTGTCTCCGAAGGATACGAGCTGAGGCTCACTCCTCACTCCTAACTCCTCACTCCTAACTATATAGAATGTGTTTCCAGTAACAGCGTCTATCCATGCCTCGATACCTAAGACGCGGCACATCGCCACGAAAAGAATAGGCAATGACTTGCTGTCAGAGGTGCGAGAGCGCCATGAACCCATCGGGGTAGTGTAGGTGCCTCCGATAGTCAGTTCGTCCTGTACCTTTATATTCTCTTTGCACCACTCTGCGATAAGCGAAGGATGCTGACGGAACTGTGCAAACTGCTCAGCAGAGAAAGTCTTTTGCATCTCTTTGAGAAGTGAGCTGCGCCAAGGGGTGAGCATCTCGTCGGAGATGCGAGGACTCAGGACGTGCTTAGCAGAGGCTTCGAGCGGAGTGTTGTGCAGATGATCTTCAAGGACGGTGGCAGGGACATCACGCAGGTCCTTCTCAGTGAGTGTCTGCAGGAGTTCGACGGCACGATGACGCAGAGCGTCGCTGCCTTTTGCACTTGCATTATTTAAAAAGGAGAGAAGCGTCTGGTAGTTGCCCTCGGAAGTGAGTATCAGCTGCTGCTCGGTGGCGTCATTGATACCAAGCTCTGTAAGTTTTGACAAAGTAGGGAAGGTGGCGCGATAGGCCAGACGGATAGAGTCCTCGTATGCCATGCGTCGGTCATTCTCAGCACGCATCTCAGGGGTGACGAGTGGCTGATTGTTATGCTCCGCAGGTGGGACGATATCGAAATCCTCTTCGAAGGCTTCTCCGATCTTGTGATTGAGCGTGACGATGGTTGGCTTCGTGGTGTCGCGGAAATTGACCTTGGCAAAGCCGAAAGATCCATCTTTATAGGCGGTGATCATCATGTCGCCTAAGCCAGCGGTGAGGGTTGACTGTGCATTTGCATCGCTCTGCTGATGGCTGACGGTGAAGAAGTCTGCGTAGTTGTAAATCTGCCAGTTGACGTCTGCGCCAGCGACAGGATGGCCAGTTGCGTCGTGCACTTCCACCGTAGCTGTGGCACACTGTGCATAGTTGCTGATGACGTTGATCTCGGTGTATTGATGCGTGCGGCTCATGACCTCCTCAGGACCGTGCCAGTCGCCAAAGACTTTGGTGTGCATGAGCAATCCGCGACTCGCAGGAGCATTGAACCAACCGAGGTTCAGCACAGGTTCCGGTTCGCAGGCACCGAGGAAACTCCACTCGCCATCGACCCAAGCCTCGACCCAAGCGTGATTGTCATCGGTATGCGCCCAGCGAGGCGTATAGACCTGACGCGCAGGGATGGCTACCGAGCGGAGTGCGCTGACCAGGAAGGTCGACTCCTCGCCACAGCGTCCCCAAGCGGTCTTCAGCGTGGCCAACGGAGCGCTGGTACGAGCGTCGCTCGGCTGGTAGGTCACGTGCTCGTGGCACCAGTGGTTGACCTCAAGCACAGCGTCGCGCATGGAGCGGCCTTTGACGATCGGAGCGAGTTCCTTGTGGAAGTAGAAACGTGCGCTGTCGAGGTTCTCATTGTTGACGCGGATCGGGAGGACGAAGTGCTGGAAGACGTCGTCGGGCAAGGTCCATGCAGCTTCGTTGCGTGCATCAATGGCTTCCTGCACGTTGCCGCGGAAGAAGTCTTCGGTATAATCTGCACGGTCACTGGCCGGCATGAAGGAGAGGAGGAAGGCGAGGAGAGTTTCTAGCATTAGCTAATTACAAATTACGAATTACAAATTACTTGCAGCGATGGTATCCTTTACGCGTCTAACCGTCGTGACCATCAGCGTGTTCTCGTCAGCATCAGGAGCACCCATGTAGATGTTCTGATTGCGATACTGCATCTGCGAGGCGATAGGCTCTCGCGCCGAAAAGTGGAACTCCTGGATACCAGTGTCGGCAGCGAGCTGAGCGATGTTCGATTCATTGACACCACAGCCGGCCATGAGGATGACCGAACGGGCTCCCTGTTGCAGTTCGCGCAGGAGTGCAGCGCCCTGGGGAGCCGTCGGCTGCTGGCCGGAGGTGAGAATGCGAGCGCAACCAAGTTCTTCTATCTGTCGCAATGCCAAATGAGGATCCCGACACACATCAAAGGCGCGATGGAAGGTCACGGGATGATCTCCTGCTGCCTTCATGAGTCGCTCCATAGCAGGCAAGTCAATGTCGCCTTGCGCTGTGAGACAGCCGAAGACGAGGCCGTCAGCACCAGCTTCAATAGCTGCATGGATGTCGGCCTCCATCTCCTCAATTTCGAGAGGCGTATAGAGGAAGTCGCCTCCGCGAGGACGGATGATTGCGTTGAGGCCAATGTCAAGATGCTGTCGCACCGTACGGATGCATCCTAAGGACGGCGTCGTGCCACCCTCAGGGATTCCGTGGCAGAGTTCCACACGGTCGGCTCCACCTTCCTGAGCGGCTAAGCAGCTGGCAATGCCGTTGGCGCAAATCTCAAATTTCATACTTTCTTATGCTTGTGTTTCTGCGAAAAGATCACCATGCCCACTCCCGTAAATACCAGCAGAATAGCGAGGAAATGACTGTATTTCAGGACTGCAAGACCCAAAAGCAGCGATACTGTGACTGAGACGGTTGGCTGCACATAGTTGTAGACACTGACAACCGTAGGGCGCAAGGTGTGCTGAGCAATCATAGTCAGGATGTAACCAAGGTACGTGCCACAGAAGACGACATAAAAGGTCTCCATCCAAGTCTTCATCGGTACTCCCTGGCTCACGGTTTCTATGACGTGGTGGCCAGAGAAAGGCAGGATCATGAGTGTTGCCCACAGAAACATCCACTTATTGACAGTGAAGACATTGTAGCGTTTGATGAGCGGATTGAATAGACTCAAGTACAACGCGTAGGAGAACTGCGCGCCGAGGCAGAGCAGATCGCCCGTGAGGTTTCCTTCCTTGTCGCTGAGTGCGTTGGCACTGGCTTGCACGAGGATGAGTGCACCCACACAGCCGATGAGGACGCCGCCTACCTTCATGCCCGTTAGTTTCTCCTTGAGGATGATGGCCGAGAGGATCATTGCAAAGATCGGCATCGAGGTAGTCACGATGCTGGCATTGACCGGAGAGGTGAGGCTGAGACCGATGGTGTAGCAGCACTGATTGAAGCAGAGACCGAGTAATCCTGCACCGGCAAAGCGTAGCTTATCGCGCATCGGCACGTGCTCCTTCTTGACAAATAAAGAGGTGAGCCAGAAGAGGATCGCGCCACCCAGCACACGGAAGGACACCATCGTGATGCCATCGAGCCCGTGGGTCATCGCGTCCTTGCCGAGCGGAGCCATCAGTCCCCAGAATGCACACGCACCTGCCATAGACAGGTGCGCTATGATTAGTCGTTTAGTTTCTTTATTCACGTCTTATCCTAATTCGTGTACACGAGTGTACTTGACCTTCTTATTCTTCGGCGTGAACTCCAAGCCATCGCCCGGGGTGACGATGATGTCTTCCCACTCATGCTCGGTGTCGTGTCGATACATGAACGTACCCTCAATGTCACAAGGAATTTCCTCCATGCCACCTCCCTGGTTGTTACGTTTGCGGGTTATGCGGTAACCCACCTTATAACCTCCTTCAAGATTCGGGTCGTCGATGTGCCAGTAGTGTCCGAAGTAGCTGGTTTCTTCATTCTTGTTCTTGACGATGATATGGATGCTCCAGTCTTCGCCTAAGCCCAGATAGCCATCTCCTACGATAGGGTCTTTCTCAGGGTTGCAGATGAAGTCTCCTGTATCAAATGAAGGACTGAGATCATGCGCCTTGCCTTCGGAGTCAATGCCATAGACAAAGCATCCATCGATGATTTCTCCTTCCTCCTCGTTCTCCGAAGTCTTAGCCGGAGCATTCGGATCGCTGAATGAGAAATACTGGATATCTCGGACGTTTGGTAATGGATCGCTCACGTAGTTGACACCCGTCAGTCGGAAGCGTATGAGCGAGATCATCTGCACGGTATGATCCTCGAGCAGCAGCCAGAGGTAAGGATTGATGTCCTGTCCGATGTCTCCGATAAACATGTCGATGACACGACCCTGCACATTGTTCAGCTGATGGCGGTCCGACTTAAGGTTAGGATCCTCCATAAACATCTCTTTCTCCATTTCGTAGCGTTTCTTACTGACAATGAGCGATGGAACGCCATCTTCCAGACGGGCACGGACGGAGAATAACTCGGATCCTGCAGGACTCCATGACGTCATTTCCTGCACGCCTGGTTCTCGGATGTAGAAGCCTTCTGCCTGTGCGGCGTCCGAGCCTTCCTCGGCATCAGGAGCGGAGACGACGGCAAAGTTGTCGAAGAACTTGATATCAACGTTGGTCGGCTTCTCAGAGCGATAATCAGTGAAGGCGAGGCTGTTCTCGCCCGTTGCGTCGAAGTTGCCCATCACTAATGTCTTGGCCGACTGCTCGATGCTGACAAAGCCATACTTGTCTGTCTCTTGTAGCATGACGTTGAGCGCGCGGTCATTGCTGATGGCCTTGCCCTGACGGATGTAGTTGATATAGTGACCCTTCATGTCCTTCTTGGTAGCTGGCATGAAGAAGGTACGGATGACGTCGTAGGGGAACGGTACGGTCCTCTTGACCGAGATCTCATACGAGCGGTCTTCCTGTGGTGTCTTCCACACACCACCCTTGATGGCACCGTTCTCGATGGTCAGGTCCAGCTTGCCTGTCCACTGGCCGTTGAGCAGGTGCTCCTCCATGTGCAGGAGGTTCTTGTCCTGACGGTCGCGTCGGCCATAGAGCAGGATCGGCTCTTTTGTCTGTTCGTACATGATCATGCCGAGTGCCAGCATGCCGTCATTCTCTACTTCGAGCATGATGGCCGATGGAATCTCATCACTCAGCATGGTCGCAAAAGCGTAGTATGAGTGGCCTTTGATCTGTGCCATCGCTGCAGAGAACAATCCCGTGAGTAGCAGCGAGAAAAGCAAGAAATATCTTTTCATAGTTGTTTATTCTTCTACCGGCTCCTCCTTCACAAGATTGAAGTCGAAGTCATAATATCTGCAGATGGTGTATCGGCCACCCTCGCTGTAGTAACCATAGTTCTCGAACTTCATGTGCTTGCCACTCTCGTCCATACCCTGGAAACCAGAGTTGGTGCGTACCCAGCGGAAATATGGCTCGATGGTGTAGACAGGGAGGTAGCAGACGTAGGTCATGGTGTTGCGCAAGTCTGCGCTTCCTTGGAGGATCAGATAGTAGTTGTCCCACTCAGGATGCTTGACGATGTAGGCCTCGCTGGCTGTCTGTACGTCCTCCGTAGGAACCCATACCTCGTTTTCGTTGTCCCACTTCTCGTATGCCTTAGGGTTCTGTCCAGTCTTCACGATAAAGTAGACATCGCTTGACTCCGGCTTGCTGTAATATACAGAAAAGACGCCAGCAGGATCATCTTCGGTAGGCTCCGTGTCGGTGTGAATCCAGACCTTATAGCCATCGAGCTCGGCCTTTAGCTCAGAACCCTCTGGCAGCTGGCATGGATCAGGCGATGGGGTATAGTCGATGGCGTAGTAATAGCCGGCGAAGTCGTAGCTCTCGAACTTGCCATCGCGCAACATCAGCGCAGCGTAGGTCGAGCTCTCTGGAGCGCTCTCATGATAGAAGATGTCGTAACCCTTGGCGCTCTTCGATACTGCGATAGGCTGGAATGGGTAGTACTCGCCGCCGTCATCCACATGCCAGGCGCTCATGTCATTATATTCTTCAGCCCACTCTTCATAGATGTAGAGGGTGCCATTGTCTGACAATACTCTCATGCCGAGGCACTTGCCATCTTTTGGTTCCATCTGCACGGAGTAGAGCGTGAACTTCTCATCAGCAGAGGTGGCGCAGGTGTAGCTGCTTCTCACATCATTATTATAGCGTACACGCAGCGAGTCGAGCACATAGGCAGGAGCGGTATTTTCAGGGAACTTGAGCGTCAGCATCTCGTGGCTCTGCAAGAACTTATCATTGAACGCAAAGCCTAAGTTATCGACGCCCGTGGCCGAATAGCGCAGGCCCTTCATGCAGTAAGAATACTTGCCATCGATGACCACTCCCCACTCCTTGCCCTCCTGGAGGTTTGAGAAGCTCATGGCTTGTGGCTGGCCGCTGCTGTAGATGGTCTTATATGTGCCAGCAATAGGAGCATAGAGTGCCGAATCTTCCTGTGATGCGAAGATATGGATCATGCCACGGTTGATGAGCTCTTCTGTTTCTTCGTTATAGTCAAACATCACGTGGATTGGCATTGGCGCACTGGTCTCATCCCAGTCAGCCACCAGCGTATCGATGGCTGTCGGTTCGACGTTGTCTTTAGCTTTCTTGTCAGTACATTCGATCGCTGTCAGCATCACTGCCAAAGCTGGTAGAAGAATCTTTTTCATTGGGGAAAGTATTATGAATGTTATATATTTCTGCGTATTACGTCAATTCTCTATAATTTTACATTACATCTCATCCGTTTCCGAAAAAAGTCGGTCAGGCGGTGCGATCTCCATTACCTCTGGATGAAAGTGCTGTCCTAAGCTCAGCGAGAACCCCGCGTCTAGCAGCTGCTTTGCTAATTCAGGACCTTTGCGGAAGCCGTGGATGATCAGCTGTCCCTGGTGTCCTCTGGTCAACGCCATTAACTCTGCCCACAGCTTTACGCAGTGGATAATGACGGGTTTATCGAGCTCCTCGGCCACCAGTAAAGCGGCGCGGAAGGCTTCTTTCTGCAAAGGGATGGGAGTGTCGCACAGCGCGTCGAGGCCACACTCTCCGATCGCAACAAAATGAGGGTCATCACGCAACTTCTGGGCCATCGAGACATACGCGTCGATGTCCTGTCGCCCCGCCAGGTGCCACGGATGCAGCTCGAGGCTGTAGTATTGCTCCGTCTCGCGTCGGTCATTGCTCATCACCACCTGCTCCACGTCGTGGGCCGAAATGGAGAGGATCGATCCTGGTTTGCCTGGCCGATGAGTATGTATGTCGCTGAAACGCTGCACGATGCAAATTTGAGCGTTTTTCTTTTAGAAAACAAATAATGAAAGAGGAATGCGAGCAAAAAAATCAGAATGTTCTAAAAAACTGTAAAAATGATAGATTTACTTGGCAAATGCTTCCGTTGCTCTTGCACGGCTCACAAAAATTCTTTATCTTTGCACCAACCAAATCCGAATTAGAATGAATCGTATATTTATATTGTGTCAATTGCTGCTCTCCGCACTCATCTTCCCTCAGTGCACCCAGGCCCAGCCGCAGGACGAACTCACCGAGGAACTGCCAGCCGAGGAGCCTCTCAAGCGCTTTCAGGACGCGCCTCCCGTCGTCGATCAGGGCCGTCATTATCAGCTTCCTATGACCGATGTTGCTCGCGCCCTCTCGGGTAGCTACGGAGAGCTGCGTCCTAATCATTTCCACAGCGGTCTCGACTTCAAGTCAGACCAGACGATTGGCCATCCCGTCCACTCCTTTGCCGATGGCTTCGTGCGTCGCGTCGGCATCAATGCATACGGCTACGGCTTGGTGCTCTACGTCGAGCATCCAGCGTTAGGCTTGACCTCTGTCTATGGCCACCTCAGCGATTTCAGCGATGAAGTTTGGCAGGTGGTGCGAGCCCGTCAGGTACAGGACGAGGCCAACAACATCGACGCTACCTTCGCTCCCGACGAGATCCCTGTCAAGGAGGGTCAAGTCATCGCGCTGAGCGGCAACACGGGCAGTTCGGGAGGTCCTCACGTCCACTTCGAGCTCCGTAATATCCCTGACGATGATGACGATGTGTGCTACGATCCGATGATGTACTTCCTCCGCGAACTCAAGGACACGCAAGCCCCTCGCATCAGCCACGTCTATCTCTATCCACAGGCAGGTCAGGGTGCCGCTAATGGCGAGGAATCGCGTCAGGTCAGCACCGTCACAGGTCTCTGTGCGACACGCGGCGGAGAGGGCGGCACCGTCACCAAGCCACTCACGGCATGGGGTAAGGTCGGCCTCGGTATCAAAGCTTACGACTATATGGATGGCCAGGCCAATAAGTATGGTGTCAAGGAGTTGCGATTATATCTCGAAATCCCTGGTGCAGAGGGCGCTACCGACAAAGATTCAAAGTATCAGCTGCTCTATCACTTCAAGCAGGACGCCTTCCGTTTCAGCGAGACGCGCTACACCAATTCGCTCACCGACTACGCCGCCTGGGTCAATGACAAATCGATGATCATGAAGTCCTTTATCGAGCCAGGCAATCTCCTCCAGCAGGTCGATCCTTCGTTGGGTGATGGCTTGGTAGATTTCTGTGAGGAGCGTCTTTATCATTTCGTCTACGAGCTCGAGGATGCGCATGGCAACCTCACCTCGCTCGACTTCACCGTGCAGGGAAAGCGCGCCGAGATTGCTCCTTATGTCCAGCCAGACAACACGTTATGGGTAGAAGCTCTCAAGACACAGCGCATCGATACTGCAGGTTTCCGCATGCAGATTCCCGCAGGTACTTTCTATACCGACTTGCCGCTGCGTTTCCGCGTCACTGACAAGGCGATGGGTGTACGCAAAGTCACTAAGCGTATCAAAAACAAGAAAGGCAAGCTGGTCAGCGTAGAGCGCAACGAGGAGTACCCTCTCCCAGCCTTCTCCAAAGTCTACACCGTTGGACGCTACGATGTCCCGATGCATAAGTATTGCGCATTCAGCATCGAACTCCCTGACAGTTTGGAGAATATCCAGCAACTCTATGTCGCTAATCTCGACGCCTCTGGCATTGCCTCAGGCAGCGTGTTTAAACCAGCGCAGCACGACCGTCCGAACACCATGGTGGCACGTACCCGTGAGGCTGGTCGCTTCGTCGTCCTCCGCGATGATAAGGCGCCTCAGGTCAAGATCCTCAATGCCACACACAACAGCATGCAGATCAGTGTCCTCGACGAGGAGAGTGGCATCAAGAAATTCCGTGTCCTGATCGACGGCAAGTTCGTTCCTTTCAACATGGACAATCGTGGCCGCTACTTCGGGCAGCCTGTCCACTATGGCATTACAGCCGGTAAGAATCATAAGATCGAAATCTTCGCCACCGACTATTGTGGCAACGAGACAAAGATCTCAGAACAGAAGCAGTTCTAAGATTATTTGCACACTAAAAGTGCATCTATACATGGCTTTGCGCAAGAGATATTGTCTATTTGGGATGAAAAACAGCGATTTTTGTTGCCGTTTGTGGCGGAATCAAAATAATTCATTATATTTGCGCGTAGATAAAGTAAATCCTGATATTAGTAAACAATCTGTTCATGAAAAAGTATATTCTCCCAGTTTTGGCATTATTGCTAGCTCTTCCTGCTTTGGCGTGTACAAATATGCTGGTGGGTAAAAAAGCGTCGGTTAATGGCGCTACAATGATTAGTTATAATGCAGACAGCCATCAGTTGTATGGTGAGCTTTATTACACGGCAGCTGCCAAGCATGCGGTTGGTGAGATGCGTCAGGTCATCGACTGGGACAGCCAGAAGCCGATCGGACAGATTCCTCAGCCAGCAGAGACCTATCGTGTGGTAGGTAACGTCAATGAGTGGCAGGTGACTATTGCAGAATCAACTTGGGGGGGAGACTACGCATTGTGTGATACGACAGCGATGATCGATTATGGTTCGTTGATCTATATTACCTTGGAACGCGCCAAGACAGCACGTGAGGCCATTATGATCATGACACAGCTCGTAGAGGAATATGGCTATTATTCTTCGGGAGAGACTTTCTCGATCGGTGATCCAAACGAGATTTGGGTGATGGACCTTATCGGCAAGGGAACGCCTGGCCAGCAGATCGGAGAGACCCAGGCTATCGGTCAGAAAGGTGCTGTGTGGGTGGCCCGACTGATACCAGAGGATTGTGTCGCCTGTCATGCTAATCAGGCTCGTATACATACCTTCCCACAGAAAGGTCGCAAGATCGCGAAGGTGAAGAGTATGATCAATTATGAGGGTTCGGGCCTCACTACAAAGACCTATAAGCGTTATGAGGTAGGCGATAGCTGCTATTTCAGTACAGATCTGATCACCTTTGCTCGTGAATGCGGTAAGTATGACACCAAGGGAACCGATGAGAACTTTGACTTTGCTAAGGCTTTCGGAGATGCCGATTTTGGTGCTTTCCGTGCTTGTGATGGTCGCGTGTGGAGCTGGTTCAATAGCGTGGCTAGTGGCATGGATAAGTATTTCCCATTCGTGGATATGCAGGGCAAGCCAACGGCTACTGGCTATGTCAACGAGAAGGGAGAGGACGTCCCTGTTCTGCCTCTCTATGTGAAGCCTGACCGCCTGCTCTCGCATCGCGATGTGCAGCAAGGACTGGCAGATCATTATGAGGGAACGCCTTGGGATATGACACAGGATGTGGGTGGTGGTCCATTCCATAGTCCTTATCGTTGGCGTCCTATGACTTGGGAGGTCGATGGCGTGGAGTATACGCACGAGCGTGCCATCGGAACTCAGCAGACAGGCTTCACTTTTGTAGCAGAGATGCGAGGCTGGTTGCCGCGTGAAGTAGGTGCAAAGACTTGGTTCGGTGTAGATGATGCTGCTTCGGCACTTTATGTGCCAATCTATAATAATATCAGCAAAGCCCCGAGATGCTTAGCTGTTGGTAATGGTGATATGCTGACATTCTCTTGGACATCATTATTCTGGATGACCTCGTGGGTGGCTCAGCAGAGATACACGACTTGGGACCTGATGAGCCCTGAAATTGAAGCTGTACGTAAGGAACTTTTCGATCGCTGGGATCAGCAGGAAAAAGAGATTGACGCTGAGGCGATGGCTCTGGTGGAAGCTGGTAAGTGGCAGGAAGCAACAGATTATCTTACCAATTATTCTTGCGCTGAGGCTGACAATGCTACGCTCCGTTATCAGGACCTTGCCATTCATCTGTTGGTGAAATACCTTGATGGAAATGTCAAAGTTGAGAAGGATGGTAAGTTCGAGCGTACGCAATGGGGTCTTCCTAAGTCGCCAAAGCATCCTAAGTATAGTGAGGATTTCTATCGAGCTATTGTCAACCAGAAGGGCGAGTCGATTAAAGTAAAAAAGTGAAAGAGTTAAAACGTTAAATAGTGGAACGTAAGAGAAAACAACTTCCCTTGCTGAAGGGAATCAAGATAGAAAGATATGCTGCTGAAGGTAAGTGTGTAGCTCACTTTGACAGCATCGGTGCCAACGGCGGTGCCAGCCGTGACAAAGAGGGTAACCAGATCCGCAAGGTGCTGTTCGTGCCATTCGCTGCTGAAGGCGATGTGTGCGATGTGCAGATCCTGAAGTCACGCAGTTCGTATGCCGAAGGTAAGATCGTCAACATGGTGGAGCCATCGCCTAACCGTGTGCAGCCATTCTGCCAGCACTTTGGTGTGTGTGGTGGCTGCAAGTGGCAGCATGTGCCATACGCTGAGCAGTTGCGCTTCAAGCAGCAGCAGGTCATGGATGCGTTGACCCGCATCGGCAAGGTGGAACTCCCGGAGTGTTCGCCTATCGATGGTTGCGCTGATCCTGACCATCAGGCGGCTCTTTGCGAGGGTCA
The DNA here is from genome assembly GCA_045600445.1 of Bacteroidales bacterium. Taxonomy (GTDB): domain Bacteria; phylum Bacteroidota; class Bacteroidia; order Bacteroidales; family UBA3663; genus Liminaster. Next base: position 7,539 of record JAZRXZ010000144.1, on the reverse strand, counting down.
GCCATTCCGCTATCGTAATAAGCTGGAGTTTACGTTCTCGAACAAGAAATGGATCTCGTTTGAGGAGATGGATCGTCTGCGCGCTGAGGGTAAGGAGATTCCATTCGAGCCAGGCCTCGGCTTCCATATCCCAGATAGTTTTGATAAGGTGCTCGACATCGAACACTGCTATCTGCAGGAGGAGATCTCTAATGGGGTTCGTCTCTGGATCCGTGCATACGCAATCGAGCATAACCTGACTTTCTTTGACTTGCGCCAGCAGCATGGCTTGCTCCGTAACATGGTGGTACGTACAGCATCGACTGGTGAGAAGATGCTGATCGTGATCTTTGGCGAATCGGACGAGAAGAAGATTGAGCAGCTGATGTCGGCTATCCATGAGCAGTTCCCACAGTTCACTTCGCTGATGTATGTCATTAACCAGAAGCAGAATGACGCGTGGGGTGACCTGCCTGTGCATTGCTACTTTGGCAAGGACCACATGGTAGAGGAGATGGAGGGCCTGAAGTTCAAGGTCGGTCCTAAGTCATTCTATCAGACGAACTCAAAGCAGGCGTATGAGCTGTATAAGCATACCCGTCGCTTTGCTGGATTGGAAGGGGCGGCTGATGCTGAGGCTAAACCACTCGTCTACGACCTCTACACCGGCACTGGTACTATCGCCAACTTCGTGGCTCGTAACGCCCGTAAGGTCATCGGCATTGAGTATGTGGCTGACGCCATCGAGGATGCTAAGATCAACTCGGCTTTCAACGGCATTGAGAATACCTTATTTTATGCAGGCGATATGAAGGATATCTTGACCGATGACTTCATCGCAGAGCATGGCCGTCCGGACATCATTATCACCGATCCTCCACGTGCTGGTATGCATGAGGATGTGGTCAATGTGATCTTGAATGCGGAGCCGAAGGTCATCGTCTATGTGAGCTGTAATCCTGCTACTCAGGCACGTGACCTGCAGTTGCTCGACGTGAAGTATCGTGTGACGGACATTCAGCCGGTGGATATGTTCCCACATACACAGCATGTGGAGAATGTTGTGAGGTTGGAATTGAAGAATTCATAATTCATAATTGAGAATTCATAATTCATGAGCGAAGAAGGCAACATTTTTGTCAAAGGAGCGCGAGTCAACAATCTGAAGAATATTGATGTTGAGATTCCGCGTGGCAAGCTGGTCGTAGTCACGGGCCTTTCAGGCTCGGGCAAGTCCAGTTTGGCCTTTGATACGCTCTATGCTGAAGGTCAGCGCCGCTATGTGGAGTCGCTGTCGTCATACGCACGTCAGTTCTTAGGACGTATGGGCAAGCCGGAGTGTGACTATATCCTCGGCATCCCACCTGCAGTGGCTATCCAGCAGAAGGTAGTGGTGCGTAATCCTCGAAGCACGGTAGGTACATCGACCGAGATCTATGACTACTTGCGACTGCTTTTTGCCCGTGTTGGTAAGACCATTAGTCCGATTAGTGGACAACTGGTGAAGAAGCATACAACTGAAGATGTGCTACAGCGCGCTCAGCAGATGCCAGATGGAACGAAGGTAGCGATACTGGTGCGGATGGATGTGCCAGAGGGTAGAACTTTAGAACAACATATCGAGGTGTTGACCAAGTCTGGTTTCTCACGAGCAGAGAGCAATGGTCAGTTCGTTAAGCTCGATCAGGTGATGGCTGCTCCATTCAATCTGGTGGTGGATAGATTTCAGTTGCCACTGGCCGATCAGGCAGCTATCAGTCGTTTCTGCGATAGCGTGGAAACCGCTTTCTATGAGGGAGATGGCGAGATGTTGCTCAAATCATTCGGTAGCAAGAGCGCTGAGGTGCCAGAGGAAGGCGTCTATCTTTTCAGCAAGCGCTTTGAGGCTGACGGTATGACTTTTGAGGAGCCTTCGGAGATGATGTTCAACTTCAACTCTCCGATGGGTGCCTGTCCGAAGTGTGAGGGCTTCGGCAAGGTGATGGGTATTGACGAAGATCTGGTCATTCCGAACAAGGCGTTGTCACTCTTTGAGGACTGTGTAGTCCCTTGGCGAGGTGATAAGATGTCGGAATGGAAGAAATACTTCATCAGCCGTGTGGGGGAGGTGATTCTCAGCGACGGACAGCCATTCCCGGTGCATCGCCCTTATTATCAGCTCACGCAGGAGCAGAAAGATCTGCTTTGGAAAGGGTTTCCTGCAGGCGTGATGTCGCGCAAGGAGCGAGAAGAGAATGCTCAGATGAGCGAGGTGACCGGATGGGAAGAGAGCAAGGTCCTTTATGGTATTGACGACTTCTTCCAAATGGTGTCGGAGAATCTCTATAAGATACAGTATCGTGTGATGCAGGCTCGCTACAGAGGTAAGACCATCTGCCCGGATTGTCAGGGGTCGCGTCTGAGAAAAGAGGCTTCTTATGTGCGCATCAACGGTAAGAATATCACCGACATCGTACGCATGTCTGTGGGAGAATTGATCTCTTGGTTTGAAGATCTGGAGCTTGATGAGCATGATGCTGTCATTGCCAAGCGTCTGCTTTCGGAGATCAAGAATCGTCTGCACTTCCTGCAGGAGGTCGGCCTCTCTTATTTGACGCTTGACCGACTTTCGAATAGTCTGTCTGGTGGTGAGTCACAGCGTATCAACTTGGCGACCTCATTGGGTTCTGCTTTGGTCGGATCAATGTATATACTCGACGAGCCATCCATCGGTCTGCACAGTCGCGACACCGATCAACTGATTCATGTGTTGCGGGAATTACGCGATCAGGGCAATACGGTAATTGTCGTTGAACATGACGAGGAGATCATCCGCTCGGCTGACTATCTGATTGACGTCGGTCCTCGTGCTGGACGTTTCGGCGGAGAGATCGTTTATCAGGGACCTGTCAAGGTGGATTCGAAGGAACGTGATGCTTCGTTTACGACTAAGTTCCTGACGGGAGAAGAGAAGATTCCTGTGCCAAAGGCAACGCGTCCTTGGAGTAGCTACATAGAGATCAAAGGCGCAGTACACAACAATCTGAAGGATATTTCGGCTAAGATTCCGATGGGTGTGATGACCGTTGTGACAGGCGTCTCAGGTTCGGGTAAGTCGACACTGGTGCGTGACATACTTTATCGCGGTATGCTGCGCCATCTGGGAGAGGCGTCTGATGCTCCAGGTGCTTTTGCTGGTTTTGTGGGAGATATGCGCCGCATCCAGAATATTGAATTCATTGACCAGAATCCGATTGGTAAGTCTTCGCGCAGTAATGCTGCTACCTATATGAAGGCTTACGAGGAGATACGAAAGCTCTTTGCCGATCAACCGTTGTCGAAACAGATGGGATTCACCTCGGCTACTTTCTCTTTCAATGTAGAGGGAGGACGATGTGAGGAGTGTAAAGGTGACGGTACCATCACAGTAGAGATGCAGTTTATGGCCGATCTGGTCATGGAGTGTGAAGCCTGCCACGGTAAGCGCTTTAATAGTGATGTGCTCGAGGTGCTCTACAATGGCAAGAATATCTCTGATGTGCTCGACATGTCTGTCGATGAGGCGCTGGAGTTCTTTGAGGGATGCGATGGAATCCGTCGCCGACTGCTTCCGTTGCAGAAGGTCGGTTTAGGCTATATCAAGCTTGGACAGTCATCATCGACCCTTTCTGGTGGTGAGAATCAGCGTGTGAAACTAGCTTACTACTTGTCGGATTTATGCGATGTCAAGAGCTCGAAGGGAGGAGGTTTTGATCATGTGAAACCAAGTGACCAGCATACACTCTTCATCTTCGATGAGCCGACGACAGGTCTGCATCTCTATGATGTGAGAGTCTTGCTCGAAGCCTTCGACCTGCTATTGCAGCGTGGACATACATTGGTTATCATTGAGCATAACCTCGATGTCATCAAGTGTGCAGATCATGTGATTGACCTGGGTCCAGAGGGAGGTGCTGCTGGTGGTAATCTGGTCTTCCAGGGTACTCCACGAGAATTGTGCCAGGTGGCAGAATCCTATACTGCCAAATATCTGAAACCAAAATTTGAATAAGGCAATGGAGAACGAACTTATTCTCAATGCGCATAATAAGAATGAATACGAGCCAGCGCATACTGCTGAACATATCCTCAATCAGACAATGATCAGGATGTTCGGCTGTCCTCGTTCGCGGAACTCTCATGTGGAGCGCAAGAAGAGCAAGCTCAACTATGAGTTAGCGGTCTGTCCTACTGAAGAGCAAATCCTGGAGATCGAGGCGCGTGTTAATGAAGTCATCAAGCAGGATGTGCCTGTGACGATGGAGTTCGTGACACGAGACAACGTGCCAGCAGAGGTGTCGCTCGAGAAACTGCCGGAGGATGCATCTGCAACTCTGCGACTGGTGAGAGTTGGAGACTATGATGTCTGCGCCTGCATCGGTCAGCATGTGGAGCATACGGCAGAGATCGGCAGCTTCAGGATCAGTAGCACGTCGTGGACGCCGTTTGTGGAGAGCACTCCTTATCCCTATCCTTCGGAAAAAGCGATAGGAGGATCCTTTCGTATCGTGTTCCGTCTAGACGGAGCAAGTGACAAATACTAAATCTGAGTATTATGAGACTAAGTATTATTATCCCGATATACAATGTGTCAAAATGGATCGGTCGATGTCTTGCTTCGGTCAGGAATCAGGGATTAGGTCCGGATGACTACGAAATCATCGCAGTCAATGATGGTACGACCGATGACTCGATGGATAAACTTAATGAGTTTCTGGCCCGTGAGGCCAAGTCTGGCGAGCGTACGGCACCTGTGGTCATCGTCAATCAGGCCAACAAGGGACTGAGCGCAGCACGTAATGCCGGTTTCAAGGCAGCGAAAGGTAATTATATCTGGTGGGTAGACAGTGATGATACTTTGGAGGCTTGTTTTGCACCACGATTGCTTGAACGTGCGGAGAAAGAGCGTCTAGATGTGCTATGCTTCGGCTTGAATCTGGTGGCTGAGGATGGTAAAGTGACCAAATATGAGATCGAGGATAAGACTGGAGGCAAGACCGTCAAGGGTGAGCAGTTCATGCTTAAATGCTCTATGCCAGCGGCTGCGTGGGCTGCCATCTATCGCCGTGGATTCTTGGAGCGATATGCCTTGAAGTTCCATGAAGGAATCTTCCATGAAGATCAGGAATTCACACCTCGTGCTTATTTCTTTGCTCGTCGCATTGCCTTTGAGAATGTTGCAGTGTATAACTATTATCAGCGAGAGGTGTCGATCATGAATACCGCCAAACCAAAGAGGACGGGAGATCTGCTCATTGTCTGTCAGCATCTGTGGGACTTCGCCATGGAGCAGACACAGATCGAGTCGGCTATCCGATATGTCTTCATCAACCGAGTGTCGTATCTCTTCTCGCAGGCTCTTTCTAACTTGTGTCATTGCGGACTTTACGAGTTTCCTGGAGACTATAAGAAACTGCCATACTATCCGCTCTCGATCAACAACTATCTCAATAAAAGGGAGAGGTATAAGTTTCGAGTCATTAACCAGAGTGTGCCACTTTATTTGAAATTGTATAGCAAGTTCGTCAAGCCAGAGAAGCAGGATCCGCTCAGCCGTCGTTTGCGTACACATGCATAACCCTTGTTGTTTATAAAAGTTATGAATCCTCATTGTATCTCCTTTTTAAATTATATAAGGTATGAGAAGAACTACTCAGAAAAGACCATGAGTAGTTACGCTTCTGACTTGGGGGAATATGAGGATTTCATCACTCGTAAGACAGGAGAATTTGATCCCTTGCATCCGGATATTGATTTGGTCAGAAGTTGGATGGCAGAAATGGGAAAGAACCATTTGTCGGTGGCTACTGTCAAACGTAGAGTAAGTTGCGTGAGGAGTTTCTGTAAGTATTTGCGTAAGCATAATTTGATTGAAACAAATCCGCTGACGCTTCTTCCTTCGCCTAAGGTGCCTAAGAATCTTCCGGTATGGATTCCTGAGGAACAAATGAATTTCTTGCTGGATAAGATTGAATACGGACAGGACTTTAATGGAGTGCGAGACCATCTGCTTATCGATCTGCTGTATAGCACAGGTATGCGAAGGTCTGAGGCCGCAGGACTGAAGGACTCGGATGTGGATGTCAGTACAATGCAGCTCAAGGTAACAAAAGGCAAAGGCAACAAACAAAGACTGATCCCATTTGGACAGGAACTGAAGTCTTTGATAGAGCAATATAGAGATCGTCGGGATGCAGAGGTAGGAGGATCGACAGAGATGCTTTTTACGGATATGGATGGCAATGGTCTGTCTCCGCAAAAGGTTACCAGCATTGCCCATAAGTATCTGTCTGAACTGGATCAGCTGCCAAGGAAAGGTGCTCACGTACTGAGACATTCTTTCGCTACGAATATGCTGGCTGAAGGTGCTGACCTAATGGCGGTGAAGGAGCTGCTCGGACATGCTTCTCTCGAATCGACCGAGATCTACACGCACCTGACCCCGAAAGACCTGATAGAAAATTATAAACAGGCCCACCCAAGGGCCAAATGAGAGACCTTAAATACACATTATTAATTTAAAAAGAATTTACTATGGAAGTTACAATTCAGTCTGTCAATTTCGAGACATCTGCTTCTGTCAATGAGTACATCAACAAGAAGCTTGGTAAGTTAGCAAATCATGCTGATATCCGCATAGCAGAAGTTCAGCTGAAAGTTCTTAATACATCTGATAATGCAAACAAGGAAATCGGCATCAAGGTGCAGGTCGGTGACGAGCAGTTCTATGCTTCTAAGACTGCCGAAGTTTATGAGGATGCCGTAAGTCAGGCAGTGGAGGCTCTGGAGCGTCAGATCCTGAAGTCAAAAGAGAAAAAACACTGATTAAATGGTCAATAAACTCACAATCTAGGGTTTAAATTGACATTTAAATAGTGCAAATTTGACTAGTCGGCCCCCAAAAAAGTGTTTTTTATTGCTTTTTTGGGGGTTATTTTAAAAAAAACGCAAAAATATTTTGTGATTAAAAATAAAATTTCTACCTTTGCACCCGCAAAACTTGGGGAATCCTATGGTTTTTCGAACTGCGGGTATAGCTCAATTGGTAGAGTGTCAGCCCTCCAAGCTGAATGTTGCGAGTTCGAGTCTCGTTGCCCGCTCAATACTGCTGCCGTCATAGCTCAGTGGTAGAGCGCATCCTTGGTAAGGATGAGGTCCCGAGTTCAACTCTCGGTGACGGCTCTAAATCAAGGGTTTAATTATTCAGACCAATACAATACAAACAATTTAAATATATTTACTACTATGGCAAAGGAACAATTTGACCGTTCGAAACCACATGTAAACATTGGTACTATCGGTCACGTAGACCACGGTAAGACTACTCTTACCGCTGCAATCACCACCGTTCTCGCAAAGAAGGGTCTTTCAGAGGTTAAGTCATTCGACCAGATCGATAATGCACCTGAGGAGAAGGAGCGTGGTATTACTATTAACACCGCTCACGTTGAGTATCAGACTCAGAACCGTCACTACGCTCACGTAGACTGCCCAGGCCACGCTGACTATGTAAAGAACATGGTTACTGGTGCTGCTCAGATG